>JBOHME010000011.1:0-56467 GCA_050729795.1 Allostellaceae bacterium | reverse complement strand
GAACCGAGCCGGTCGGCCCCGTCCTGCAGCCGGCGGATCGGGACCACCATGCGGCGCGCCAGCAAGGTGCCGAGGCCAGCGGCGAGCAGCAGCCCCATGGCGAGCAGCACCGCCATGCGATAGAGCGAGGCATAGACCGGCGCCAGCGCTTCGCGCAGCGGCAGCTCGACAAACACGGCCCAGCCGAGCTGCGGCACCGGAGCAGAGGCGGTCAGGACCAGCGCCCCGGTCGGCCCGGCCTCGGTGTGCGCACCCGGCGGCGCGCTATGCCGGCGCAGGCTGTCGAGCGCTGCTGCGACCTGCGGCAGATGCGACCAGTCGGTGTCGCGCAGAACGAGGCTCCGATCGGGATGGGCGATCAGCCGGCCGCGCCCGCCGACGACATAGGCGTAACCGGTGCGCCCGACCCGCATCCCTTCGATCACGTCCCACACAAATCGCAGATCGACCTCGGCAACGGTCACCCCGCTGTGGCGCCCGGCATGCGCGACCGCGACCGTCATGTAGGGCTCGGACATGTTGCGGAAATAGACCGGGCCGAACCACACGCCATTCGCCTCGGCTTCGACAAAGCGCTTCCGGGCCGCGTCATCGACGCCGCTGCCGACGACATCGGGGTCGACCCGTGAGACTTTCAGCTCCTCCTTGCCCGACCCGTCGATCTCGGTCAATTCGCTGATCGCCGGCACCTGGCGCAGCAGGCGAACGAAGTCGTAGCGGCGCTGCTCGACCGGCAGCGCGTCCCATTGTGGCACGGTGGTCCAGCCGAGCTGCTCCTCGATCTCGATCACGAATTCTTCGATCCGCCGGGCGGCGTTGCGCGCTTTTTCCTGCTGGATCCGCATCGCGGTGGCTTCGGCCTCGCGAAAGCCGAGCCAGCAGTTGAGGCCGGCGCTGACCAGCAGCGCCAAGCTGACGAGCCCGACAAAGGCGAGCGCGAGCTTGGGGGCGAGCCCCATCCGCAGAATTCGCCGACGCGGGCTCGCCGCATCCCTCAAGTCGCAGCCGAGATCGGGTCCGGCGGGCACGACAGCGCGGCTCCTGTCATTCGATCACGGTGTCAGCGCGGGCCAGCAGCGACGGCGGCATCGTCAGGCCGATCTTTTGCGCGGTTGTGAGATTGATCGCCAGCACGAACCGGGTTGGCGTCTCGAGCGGCAGGTCGGCGGGGCTGGTGCCCTCCAGGATGCGCCAAGCGAGCACGGCGGCCTGGTTGAACATCTCGCCGATATCGGGACCATAGGACATCAGCCCACCGTCGCGCACCAGATACGCGTATTCAAAGATCGCCGGCAATTTGTGTGCGGCGGCAAAATCGATGACCCGCTTGCGGTTCAAGGTGGTCAACACGTCGCTCACCATCAGGATCGCATCGGGTGGCCTACGCACCATCGCTGCAAACGCGGTATCGAAATCGTTGGGCGCCCGCACCCCGAGCGACTGCACCTCGATACCGAGGGAACGGGCCTGAGCCTCGGCCGCCTTGTAGCGCAGCGACATTCCGAGATCGTCGGCATTCCATAGCATCGCGACCCGATGCACACTCGGGACCGCCGTTTTGAGCAGCGACAGCCGCTTGGTCGAGAGCTCGGCCGCGATCTCGGAGATGCCGGTAACCCGCCCGCCCGGATGGGCAAAGCTGGCAGCGAGCCCGTCTTCGGTCGGATCGCCGGCCTGGACCGCCACGACCGGCAGCGTCGAATATTGTTTGGCGGCGACGGCCGCCGGGTAGCCCTGGGTTACGATGACCGCGACCCGGCTCGCGACCAGCTCGGCGACAAGCTGCTGCAAGCGGTCGAGCTGGCCGTGCGCGGCGCGCCGCTCGAACGCGAGGTTCTGGCCAAGAACCAATCCGTGACGGGCAAAGCCGCGGATCAGGCCGGCGCCGACCGGGCTCTGGTCGGTCGGATCGGGGCCGACCGTGAGCACCCCGACGCGGTAGGCAGGCATTGGGGATTGCGCCGCTGCCGGTGCCTGGCCAAGCGCAAAAAGGAGGAGCAGCGCAACCGCCGTCCCAAACAGTCTCATCAAGAAATCCCAACCTCAGCCGGCTCCTGATCATACGACCGGGAGGCGGCGCCAACCAAGCGGTGCGACGGACAACACCACGTGATCGACGACATCGTCCGCGTCCTTTGATAGAATCGCGCCCTGGTCGTCAACAAAGCCGGCGGTACCCGGGATGAGCGCGCGAGCCCAAATCCTGGCGATCGACCAGGGGACGACGAGCACGCGGGCGATGCTGTTCGATGCGGCGGGCCGGGTGCGCGCGCGGACCCAGATCGAGCTCGGGCAGCTCTACCCGCGGCCCGGCTGGGTCGAGCACGATCCCGAAGAGATCTGGCAGAGCGTCATCGCCACCGGCCGCGAGGCGGCCGCCGCCGCCGACGGCCCAATCGCCGCGCTCGGCATTGCCAACCAGCGCGAAACGACGGTGCTGTGGGAGCGCGCCACTGGCCGCGCCGTGCACAATGCGATCGTGTGGCAGGACCGGCGCACCACCGAGCTGTGCGCGCGTTGGCAGCGTGACGGGTTGGGCGAGCCCGTCGCTCGGCGCACCGGGCTCGTGATCGACCCGTATTTCTCGGCCTCGAAGATCGTCTGGCTGCTCGATGCGGTGCCGGGGCTGCGGCGGCGCGCCGAGCGGGGTGAGATCGCGTTTGGCACGATCGACAGCTTCCTGCTGTGGCGGCTCACCGGCGGCCGGCGTCATCTGACCGATGTCACCAACGCCGCGCGCACAATGCTGTTCGACATCGGCCACCTCGCCTGGGACGAAGCGCTCCTCGCCGGGTTCGGGGTTCCGCGCGCGATCTTGCCCGAGGTGTGCGATACGGCCGCCGATTTCGGCACCGCTCTTCCCGAACTGTTTGGTGCGGCGATCCCGGTCGCGGCGCTGGCTGGCGACCAGCAGGCGGCGCTGATCGGCCAGGGCTGCTTCACACCGGGCATGATCAAAGCGACCTACGGCACCGGCGCCTTCGCGCTCGTCAATCTCGGACCCGAGCCGGTCGCCTCGCGCCACCGCCTGCTGACGACGATCGCCTATCGGCTCCACGGCCGCACCGCCTATGCCCTCGAAGGCAGCATGTTTGTCGCCGGTGCCGCGCTGCAATGGCTGCGCGACCGGCTCGGGCTGATCGCGACAGCGGCGGAGGCGGGGCCGCTCGCGGCGCGGGCCGATTTCCATCAGCGCGTCTATTTTGTGCCCGGTTTTGCCGGTCTCGGGGCACCCCATTGGGTGCCGCAGGCGCGAGCGGCGCTCTATGGGCTCACCGCCGAGTGCGGGCCGGCCGAGCTCGTCCGCGCGGGCCTCGAAGCGGTCGGCTATCAGACCCGCGACCTCGTCGCCGCGATGGCCGCCGATGCCGGGATTACCCTCGACACCTTGCGGGTCGATGGCGGGATGACGGTCAGTGATTGGACGATGCAGTTTCTCGCCGACATCCTGCCCGCCACGGTCGAGCGCCCGCAGATTGTCGAAGCGACCGCCTGGGGCGCGGGCTATGTCGCCGGGCTCGGCGCCGGGATATATCCCGATCCCGACACGATGGCTGCGCGCTGGCGGTCCGAGCGCCGCTTTGCCCCGCAGATGCCGCAAGCCGAGCGGGAAGAGCGCTACCAGGGATGGCAGCGGGCCGTGGCCGGTGTGCTTGCCGCGGCGCCGCGATGAACCCGTTGACATGAACCTGTTGACGCTGCTCCCCGATGCGCGCGCGGCCGAGGCCGTCACGACCCTGCTGACGCGCTCCGGATTGCGCATCGAGCGGATCGTCTCGCGGGGTCAGGTGAGCCCGCCCGCCTTTTGGTACGACCAGGAGGAGGGCGAATGGGTTCTGCTGCTGGCCGGTGCCGCGCGGCTGCGTTTTGCCGACGAGCCCGAACCGCGCAGCCTGCGGCCCGGCGACTGGCTCGACATCGCGCCGCACCGGCGCCATCGCGTCGACTGGACCGATCCGGCAGCGCCGACGGTATGGCTCGCCATATTCTACCATTAGTTGCCCAGGTTCCGGGGCAATCGATACTGAACACTACTAATAGATATCGATTGCGGCTGCGCCACAACAGTGGTACCGTATTTTGTGGGGGTGGATCTCTGATCCACAGAATACGGGGGATTCAATGGACGTCACCTGGACTCCTGAGCGAGTCGAGCGGCTGAACCAATTGTTTCACGAGGGGTTGCCGACGGCCGAGATCGGCCGCCGCCTGGGGCTGACCAAGAATGCTGTTATCGGCCGGCTGCACCGCAACGCGATGACCCGGCGCGAACCGGCGCCAAAACCGCCGGCGCGGCCCAATGTGTTCGAATTCAGCGGGCCGAGCTGCTTGTGGCCGTACGGCCATCCGAACGACGCGAATTTTCACTTCTGCGGTGCTCGTCCAGTGCCCGGCAAGCCCTATTGCGCCGAGCACGCGGCGCTCGCCTATGTCCGGCCGCGAGAGCAGAGCACGAACGCCGCCTGAGGTGCCGGCCGGATGCTGATCAGCCGCGGCGTGCGAGGCGGGCCATCGCCCGATCGATGCCGTCGAGGGTCAAGGGGAACATGCGCTCGGCGGTGATCGCGCGGATCATGCCGATGCTGTTGGTGGCGGCCCAGTATTTCTCCGGCACCGGGTTCAGCCAGGCGGCGTGCGGGTAGGCTTCGAAGAGGCGGCGCAGCCAGGTTGCGCCGGGCTCGTCATTCCAGCGCTCGACACTGCCGCCCTCCTTCTCGATCTCGTAGGGGCTCATGCTGGCATCGCCGACAAACACCAGCCGGTAATTGCGGTCATAGGTGCGAAGGAGTTCCAGGACCGGCAGCTGCTCGACATGGCGGCGGCGCGAATCGCGCCAGACCCAATCGTAGACGCAGTTGTGAAAATAGAAATGGACGAGGTGCTTGAACTCGGCGCGTGCGGCCGAGAACAATTCCTCGCAGACCCGGACGTGGTCCTCCATCGAGCCGCCGACATCGACAAACAGCAGCACCTTGACCGTATTGTGCC
The DNA here is from genome assembly GCA_050729795.1 of Allostellaceae bacterium. Classification (GTDB taxonomy): domain Bacteria; phylum Pseudomonadota; class Alphaproteobacteria; order ATCC43930; family CGMCC-115725; genus AP-15. The sequence continues at coordinate 51,478 of JBOHME010000011.1, read as the reverse complement.
GCTCCGGCACCAGCTTCAGCTCGAGCCAGCCGGCATTGTGCGCGGTCGATTTGACGGTGCCGTCGAGATCGAGCTCGTCGGCGGCACCCTCGCGCGCGAACCGGCGCAGCCGCCGCAACGCGAGCTTGATGTTGCGGGTGCCGAGCTCGACCGTGTCGTCGAGGTTGCGGAACTCGCGCCGGTCCCAGACCTTGACCGCGCTGCGGTTGCGGCTCTCGGGCTGGCCGATGCGCACACCCTCGGGGTTGTCGCCATGCGCGCCGAACGGCGAGGTGCCGGCGGTGCCGATCCATTTCTCGCCGCCCTGGTGCCGCTCCTTCTGCTCGGCGAGCCGCCGGCGCAGCGTTTCCATCAGCTGTTCCCAGCCGCCCAGCGCGGCGATCAGCTTTTTCTCCTCCGGCGTGAGCAGTCGCTCGGCGAGCTTGCGCAGCCACTCCTCGGGGATTTCCGATCTCGGATCGGAAGCACTCTCGATGCCGTTGAAGCATTGCCCGAACACTTGGTCGAAACGGTCGAGGTGGCGCTCGTCCTTGACAAGGGCGGTGCGCGCGAGGATGTAGAAATCGTCGATCGCAAAAGCCGCGACGCGCTCGTGCATCGCCTCCATCAGGGTCAGGTATTCGCGCAGCGAGACCGGGATTTTGGCCGCTCGCAAGGCGGTGAAGAACGAGAAGAACACGGGGCTGAACCGGGTGCGGGTCGGGAGGCCGTGTCTGGCGCAGAGGGCAGGCGCGGTCAAGCCCGATCGGCTGGTTGCGCTCTCTCTGCGCATCGCGCGCCGAGGCGAGCCGCGCTGGCTAACGCTGTCGCTGCGCCATCGGCCGGAGCGCGATCCCGGCCTGCTCCAGCCGGTCGCGCACCCGCCCGGCCATGGCCACCGCCGCCGGATTGTCGCCATGCACGCAGACGGTATCGATCGCGACCGGCAGGCGCTTGCCCGACTGGCTGATGATCGCCCCTTCGCGCACCATTTCCTGGACGCGCCGGGCCGCCTCTTCGGGGTCGTGCAAAACCGCACCCGGCAATTTGCGCGAGACGAGGTTGCCGCTGTCGTCATAGGCGCGGTCGGCATAGATTTCGCGGGCCATGCGCAGGCCGAGTTCACCCGCGGCATGTTCGAGCTCGGTGCCGGCCATCACGACATAGATCAGCTCGCGATCGACCGCGGCGATGGCTCGGCCGATCGCCAGCGCGGTCGGGCGATCGACGGCGGCGAGATTGGCCAGCGTGCCGTGCGCCTTGACATGGCCGACGCGGTAGCCGAGCGCGCGCGCCACCGCCTGCAGGGCACCGATCTGGTAGACGACGATCTTCTCGATATCGGCTGGCGTCTCTCCCTGGATCTGCCGGCGGCCGAAACCCCAGACGTCAAAGAAGCTCGGATGCGCGCCGATCCCGACCCCGTTCTCTTTGGCGCGGCCGACCGTCTCGAACATGACCAGCGGATCGCCGCCATGAAACCCGCAGGCGATATTGGCCGAGGTCACAATCTCGAGCATTTCCGCGTCGCTGCCCATGGTCCAGGCGCCAAAGCTTTCGCCCATGTCGCAGTTGAGGTCGATCGCATCCATCCGCCAGTCCTCCCTCGCCATCCGCTTATAACATGGGGCCGCTGCCGAGGGTGCAAACGAGCGCGGTAGCTTTGGTTCGCGGGCGCCCGGCAAAGCACGCTAGAATGGGGGCGATGTCCGAGCGCAACGGCAGACCGGCGCCCGAGGCGCTGCTGGCGGCGGCGCAGCAGGAAGGCCGCGGCCGGCTCAAGATCTTTCTCGGCGCCGCTCCGGGCGTCGGCAAGACTTATGAGATGCTGCTGTCGGCGCAAGCCAGGCGGCGCGAGGGGGTCGATGTCGCGGTCGGCATCGTCGAGCCGCATGGCCGGTCCGAAACCGAGGCGCTGCTCGACGGGCTCGAAATCATTCCGCGGCAAGAGGTCGAATACCGCGGCCACCGGCTGGCGGAGATGGATCTCGATGCGATCCTGAAGCGTCGTCCGCAGCTGGTGCTGGTGGACGAGCTGGCGCATGCCAACGCGCCGGGCGCCCGCCACCCCAAGCGCCATCTCGATGCCGAGGAGCTGATCGCGGCCGGCATCGACGTGTTCGCGACGCTGAACATCCAGCACGTCGAAAGCCTCAACGACGTCGTCGCGCGGATCACCCGCATCCGGGTGCGTGAGACCGTGCCGGACAGCGTGCTCGATCAGGCCGACGATATCGAAATTGTCGATCTGTCGCCGCAGGACCTGATCAAGCGCCTGCACGAGGGCAAGGTCTATGTCGCGCCGCAGGCCGAGCGCGCCACCCGTCATTTCTTTTCACCCGGCAATCTGACGGCATTGCGCGAGCTGGCGCTGCGGCGCACCGCGCAGCGGGTGGACGAGCAGCTGCTGTCGCATATGCGCGAGCACGCGATCACCGGACCGTGGCCGGCCAGCGAGCGCATGCTGGTTTGCGTCGGCGCCTCGGCCGGTGCCGCCGGGCTCATCCGCCATGCGCGGCGTGCCGCCGATCGGCTGCGCGTGCCGTGGACCGCGATCCATGTCGAAACCCCGCACGCGCCGCGCCGCGGCGATGCCGAACGCGACCGGGTGGCCGATCACCTGCGTCTGGCCGAGCGGCTCGGCGCCACGACGCTCACGCTGCCGGGACGCAGTGTCGCCGACGAAATCCTGACTTACGCCCGCGCCAACAACATCACCGAGATCGTCGTCGGCAAGCCGGCGCGCTCGGGCTGGACCGAGCTGGTGCGCGCCTCGGTCTTCGGCGAGCTGATGCGCAAATCGGGGCAGATCAGCCTGCATGTGATAGCGGCTGAGCCCGAGACGCCGGCTCCGGGCCGGTCGGTGCCGAGCGCTGCCGCCGCTGAGCCGATCCATCTCGGGCCCTATCTCGGCAGCGCCGCCAGCGTCGCGATCGCCCTCGGCGTCGGCATGCTGCTCGGCCGGGTCGTCGCGGTGCAGAGCATCGCATTGGTGTTTCTGACCGCGGTGCTTGCCGCCGCAGTCGCCTGGGGGTTGCTGCCGTCGCTGTTCGCCTGCGTCTTGAGCGTCCTCGTCTACAACTTCTTCTTTCTGCCGCCGCTCTATACCTTCTCGATCGGTGATCCGGAAAACGTCGTCGCGCTGTTCTTTTTTCTGATCGTGGCGGTCATCGTCAGCCATCTGACCGCGGCAACGCGACGCCAGGCGATGAGCGCGCGGGCGCGCGCCAAGACGACCGCCGAGCTTTACGCGTTCAGCCGCAAGATCGTCGGGATCGGTGCGCTCGACGATCTCCTGTGGGCGACCGTGCACCAGATCGCAGCGATGCTGAAGCTGCGCACCGTGCTCTTGATGCCGGCCGATGATGGCGAGGGGATCGAGGTCGCCTCGGGCTACCCGCCCGAAGACCGGCTCGATGCGGCGGACATGGCGGCAGCGCGCTGGAGCTGGGAGCACAACCGCCCAGCCGGCCGCGACGCCGATACGCTGCCCGGCTGCAAGCGCCTGTTTCTGCCGTTGCGCACGCGCAGCGGTCCGGTCGGTGTGCTCGGTGTCGATCGCGAGCGGCCGGGCCCGCTGCTGACCCCGGAGGAGCGGCGCCTGCTCGACGCGCTCACCGACCAGGCGGCGGTCGCGATCGAGCGCATCGTGCTCGCCCGCGGGCTCGACGAGGCGCGGATGCTGGCCGAAACCGAGCGGCTGCGCGGCGCATTGCTGACATCGCTGTCGCACGACCTTCGCACTCCGCTCGCCGCGATCCTGGGTGCGGTTTCGAGCCTGCGCAGCTACCCCGAGCAGTATGGTGCAAGCGAGCGCGAGGTGCTGCTCGGCACCTTGCAGGACGAGGCCGAGCGGCTGAACCGGTTTGTCGCCAACCTGCTCGACATGACCCGGCTCGAAGCCGGTGCGGTCGTGCCAAAGATCGAGCCGGTGGATGTCGCCGACATGATTGGTGCGGCCTTGCGGCGCGCTGCAAGCGTGCTGGCCGGCAGGGATGTCGAGCTCGCAATGGAGCCGGACTTGCCGGCCTTGCGGCTCGACCCAGTGCTGTTCGAACAGGTCCTGTTCAATCTCCTCGACAACGCCGCCAAATACGCTCCTGACGGCAGCCGGATCGAGATCAGCGGCCGGCGCGACGGGGCGATGGTCGAGATCACGATCAGCGACGAGGGACCGGGCATCCCGGCGGGCGATCTCGAGCGCGTCTTCGACAAGTTCTACCGGGTCGAGGCACAGGACCGGCGCCGCGCCGGGACCGGGCTCGGGCTCGCCATCTGCCGCGGCTTTGTCGAGGCGCTGGGTGGCCGGATCAGCGCCGGCAACCGCCGCGACCGCTCGGGTGCCATGCTGACGATCGTGTTTCCGATAGCGTCGCGGGAGGCGATCTCAGCGCGGCCGGTGGCGGCACCAGACCGGCGGGAGGAGCGCGAGGGCGCGCATGGCTAACACGCCAGCCGTGCTCGTCGTCGATGACGAGCCGCCGATCCGCCGGCTGCTGCGCACCACCCTGGCGGCGGCTGGATATCGCGTCGCCGAGGCCGAGAACGCGGCCGACGGCTTGCGGGCGCTCGGCGCGGACAAGCCCGATCTGGTTATCCTCGATCTTGGCCTGCCGGATCGCGGCGGCATCGAGCTGATCGGCGAGATCCGCAGGAGCTCGCGGGTGCCGATCATCGTCTTGTCGGCGCGCCATGACGAGCGCTCGATGGTGGAGGCGCTCGATCTCGGGGCCGACGATTATGTCGCCAAGCCGTTCGGCATGGCCGAGCTGATGGCGCGGCTGCGCGCAGCGCTGCGCCACGCGTTTCACGCGCAGGGCGAGCTGCCGGTGTTTCTTTCGGGCGATCTCGCGGTCGATCTGGTGCGTCGCCAGGTGACCCGCGGTGGGGGTGAAATCCGATTGTCGCCAAAGGAGTTCGATCTGTTGCGCCACCTCGTCATGCATGCCGGCAAGGTCTTGACCCACCGCCATCTGCTGCGCGAGGTGTGGGGGCCGGCGCAGGCCGACGAGGTGCAATATCTGCGGGTGCTGATCCGCGGGCTGCGGCAGAAGCTCGAACCTGATCCGGCCCGGCCGAGCCATATCCTGACCGAGCCCGGGGTCGGCTACCGCTTGCAATTGCCTCCCGAGCAGCGCGCCTGACCGCCGCCCGGACGCGGCACGGGCTCAGACCGGGCCGGGTACCGCGGGCGCGCCGCCGGCTAGGGCGCCCGGCCGCTTCAGGCAGCTGACGAAATAGACGAGACAGCTCAAGAGCACGATCCAGAACGTGGTCGGCCAGTCGGTCCAATAGGAAAGTGCGAGACCGCCCCAGGTCTCGGCCAATGCCAGCGCGACCGACAATACGATGCCGGCGCGCAGCCCCGCGGCGAGCCGCAGCGCCGCCGCCGCCGGCCCGACCATCAGCGCGAACACCAGCAGCACGCCGACCACCTGCGCCGCCTCGGCGACGGCGACGGCCACGATCATCAAAAACAGCACCGAGACGAGGTGCGGCGACACGCCCTTGGCCTCCGCGAGCTCGGGTGCCAAGGTCGCGAACAGCAGCGGCCGCGAAACTACGCTCAACGCCACGAGCGCGCCGAGCCCCAGCCCCAGCAGGCCCCAGAAGGTGTCGAGGCCGACGCCGAGCAGGTTGCCGAACAGGATCGCCATCGCTTCGCTGGCGCTTGTCGTATAGAGATAGAGGAACAAGACGCCGAAGCCGAGCGCCAGGGCGAGGACGACGCCGACCGCGATGTCGCGCTGGCGCAGGCGGTCGCCGAGGAGCCCGATTGCCACCGCCGCCGCGAGTGTAAAGGCGAGCAGCCCCCAAAGCGCGCCGATCCCGAGCAGCACCGATCCGGTCGCGCCGGCAAAGCCGATATGCGAGAGCGCATGCCCGGCGAAAGTCAGGTTGCGCAGCACCAGAAAGAACCCGACGCTGCCGGCAACGATCGCCACCACGCCGCCGGCCAGAAAGGCCGTGCGCATGAAATCATAGGCGAACATCACCCCTCCCGGTGCGGCACCCGCCGCCGCCACCGTGTGCCGCCGCGGATTGGCCGGCATCATGCAGATGGGCCTCGTCCTCGACCGCGCCATGCCCGGCGACGACGAGAATGCGGCGGTTGACGCGCAGCACCTCGATTGGCGTCCCATAGAGGCGCGACAGCACCTTCCCGGTGATCACCTCGTCGACGGTGCCGAGCGCTGCCCGGCCATGCCCGAGATAGAGCACCCGATCCATCGCGCCGAGCAGCGGGTTGACATCGTGCGCGGTGAACAGGACGGTCAGCCCGAGCGTCTTCTGCAGCCGCCTGACCAGCGCCACCACAGCCTGCTGGTAATGGGGATCGAGGCTGATCAGCGGCTCGTCGAGCAGGAGCAGTCGCGGCTCGCCGAGCAGGGCCTGGGCCAGCAGCAGGCGCTGCAGCTCGCCGCCCGACAGCTCGGTGAGGCGGCGGGTGGCGAGCGGGCCCGCCCCGACCATGGCGATCGCCCGATCGACCTCGCGCCGGACATTGCGGCCGGCGAGCGGCAGCCCCCAGCGTTCGCCGTGATATGCGCTCGCCACGAAATCCCAGGCGCGCAACGGCAGGTCGGCCACCGCAGAGCGCTGCTGCGGCAGATAGCCGGCGGCCCGGCGGGCGCGCTGCGGGCTCGCGCCAAACACCCGGATTGTGCCTGAAGCCGGAGACAAAAGGCCCAGGATTGCATGCAGCAACGTGCTCTTGCCGGCGCCGTTCGGGCCAAACACGCCGATGAATTCGCCCGGTTGGATCGCAACGCTGATCCCCGCGAGGACGGTGCGCCGGCCGCGCATTATCGTCGCCTGGTCGAGCTCGATCGCGGGCGCCTCTAGCGGGCGAGCGCGCGACCGACCGCATCGAGCTGCGAGCGCATCCACTCCTGGTAATCCTTTCCGGGCGGCTCGGTCTCGCTGACACCGACAACCGGCACACCCGCAGCAACGGCGATGATCCGCATGCGCCGGGTCAGCGCGATGCTGGTCTGGCTATTGTAGATCAGAAGCTTGACCGCGCGCGACTTGAGGTCGGTCTCGATCGCGGCGATGGCGGCGGCGCTGGGCTCGGTGTCGTTCATGACCGCGAGCTGAAAATCGCGATCGCGCATCCTCAGGCCGAGTGCTGCCGCCATATCGCCGAATACCGGCTCGGTCGCAGTGACGCTGGTCCCGGCATAATCGCGGCGCAGCGTTGTGATCTCGTCGTCGAGCGGTGCCAGCGAGTGCTGGAAGGATGAGAGGTTGCGCGCGTAGTCGCTGCGGTGCGCCGGGTCGAGCCGTTCCAGCAGCCGAGCGAGATGCTGGGCGAGGCGTGGCATCGTGCGGGGGTCGTACCACAGATGCGGGTTGTCGGCCGCGGTCTTGTGCGCGAGCTGCGCCACGACGATGATTGTGCGCGGCCCGGTGGCGGACAGAGACGACAACCGCGCCGCCCACGGATCGTAACCGGCACCGTTGTAGATCACGATGCGGGCGGTGGCAAAGGCGCGGGCCGTCGATGGGCTCGCCTCGAATTCGTGCGGATCCTGGTCGGGATTGCTGAGGATGCTGGTGACCGTCACATCGCTGCCGCCGATCTGCCGCGCGATATCGCCATAAAAATTCTCGGCGGCAACGATCGCGAGCGGGGCCGCCGCAGCCGGCGAAATCCCGGCCAGGAGGGCCAGCACAGAGGCCGCGATCGGGTGGCGCATTAGGGATCCAGGGGCAGATTGTAATAGTGTAACATAACGTATTCGCCTCCCAACGACCGTGCAACGCCATTGCCACCCCGGCGGGTGATCGGGGCAGTCACGTTGACAACCGGGCTGTCTCCGCCACAATCGCACGATGCGGGTGGGCAGCCTTTTGGCTCGAAGCATTGCCGCCCGGCACATTCGGGCAACCCGACGGACTAGGAAGAAACGCGATGTCGCAAGCGGATGCGGTGACGACGGGCGCGAGCGTGACGACGGGCGCGAGCGTGACGACGGGCGCGAGCGTGACGAGAGGTCCGGGCACGATGATGGGCAACGCCGGCCCCGGCATGCTGAGCGGGCTGCGCGTTATCGAGATCGCCGACGAGCGCGCCGAATATGTGGGGCTGCTGCTCGCCGGGCTCGGCGCCGAGGTCGTCAAGATCGAGCCGCCCGAGGGCAACGCGACGCGGCGCATCGGCCCCTATCTCGACGACCGGCCGGGCCCCGAACGCTCTCTGTTCTTCTGGAACTACAATCGCAACAAGAAGTCGGTCGTGCTCGACCCGCTGATGCAGGCGGGTCGCGATCAGCTTCTCGGCCTGCTCGGCGGCGCCGACATATTGCTCGACTCGACCAGCGGCGCGCTCAACGAGGCTTTGGAGCTCGACCACGCCGCGCTCAACGCGCGTTTCCCGCAGCTCGTCACCGCGCGGATGACGCCGTTCGGCGATGACGGGCCATGGAAGGACTTCAAGGGATCGGACCTCATCCACCTCGCCTTGGGCGGGCCGATGATGAATTGCGGCTACGACCCCGACCCGAATTTCGAATACGACACCCCGCCGATCGCCCCGCAGATTTGGCACGCCTATCACATCGCCGGCGAGCAGATGGCGACCGGGATCATTGCTGCGCTGATCCACCGTGAACGCAGCGGCGAGGGGCAGGACGTCTCGCTCGCGATCCACGAGGCGGTGTCGAAGAACCCCGAGCAGGATCTGATGTATTGGGTCTGCCGGCGGGTGCCGCTGTGGCGGCTGACGTGCCGCCATGCATCCGAGGGACCCAACCACAGCCCCGGCATCTGCCATACCAAGGACGGACGCTGGTTCATCACCCACGGCATGGGCGCGCGCGATCTGAAGAACCTCGTGCCGCTGCTCGGCAAATACAACGCGCAGGCCGACTTGCAGCCACCCGCCCCCGAGGTGGACCTGCGGGCCCGCCAGGTGCCGGGAACGGCGGGCGCCGACGAAGCGCGCTCGCATACGCTCGATATCGTGCAGCGCTTTGTCCGCGCCTGGATGTACAAGGACATGCCGTGGCTCGAGGCGCAGAAAGCCGGCCTCTTATGGGCGCCGCTCAGAAAGCCGCACGAGAATGCGCTCGACGAGCACTGGTTGACGCGCAAGACCTTTGCCGATGTCGAGCACCCCGAGCTCGGCAGGAGCTTCCGCTACCCGACTTCGAAATGGCTCAGCAACAAGACGAGCTGGCAAATCGGGCGCCGCGCGCCGTTACTAGGCGAAGACACCGCGGCGATTTTGGGCGAACCGGTACGGCGGCCGAGTGTCCCGGCTGCACCGCGGCAGGTCGCGGAACCGCGCCTTTCGGCGCTCCATAACAAGCCGTTCCCGCTGCAGGGCATCAAGATCTTCGATTTCGCGTGGTTTCTCGCCTCGGCCGGCGGCACCCGGTTTCTCGCGGCGATGGGTGCCGAAAGCTACAAGGTCGAGTGGAAAGACAATCCCGACACGCGGCTCGCTGGGATGGCGCCGGTCGGCGGCCGCGCCGCGCGCGATGCGGCGATCGGGCCGCTCCCCGGCGTGCGCGACCCCGACATGGGCGGCAATTTCCTCAACAAGAATTCCGGCAAGCGCGGCATCTCGCTGAACATTCGCCATCCGAAAGGATTAGAGATCGCCAAGGACATGATCCGCATCTGCGACGTTGTTGCAGAAGGATTTTCGCCCGGGGTGCTGCAGCGCCTGGGGCTCGGCTACGACGTGATGAAGTCGATCCGGCCGGACATCATCTACATCCAGCAATCGGGGATGGGCGCGCATGGCACCTATGGCCGGATGCGCACGGTCGGCCCGGTAGCGGCGGCGTTCGGCGGCCAGGCCGAGATGTCGGGTCTGCCCGAGCCGGCGATGCCGGTGAGCTGGGGCTATTCCTATCTCGACTGGATGGGCGCCTATGGCTACGCGCTGGCCCTGCTCGGCGCGATCTACCACCGCGAGCGGACCGGCGAGGGTCAATGGATCGACGCCTCGCAATGCGAAAGCGGGATATTCCTGACCGGGACGACAATCCTCGACTGGGCAGCCAACGAACGCGTGTTCCGCCGCTATGGCAACCGCTCGCCCTACAAGCCGGCCGCACCGCACGGCGCCTATCGCTGCGCCGGCAAGGATCGTTGGATCGCCATTGCCTGCTTCACCGACGCCGAGTGGCGGGCGCTGGCGCAGGTCGCGGGGCAGGGCGCGTGGTTGGAGGACCGCCGCTTCGCGACGCTCGAAACCCGGCTGGCGCATCAGGACGCGCTCGACGCCGTGGTCGAGGTCTGGACCCATACCCAGGACCGCTTTGACTGCATGATGAAATTGCAGAAGGCCGGCGTGCCTGCCGGCGTGTGCCAGAACGCCGAGGACCGGGTCGACGGCGACCCGCAGCTCCGCCATCTCAAATGGCTGACCGAGGTCACCGGCACCAAGATCGGCACCTGGCCGGTTTACGAGATCCCGATGAAGCTGTCGAAGACGCCGGCCTATATCGGCGGCCCGATCAACCGCGGCGCGCCATGCTATGGAGAAGACAATTCCTATGTGCTGACCGAACTCCTTGGCCGCTCGCCGGCGGAGGTCGAGCGGCTCGCCGAGGAGGGCGTGATCTGACAACATCATCGATTGAAGAATTACATCGTCGCAAATTTAGAGATAATTGACGATCACGTAGATTTATATCGTGTCTGCCGCTTGGACATTTGGATGGGGTCAACTTCTAACCATTTGGCTTTATTATTACTGTATCAATAGTCATCGTCTGATTTCGTACATTTAGCCGGCGGAAGAGGGATCAAATCGAGGAAAACGGATTGATATAACGATTGAAGCACTAGCTCTTGTCTACGAGAGCAAATTCATTTTCGATCACATACGGAGCGAAATGTCCTTGCCATATGAATGGAAAGATATGCCGGAAGGGTTTGGCTCAGAGCGGACGGTGTCCGCCCGGCTCATCTGGCGGAAGGAGGCGGTGTCTGCCATTCTCGGCCAATCTCAAGCTTGCGATAGGCAAGAAGAGGTCCGAGGCCGATAACCAGCTCCGTCCGGGCGAAGCAGCGGTCGGGCTCCCGCCGGAGACCGATGCCGCAGTCTTTTTTATCGGCATGATCCGCACGCCGTGGCAAACCCGCCGCGACTGCCCCCAAGCGCGGCCGCCCCCGACGGGCCCATCTGCTCGATTGTCGTCGATGAGCGCTGGCGCACGGCACTGACGGGCCTCGACGGTTATCGCCGCATTCAAGTGCTCTATTGGATGCATCAAGCGAGGCGCGATCTGGTGCTGCAGACGCCGTTCGGGAGCAAGACCACTGGTACTTTTGCGTTGCGCTCCCCGGTGCGGCCCAACCCGATCGCCTCCTCGATCATCGAGCTCGATCCCTGCGCGGTACGCGTCTGGCCCCGGTAATCCTCTTCTTGCACGTGGCGCCGCTCTCTGCGAAGATCGTTATATCAATCGGGAAATTACGCGGTTCCTGGTTGCCTCGAAATGCCTCAACAGATCGCTTCCGACCTCACGGGCAACAGCACGGCGCTGACCCTGTTTGACGCGCCCGGTGCAGCGCCTGCTGCGCTGCCGTTCAAGCTGAAGCCGGCGCCGCAACTGGCTGAGCGTGAGTTGTCGGTGCGCGTGCAGCAAATATTGGCGCCGCCATCGCACGGCCGACGCAAGATCTGGGAATTCGACGGCAACCTGCATTGCTCGATCATCGGCAAGTGCTTGACAAATGCCGAGCTGCGCCACGCTCTCGGCAAGATCGGGCTCAAGGAGGCCGACTCTGCGACCGAGCATGATTTACATGCGAGCGCTGTATTGCTTGCCGGCAAGCGGCATGACGGCGCCAAATTGTTGCAAAAAGCGCTCGACCGGCGGCATCGCGTCGCGGTCAATCAATTCGCCCGCGCCAAGACCCCAATCGAGGTTCGCACCTTATGGCAGGAGGCGGTGCAGCGCGGCGAGATCCCGGGCGCTTACTGGGCGGCCCTGACGCATCCGGCGACAAACGGCGGGTTGGTGCGAGAAATCTTCGCCGAAGTCCACATGCTGTCGCATCTGGTGGGAGCGGCGAACCGCGCCGACATCCGCCGGCTGCGCCAGCTCGAAGCCGAAAATGCTGAACTGCAGGCCAAGGTTCAGCGGCAACAGCAGCAATTACGCGACGCGATCGTCGGACGCGACACCACAATCCGTGAGCTGAGCCGGGCGCTGGAGGCGAGTGTCGGGCGGGCCCGACACGTCGAAGCAGCCGAGGCCGAGGACGACGCGGATCGGACTGCGCTCGCCGCCGACCTTAAAAGCCGGCTGACGCGATCCGAAAGCCGCCGCGAACGGATCGAGCACCGGCTCGCCGCCACCCGTTCCGCGCTGAGCACCGAGCGGGACGCCCGCGTTGCCGTCGAGCAGCGCGAAACAGAGCTGCGCCGCGAGGTCGAGGCGATCGAAGCCGGCTTAGCACTTGGCGACGTGCCCGATGACGCGGCCGAAACACATCACCCAGTCGCCCTGACGATCCTCTATGTCGGCGGCCAGCCAGCGCAGATCGGGCATTTGCGCGCCCTTGCCGAGCGTTTCGGCGCGACATTCCTGCACCATGACGGCGGCATCGAAGAACGCGGTGGGCTGTTGCCGGGCCTGGTCAGCCGCGCCGAAGCGATCCTGTTTCCGGCCGACTGCGTCAGCCACGCCGCAATGTCGCTGGTCAAGCGGCTCTGTCAGCAGGCCGGCAAGCCGTTCACCCCGTTGCGCAGCGCTGGCCTGGCGCCGTTCTGCGCGGCAATCAAGATTTGTGCCGTTGCCGGCTTCAAGGATGGATTGTAAATGCCGTGCCGCATTCTCTTCCTGGCGGCGTTCTGCTTGCTCGCCGTGATCAACTCACCGAGAGCGGAACAGCTGCATGTGCTTGCCGCCGGCAGCCTGCGCGAAGTGTTAGGCGGGATCGGCAGTCAGTACCGCAACATCACCGGCGTGAACGTGACCGCCGATTTCGGCCCATCCGGCGTTCTGCGCGAGCGGGTCGAACACGGCGAACGCGCCGATTTGTTCGCGTCTGCTGATGTCGGGCACCCTCTCATTTTGTTAAAAGAGGGGCTCGCGCAACGGCTGGGCTGGGAACCCGCCCAGGTGACCCGCTTGTTCGGCCGGCGCGCCACCCGGCTTGATCACATCGAAGCGGCGTTGCGAGCGCTCGGGCGCCGGCTTGTCGTCACCAGCGAAGCGGCTTAGCGGCGCTCGAGCGCGTCCGCGGAGCAGCCTCCACCGTCTTGTCCATCGACACGCCGTCCCAGCGACGGTCGACCGGCGAATGTCCGACGCCAGCCACCGCGACCCTGCCGCGGTGCTCCCATACGCCGAGCCCGTCCTTGTCTCGCCGCCACTGATACCCGGCTGATGCGGTCATGGCTCTCCCCTTTCCTCTATGTTCTGGCGGTGAAGGTATGACAGGGGTGAACCAGTGGTGCAAATCATACCGTTGGCACCCGTCCTTTGAGGACGGCTCGTGACCTGAAGCGGTCGCTGGCACACCGCGATGCGCTCGACCTGTCTTGCCCCAACCGCACGGATCAATCAGAGGCTACCGATGCCGTCCCCGCGAAACGTGGCTGGCTCGACATTTGGACGTTTAGCGGATGACCCGTTCGAGTTCAGCAACCACATCGAAGCTAGCGTCAAAATACTGTTTCAAAATTTTGGGGCCTAACGATTGACCCCCACCATGTGCAACTGAATTTCTAACCGCGTAGCAGGAGGAGATGCCTTCCTTTAAATCTGAGCGCCTGTCTATGTAAATCTCGAAAGCATGCCCCCACTCGTTGTCGAATCGAAATAGGAGTTGGCAAATTTGCTCACAGTCATAATTGGCTCCTCTGCCGAAAAATCGGCGCAGGAAGTTCCCGACTTGAGGCATTGAGCGGTCAGAAATCCGAGCCATCAATATCAATTCAACGCATCTCTCCAAGTTGCCACAGATCAAGACAGCACCGAGCTTGCAGAAGTACGAGGCGGTACGCTCGTCACCCTCCTTGGCAGCGGCGTTGATCAGCTCTTCAAGCGATTTAAACCGCTGCTCAATCTCAAAGCTCACCCGCGAACGCCCGGATAGCGTGCGTCCGTCGAACGCGGACACTCTCTTCGACCGCGGTGGCCCGTTCGCATGCCCGCAGGAATGTCTTATCTTCGAGCAACCTATCGTAGCACTGGGCAATCTCTCCAGGTTCGGGCGGCTTCGCGTCTTCCTCTAAACGAGCAGCCACCCCGATCATAACCCCTTCAAAGACTGCAGCATTGAGCGAGCGCACCGGCCGAAACGCATCTCGACCCTTCGCGTCCCAGCACATTTTGATCGTCCTCGCGAACAATGATCGGAACTGCTCTAGCGTCGCGTCGGGCGCTGCTTTCAAATCATCAGCGAAGTCGTCTAAAAAATCCCTCATCGGCCGGGTGTAGGATTCGCCCCGTTCGTGCATCGCGAGGAAGCGAAGGATCAGCTCTTGATCCTTTAGCCGGCTATTACGGTGCTTCCCAAACACGAGCCGCCATGTCTCGTCGTCGTTCATATCCCTAATACCGTTCAGCAGAGGCCCGTCGCTTACGCAGTTACGGATTTCCTGCGGTGAGAGACGGATGCCACCAGAATTCACGCGATCGAATACCAGGTTCAAGCTCTTCCGCGAGTTCTTGGGCTCTTCCTGCTGGAAAATCGTGGCGTGGACGGTGGAATCATCGAGCTTGAGCTTATCGGCGGCTGACAGCTCCTCGTATGTCCTACCGTTCCACTCCTGATGCACACCTACGAGTCGAAATTTTTTCTCAAGGAATGTGCCCGTGTAGAAATACTGAAGGGTGCGCAACCGCTGCTGCCCATCGACTACAAGATGCCGATTGGTGACCGGCTCTTTGTACAGAAAAATACCCGGAACTGGCAGACCCATAAGCAGACTTTCTAAGAATCGAGAAGCATGCCGCTGGGACCAGACAAATTTCCTTTGGAATTGCGGCACATAAAAAGCCTCAGTCTTCAGACGTTTTACGAGCGTATCAACAGTGTAGTCAGCGCCATAGCTGTTGATTGTAAACTTTATATCATTGGGTTGCTCTAAAAGCGTCTCGTCGAATACGTCGGCTTCTTCTAACGTCAGCTGAAACTCGTCCTCGATCTCTATCGGCTGATCAGGAGGAACTTCCTCGTCAATCACGATCGCATCGGCCTTTCTATCGTCGCTCACGCCCATCTCCGGATCCGGATCTGTCTGTTCTAATATTTCGTCCGCTACGCCACGAACCGCCATTCGTGGATGAGCTGGCCGGGGGCCACCTCCTCGAAGGTCACTGCGACGGCGGCACCCACCGGCGCCTGGTAGGGCGGGGTGCCGGGGAGGTTGGAGTAGAAATTGACCCGCGGGTCGGCGTCCAAGGTCACCATCGCCAGGTTATAGGGCTGATCGGGCATGCGCCGGTTGAGGCGGCCATCCTCGATGACGATGAAGGTCGCGATGTGGCCTCTCCCCGCGACCTCCTTCCACGTCAGACCGGCGGCCGAGCTGCAGAATTGGCAGGCCTGCTGTGGCGGGTACTGCAGCCTGTCGCAGTGAGCGCAGTGCTGCAAGACGAGCCGCCTTTGGTTGACGGCGTCCCAGAAGGGCTGGCTCAAAGCGTCGGCGACGGGGATCAGCTTTGGCATCGTTTCCTCAGAGCCTGATGTTTTCGGGTCCCTGCTAAGGCAGGGACCTATCGGGGAACCGTTCGAGCGCTGCCGAAATGGGTCCCTGCCTGCGCAGGGACCTGGCAATTCACACTTTAGCAACTGCTAACGCTTTGCCGCAACGGGACTCTGCTTTATCAGGTCCGTGCCCAACCAGGGACCCATGTCGTCTGCCGCACTACGGCGACAAGGATTGGTAAAGATCGACCCAATGCGGGTTTTCGCGTTCAATCAGATTGATTTTCCAATCACGCTTCCACTTCTTGATCTGCCGTTCCCGGACCAGCGCTGTCTCAAGGCTTTCATGGGTCTCGAACCATACGAGACGGTCCACGCCGTATTCGGCGGTAAAGCCGGGGATGGCGCGTGTTTTATGCTGCCAAACGCGGCGCACGAGTTCGAAGGTCGAACCGACGTAGAGAGTCCCATACGGTTTCGCGGCGAGCAGATAGACGAACGGCATCGTGCGCGGACCGGAACATGGGTCCCTGCCGGAGTTTATCCTCGGGCCGGCCGCAGGCCGGACCCGTGGGCAGGGACCCGAGGTTTGCGGCAAGCCTGGATCACAAAGGTCGGCCCATAGCCTCGCTGGTATTAAACCGCCTTGCCGAAACGTTAGGTTTTGCCATTCTACCGGATCCCTGCGAAGGCAGGGGCCCATCGTGCAACCCGTCGATCGCCGGCGAAATGGGTTCCTGCCTGCGCAGGAAACCCCGAATCATCCACCACGTGTCACTCCCCCCGTCCAACCCACCCGCCGTAGACCGGGTACTGGCAGCAAATGAACTCGATATAGGCCGGGCGGCCTGACGCATTGATTTCAAGCGCTCGGCGCAGGGCCGGGATGATATCGGCCGGCTCGCTGACCCGCTCGGTGTGAAAGCCGAGGGCGCCGATCACCTTCGACATATCGACCTCGTCGGGCCCCAGCACCCGGTGGGTGAAGGGATCGTGTCCTGCCCCCCAGAAGCCCGGTCCATAGCCGGCAAAGCCGCCATTCGAAATGTGCACGACCGTGACCCCAAGCTTCTCGCGCAGCAGAACCTCGAGGTTGCCGAGCATGTAGCCGAGCCCCGCCTCGCCGGTCACCGCCACCGATGCCCGCTGCGGAAACGCCTTTTTGGCGGCAATGGCGGCGGCCAGGCTGAAGCCGAGCGTGGAGACATTGCCCCAGCCGAGAAAGCCGCGCGGGATCAGCGTGTCAAAGACGGTCGATAGCTGGTCGCGGGTGTTGCCGCTCTCGTGCGTCACAAACGAATTCTTCAGATCCAGCACCTCCATCAGATCGCCATACACCCGGTAGGGGTTGATCGGCGTCTCGTCGGAGTTCATGACCTGCCGGTAGCGGGCGAGCGCGGTGTCGCGCGCCGCCCGCACTTCCGCCGCCACATCGCCCGCCGCCCGCCCGGCGCCGGAGGTGCGGCCGGACACTTCCTGGCGGAGCGCCTGCAACGTCAGCCGCGCATCGCCGATCACCGCATGCGCCGTCGGATACATCTTGTTGATGTGCAGCTCGTCGACGTTGCAATGGATGATGGTCTTCGTCGCCGGGTCGGGAATGCCGTGGCTGAAGCGGCCGGGCGATAGGCTCGTGCCGATGGCGAGGATCAGGTCGCTCTGGTTCAGGTAGTGCGCCACCTGGTCGCCGCGCACGCCGACAAACAGCGGATGGTCCTCGGGGAACGCCCCTTTCGCCTTGAGGGTCGTGATCACCGGCGCATTCACCAGCTCCGCCAGCGCTTTCAGGTCGTCCGAGGCGCCCGCGTAGATCACCCCCTCGCCGGCGTAGATCAGCGGGCTGCGGGCTTTGAGGAGCAGGTCGACGGCAGCGCGCACATCCGCCGGGTCGGGTGCGGATTTCCAGCCCTTCACCGGGCGGTAGGGGTCGGCGGTCTCGTCGTAGGTGGCCGTGGCGTTAGGAATGGCCAGGATCACCGGACCCGGCCGGCCGCTCCTCAGCATGGTGAAGGCGCGGCGCATCAGCTCGGGCGTGCGCTCGGGCCTGTCGAGATAGCCGAACCACTTCGACACGGTCTTCATCGCCGAGGCGACATCGTACTGGCTGTTGCCCGAGCTGCCGGCCGGCACACCATCGGTGATGCACAGAACCGGCGAGCCATCCTCAAAGGCCTGCGCCATCCCGGCATAGGCGTACTGCATGCCGGCGGCGTTGACGCCCCCCTGGAAGGTGGCGACCCCGATCCGTGAGCCCCCCTGGGAGCCCGCGGTGATGCGCGAGAACGCGTCGGCGACCGCGACAGCGTAACGGTCGTCGCGCATCATCAGCATCGGCACCCCTTCGCGGCCGAGCGCATTGTTCACCCGGCAGACCGGGAAGGTCGAAACCCAGCCCACACCCTCTTGCTTCAGAATGCGGCTGATGCCGGTCGCTACGTCGATCGTCATGGATGTGGTCTCCCTTGCATGGCGCCGAGCCGTTCAGCCTTCGTGTGGGCGCACTGAAGCATACCAGCATAGAATGATCAGGAGCGTGCCGTTTCCCCGCTGCCGCAGCGGTGTGATCGGCCGCACGATCGCGGATAATCCGGAAAGTGACGCGCACCTGTCACCCTGGCAAGAGGCGGTCGAGCATGAGACGGTCGGGCATGAGGCAGTCGGGGCAGGAGGCAGTCGGGGCAGGAGGCGGTCGGGCATGAGATCATCCCGGATACAGGGGCCACCGGACGATTTGTTCAAGATAGCACGCATTTGAGCATGACCAGCGGCGGCGTGCTCGAACGCCATCGACGACCAATGGGAATGAAACAAGCTCCCACGCCCGCGACAGTTCGAGCTGCGGCGGCGAAATTGGCGTTTGGAACGCCGATCGTACAGAACAATTTGCGGGCCATAGTTGCTGAGGTGATCACAGGATATGCCCTCGGACCAGACTGGCATCATTGTTCCGCCGACTGGTCCGGATGGGATTTTGAACACAAACTCGGCGCGCGTCTTGAAGTGAAACAATCGGCCGCACGCCAGACTTGGAAGCCGCCGCCGGTGAGGCATCCGCCGAGATTCGATATCAGCCCACGATCGGGGTATTGGCAAGATGGATCGCGGTGGATCGAGCGCGCTGGCCGCCACGCCCAAATCTACGTCTTTTGTCATCATCCGGTGGACGACGCGGCGGCAGACCATCGTGACCCGCTTCAATGGTCGTTTTAGGTCGTACCGACCGCGCGGCTCCCTGACACGCAGACTATTGGGCTGGCGAAAATCTCTGCCTTGGCGGGCCCTGTCAGATGGTGCGATCTAGCTCAGTCAGTCGAGCGTGAACGCCACCGGCTCTAACAGTTCAAAAGCGTATCATTCCGAAGAGTTTTTCGAGATGTTTCTCACAGACGAGCAGCCTCGCAGGATCCTGTGGGATAACCGCGCTCGGCTCTGCGCGATCGAGACCCCGTCCAAACGCCGGCTGCCCAACCGCCCGCTGCAGCCGCCGCCGAATAGGAGATGAGAGAGATGGGACCGGCAAACCGCTTCACCGCTCCAGTGGTGCGATCGCTATCGGTGCGGGTCGTCGTCGATTCGGTATTCGACCAGTTCATGCCAAAGGCGACCCATCCGATGGTCGCGATCGAGCATGTTGGCCGCATTCGCAGCAATCTGAATTCAACCCTGGCCGGCGAGTGGGGTCTGTCGTTGCATCTCGAATCAAGAAGTGCGGCGGGGACAGGACGGTACCTGCTCGACTTCGGCTACACGCCCGAAGTCCTGATACGCAACTTTACACTCCTCGGCATCGAGCCGGAGCGGCTCAACGGGCTCATCCTCAGCCACGGGCACCGCGATCACTACGGCGGGCTGACGGGCTTTGTCGCGCATTTTCGAGACCGCATGCGCGACGATCTGCACCTCTTTGCCGGCGGCAAGGAAACGTTTCGCGAGAAATGGGTCGGCTCGCGCAACGAGGAGCCGGCCTCCTGGGGCGCGCTCGACCAGGCGGCGCTCGCGGCGGCCCGCGTCGAGACCCTTTGCTGCGACCATGCGCACGCGCTCGCCGGCCCGTTTACGACCGGCAACATAGCCCGCCTATCGTTTGAAAATGTGTTGCCCAATACCTTGGTCGAGCCGACGCCGGCCGACCACTTCACCGAGGACGAGCGCCGCGGCCGGCTGGTCCCGGACAAGCATCCCGACGAGCATGCCACCTGCTATCTGGTCGAGGGGCGCGGGCTGGTGGTGATCTCCTCGTGCAGCCATTGCGGCGTCATCAACGCGATCAGAACCGCGATGGCGGTTTCGGGTGTGGACAAATTGCACGCCGTGCTCGGTGGCTTTCATCTCGGCGTCGCACCGCCCGATTACGTCGAGCATACGATTGCCGAGTTGAAGGCGCTTGCGCCCGATGTCGTGATCCCGATGCATTGCACCGGGCGGGCGTTCATCGCCAAAATGCGCGCCGAGATGCCCGAGCAGCTGGTAGACTGGAATACCGGGAGCCGGTTCACCTTTGGCGTGTGATCGCGCGATGCCGCCGCGCATTTACCGGCTCTCATGCATCGGATGATGAAAACCCTGCGAGTGACGCAGGCAAGCACAGGAGAAATAAATGACCTATACGTTGGAGCAACTGAGCACGGATATCCGCCACGCACTCAAGACAGATGCCGGGCCTGCCAGAAAGCAGGCAGTGTGCGCGCTGATATCAAAGGTGTTGCTGGACCAGGAATTTGTCGCCCAGCACCTGACCGCAGACCAATGCCGACCGCGCAAGATATTGTACGAGGACCCTGAGCTGGGCTTTTGCATCTGCGGGCATGTCTACGAAGCCCCCGCGCATGGCACGCCTCACGATCACGGCTCAAGCTGGGCAATCTACGGGCTTGCGGTCGGCGATACCGAAATGACTGACTGGCGCATCGTTCAGCCGGGCGATGGGGCTAACCCAACGCTGGTCGCGCCGGAGCGGACCTATGTCCTGCGGCCGGGCGACGCGCACTTCTATGATGTCGGTGTAGTGCACTCGCCGAGACGGGATGGTCTGACCAAATTGGTGCGCATCGAGGGTGCCAACCTCGATCACATCAAACGCTCGAACATCAGGGCAGCCTGACCGCGGCGACATATTCTCTCGCCGTCGCCCGCCCCTCATTCGCATCGAGGACAAGCCCCTGAGCGGCGGCTCACGCCGGCTTTGTGCGGGGGCGCGCCGGAGCAGGGCCTGCACGAGCGCCGGCCCGTCCGCGGCAGTCTCGTCCCCACAGTGATCGCGGTGTGCACCACGTCTCGATCAAATATACCGAGCGGCTCGTCGCGGCTGGCATCGAGCCCTCGGTCGGCAGTGTCGGCGACAGCGACGACAATGCCCTCGCCGAGACCATCAACGGCCTCTACGAAGCCGAGGGAGCTGACCTGCATTGGCGCGCAGGTCTCAAACAAGACAGCCTCCGGGAAACCTGGCGCAGTTCAATAAGGATTTTGACGCCGGCGAGCAACAGCCACGAGAGGGCGCTGTCGCGGGTGGCCTCAAAGTCTTTGGCCAGGCGGCGATTGCGATTGAGCCAAGCGAAGGTGCGCTCGACGACGCAGCGCCGGCGCGGCAATCGATTGCGGTTCGCTGCATAGACCCGCCAGGCACACCAGCCTTGCCCCTCCGTTTCGGCAAAACTTACACCAATGTGACGCAGTTCACAGGTATCGATACGGTGCGATCCTTACGATAACATGAAGGGAAGAAAATCAAAAGCACCCGGCAATCCGCTCAGGAGGAATCGTGGGACCCGGCAAATCACAGCGTCCTACGGATGAATTTAACAGTCCGGACCAAAGGCAAGGAAAGAAGGAACCGCACGATACGGAGAATATTTTCGTCAAACGGCCTCGCTTCGACCGATTGCCGTCGACGCGGCCGGTATCTGAATATTTCTAGAGATCGTGATGGTTACGGCTTGGCTCCGGGGTTTTGCCGACACCGACCTGCCGCTCCTCCGGCTTATTCGCGACAGGTTGCATGGCTATATCGCGGAATCCGACGAAGCTCCGTTTGGTATCGTAATTTTGCGCGCGCCAGCCGGCGGCAGCTTGCCCCAGATCCGCATGCTTGCAGACCGTGCGCGCGTGATCGTGCTGCTGGCGCCAGATGCAAGGCTGAGCCTCGAAACGAAATGGTCGCTGCTGGCGGCCGGCGCCGCGGACGTATTGGACTGGCCAGGCAACGACCAATTGACGGAATGCATTGTGCCGCGTCTTTCACGCTGGGCCGAGATCGAAACCCTGGTCGCCGACAATCGCGTGCGCGCCAGCGTCATCGGCGAAAGCTCGGCCTGGCGCGATTTGCTGCGCCAAGCGACGGAGATCGCCGCCTTCTCAGACGCCGGCCTGTTGCTAACGGGGGAAACAGGGACCGGAAAGGAACAGATTGCCAGGCTGGTGCACATGCTCGACCGGCGGCCCCGCAAGACCGAGCTCGTCGTCGTAGATTGCACCACCCTGTCGCGGGAGTTGATGGGCAGCGAGTTGTTCGGGCATGAACGCGGCGCGTTCACCGGCGCGGTCGCTGCGCATGACGGCGCCCTGGCGGTGGCACACCGTGGCACCCTGTTCTTGGATGAAATCGGCGAGTTGGAGCTCTCGCTGCAGGCGCAGCTGCTGCGCGTGATCCAGGAACACAGCTTCAAGCGCATCGGCAGCAATGTCTGGCAGAAGACCGATTTCCGACTGATCTGTGCAACCAACCGCGATCTGGAGCGTGATGTGGACGCCGGACGCTTCCGCGCCGATCTCTATTATCGCGTCGCCGACCACAGCCTGCGCCTGCCGCCACTGCGCGACCGGCGCGAGGACATCCTACCGCTGGCGGCGCATTTCTGGCGGAGCGCCGGAGACGGTGTTGATCCCGATTTCGACGAGACATTGCAGCGATTCCTGGTTACGCGCCATTATCCGGGCAATGTGCGCGATCTGCGGCGCATCGTGCTGGCGCTGCGCAGCCGCCATCCCGGCGGCGGTTCCGTCAGTGTCGGCGCAGTACCTCAATCCGAACGCCCGGCCCTTGCTGGCGCGGAGGGCGGTGGTCAGGCGCCGGAACCGGTATTGTCATCTGATCCGTGGCACAGTCCCGGTTTCATCGGCGCGATCGAGGCGGCAATAGCAGACGGCATCGGCTTCAGGGACATCGGCAGGGCAGCTTCGTCCACGGCCATTCGGATTGCGCTGGAGCAGGAAGGCGGCAACCTGCAGCGAGCGGCGCGCCGGCTGGGCGTCACCGACCGCGCTCTGCAGATGCGCCGCGCAAACGGCGAGGAATGACAGTGTGACCTGCCGGTCAGCCCAGCCATTATTCGCAATGCACTGATAACCCGAATTGCTGCGACGGGCTCCCTGTCATCCGCCGCACCGGGGATTTTTGAGAAATCCGAGTCGGATGTCGATGCGTCGGCGAGACCGCGAACGGGCCGTTGGAAGCCTCTCCGCCGACGTCGGGAGGCCGCAAAATAGGCTGTGACCACGTCGAGAAACCCGGAACTGGAGAACCCGGAACTGGAGAACCCGGAACTGGATTATCGTGGGGCAAAAAGGTGACCCGGGAAACCCCTTCGATGGCAAAAAAGACGTTTACAAATGGTGACTCGCACCCATTTGCATCACTTACGCCAACTGTTCGTCCCGCGACTTATTTCATAAAAAATAGCTACTGCGTTCCGGGTCCGATGCCTGAAGAATCAAGGCTTAAACTCGACCTCAACTCGACGATTCTCCTGCAGGGTTGGCCGATGGCTATCGGCACCGTGACTGATCACTTGAATGCTTTCCTCGGGTATTCCGCCATCGACCAGCAGCGCCTTGATGCGCTGGGCTCGCTGACGCGACAGCTCGCTATTGCGTGCGGCGCTGCCCTCCTGGCTCGCGAAGCCATGCAGAATGATTTTGCCTTTGCCGCCGGCTCGATCTCCTTCGAGGAATTGAAAAGCGGCGTTGATCGCTATGACAACGGAATCCACACCTGCGTCGCCGCGAAGTTTGGTTGAATTGTACTCAAACAGAATTACCAGCGTGTCGGGTAATTCCTGGAACGCGTCTCGGCGTACCCTTCTTTTATGACCGTCCCTACGCGCCAATGACAAGGTTTCGAACATCGGCGCAAATTCCAGCTCCTGCCCTGGCGCGCCGGCGGCGGGCGGCGCCGGCGGCTGAGCGGCGCTGGCATTTTGCAGCGCGGCGATCGTGTCAGGCCCGGCAAAGCCGCTGACCGGCAGCCCGTGCTGGCTCTGAAAGGTCTGCAGTGCGGTGCGCAAATCCGGGAAGGCGATCCCGTCGGTCGGCAGGCTGGTGCCCAGAACGCTGTTGAGCATGAACTGTATCCAGCGGATCTGCTCCGAAGGCCCGCCCGAGTCTGGTCCGGGTGCAGTAACCCCTGGGGCGGTGCCGACGAAGGGCGACCCGCCCCCGTCACCACCTGCGAAGCCGGATGCACCGTCGTCGTCGGCAGGAGCCGGGGGTGGCGCGCCAGGCGAGCCGAACCGTCTGTAGGGGCTGGATCGATGTTGCAGACCGTGCCCAAATCCGTGGCCAGATTTTTGGCCGGGCGCGTGCTTAAATTGATGCCCGAACGCATGTCCAAAGCCGTGACCTGCGTGGCCAAAGCCGTGACCAGCGTGGCCAAAGCCGTGACCTGCGTGGCCAAAGCCGTGTCCGGGCACATGCCCAAATTGGTGTGAGAGGGCATGTCCAAATCCGTGTGAGGATCCCGCTCCGCCCGGGGAATGGATTTTCCCGTGAACTTCCCCCTCCGCGCGGTAGTGAGCGCCGAACGGTGCGATTTCGAATGGTGTGGTGGTGCTGTACATGACAAGTCATCCTGTCTGGTGGTCGGAATTGGTGCCGTGCAGCACGGACGCCAGTGCCGCGATCAGGTGGTCGATGTCGGAATTGGCGTGCCGCGCTGTGAGAATGACCGACAAGACCGGTCTATTGCCGCAACCCTCGATGATCAGGGCGCGTATGCTGCAGGCTGCCAAGGCTGTCAGCGCCTCGCGCGGAGATTGCCAAGCCGGCAGCGAGATCGTCTGTATCGGCAGGGGCAATGCGCTCAGCGGCCGCATGCCGATGCGGAGCAGGCCCTGGCGCAGGCGATCGATCCGGCGGAACAGCCGCGCCCGCACCAAATCGCCTGCCGTTGCATTCGCCGACAGTGCCGCGCGCGCTGCGGCAATCGTCGCGCTCGAAGGCGGGCTGGTGTGGATGCGCGTGTCGCCGGTGCGCGCGATTTTTCCGATCATTCCCGCTCCACCGAGAAGCACGGCAAGTGGCGCGCCGAACCCCTTGGCGAGTGAACTGCCCGCATAAATGCGCGGCCCGTGCAGCCCGTGCCAGGCGAGCGTGCCACCACCACCAAGCCCGAGCGGCGCGCCATTGCCGGCACGTCTGCCGATGATGCCCAGCGCCTGGGTGTCGTCGACGATCAATTGACCGCCATATTCCGCCGCGATCCGCGCCAGTTGCGGCAGTGGCGCAATCCGGCCGCAGGCCGGGCACAAACCGTCGGTGACCACGATCGGGCGAAGACCGGCGCGAAATGCCCGCCGCGCCTTCTTCGCCATCCCGTCGGCGTCGTAATGCGGATAAGTCTCGCAAGCGGTGCCGAGAAGCTGCACCTGTTCCGTGCCCCAGCGGGCGATCGGATAGGCCTTGGCATCGATCAGCAGCATCGCGCCCTTCACGGCGACAGCGCCAAAGAGGTCGCGGAACAGATGCAGGGTGGACGGGAACAGCAATCCCGCCTCCGCGCCGCCAAGCTGGGCAAGCTCACCTGCCAGCGCGACGGCTTCCGGCAGTTCCGTGAGCGCCGCCGGGGTGCCGAGCGTCAGCGCCCGCCAGGGCGCGAGCGTGACGCTCGGATGCGCGAAACCCAGGTAGAGCGAGGAGGTGAAATCCAGCATCGCCGGCCCCGCCAGACCGCGATGGTTAGGCTCTATGCCGCTGCTCTTCCAGGCGCTGGACCAGATGCATCGACGGCAAGGTGGCGTCGATCCGGGCGTTGGTGACGTCGACGCTGAGGTCGACGCCGGCGGCCGAACGGTAAGCGTGCAGATAGCCTTGGATCTCCGGCCGCCAATAGCGGGCCCAGTTGGTCGCCTGCACTGGATCGTTCACCCCCGCCCAGGCGCCGTAGCGGATCGAGAGGAGGACCTGTTCGCCGAATATCGCGAGATTGCGGAAGTGCAATACCGACGTATCGGTCCAGCCCTGCAATTTCTTCATCGCATCGACCCGGTCCATCCACGGTTCCGGATAGGCGACCATGATGCGTGTCGGCAGGAATTCGCGGAACTCGGGCCGCGCCAGGATCCATTGTTGCATCAGCATCTCGATGCGCGCGGTGGAGGGCAGATCGCCGAACTGGTTGTGCGCGCCCTGCGACAGGATCAGATGCGCTTCCTTCAACCCGTTCAGCACCGGAAAACCGTCGGCGACAATCGTCGTGTCGTCGTCCCGCTTATAGAAATTGGCGGTGATGCTGAGCAGGGTGTGAAACGCTTCGAGGAACTTTGAGCGGCTGTCGGCGGTGCGCATGTCCCGCACTGCGCGGCCGGCGAGGCGCAGACCGTAATGGTGATCGTACTCGTAATTGCGCCGCACTACGCTGAGCCGGTGCTGCTCGTCCTGAATATAGCCCCAGATCACATTGTTCAGCGGCCGCAGCGGGTCGATCTCCAGATTTGCCAATGGGTCGTTGCCCCTGGGCGAGCGCACGTTCTGGAAGCGCCGCGCCAGCGCATTCATGGTCTGCACCAGCATTCCTTCTTCCTGCCAGTAGGACCAGAGAAGCTCGAACAGGCACGGGCAGCTGAGCTTGCGGCGCAGCAGGCCGTAGCAGGCATCGACCTGATCGCGATCGATGCCCAGCATCACGTCGCCGATGTCGGTGGTCTTGACGCGCTGGTCAGCGAGCTTGCGGCGGATGATCGCGAGGTAGGGAATGACGCCCGGATGGCCCACGCCGTCCAGCGGATCGAGATAACGCTCTGCGGCGTGTCGCAATCGGTCCGGACTGGTCGGGACGACCACCTGGTCGACCACGTATTGCGCATCAAAGCGGTCGAAATCGCTGAAGATGCCGCAATTGGCCATCACGAACGCTTCCGTCGCCACCTTGATGTTGCGATAGGCGTCGGTGTCGGTGAACGGCAGTCGCCGCCGGATATCGAGAGCGTGGAGATTATCATAAGGTCTCGCGGCGTGGGGTGGTCGTTCGGTCGGATCATTGCAAAATACCCAATTCATGAAGTCGTAATAACGATCAAAGGACAGACTGTCTGTGCTCTTGCGGATGCTGATCCACAGCGGCACGTCCTCGGTGAAGCGGGACGAGGTTCGCCGCAAGCCGACGCTGATGCTGCCCTCGATCGGATTCATCGCCTGCTGCACAGCGAGATGGAACGGTGGGCCGCCTGATAGCCGCCCGAGCAGAGCGCCGAAATGCACCCAAATCGCGACTTGCAGTCCCGGTTGCCGTGCGAACAACAGATATTCTTTGCGATAGTCCGTGTCGTCCGGCAACCGCTCGCTGTCCATTGGGTCGGTCAGCAATGTGACCCGCGCGTCCCGCATGTCGTTGAGGTCGCTCTCGAAGTATTTTTGATCGTTGGCTGTCCATTCGAGCCGCATGCGAACCCGCCGGCCGTGCGGGATCACCGTGCTGAGGCTCAAGAGCTCCCAGTCGTTGGCCTGATCGGTGGTGACGACGCTGATCAGCATCGAGACCGGTATTTCAATTTCCTGTTCCAGCTCCTGCCGGGTGATGACGTGAACATGGCCGACCAGCTCACCGGGGTCGCGGCCGGCCCAGACTTCGTAGCGACCCTGCGGCATATCCAACAGGGTTAAGCGACCATCCAGATCGGATAACCCCCGGCGGTGGTCGGCCTGCTCTGATTGCTGAACCGGCTTGAGCTGTATCCCTACCCCGGTCATGATGATGGGCAGCCGGCTCCTCTGAGCCTCGTTGATTCCGACAATTCGCAGCGTCACGGTACCGGTAGCTTCCGCGGCCATCACCGCCTCCTCTTTAATGAGTGATAAATCCTGTTGGTGACGAGGGCTCGACCGCAGCGAGGCTGGCGTCGCGCAGCCGCGTGCCGCTCACCGCGCACTCGTAGCTTGTGTCGAGCGTTGTCTTCATCGCCCAGAAGGTCAGCAGCCTGCCGACCAGCGTGCTCTCGTCCTCGGGGCTCAGCCTCTGGTCAGCGCGTGCCTGGCCCAGCGCCGCAAATACGATCGTCGGGTCGGCGCGGTACATCGCCGCCGGATCGGCTGACCAGGCCGTAAACATTGCCGCCAGCCGCCGCGGCGCGCGTCGGTCGGTTTGCATTGCTTCCGGCAGTGAATGCCCGCGCAGCCGCGCCGGCCGGTGGTTCACCAGCAGCGCGACAAAACCGGGTATTTGCGCGTCCAGCCGGCGCAACAATGTCAGCTGGCGTTCGTCGAGCCCCGCCGGCGGGTAAAGCTCCTCCCATAGCGCGGCGAGCCGCTGCCATTGTGGATGGGGGTAAAGCGCCTGGCCGATCGCCGCGCTCAATTTCACCCGCAGCCAGGGCGCCGGATGCGGGTCGTCGAGATCGATGCGAAACACGAACGGCCGGGGCAGGCTGACGACGCCGATCAGACCCAGGGTCGAAGCCACGCCGACACGCGCGATCGACCAGAAGTCGGCGACGATCTCGCTGATCCAGCGCTCCCAGATCGCCCACAAATCGCTCTCGGCCCGGCTGCCGCGCTGCAATCCCTGCAGAACCGGGCGCAGCGACGGCACCAGATCGAGCAGCGCCGCCGCCTGATGTCCGACCTCGTGGATCAGCGACCCGGCAATCCCGCTGCCGATCATCCGCTCGCGCGGCACCTGGATGATCGCGACGGGATTTCTGCGACCGCCGGGAAGACGGGTGCGGGCGCGCCGGATGGCGGCGCCGGGTCCTCTGTCGAGATAGCAGATGATCGGCGGCAACTCATAGTAGAGACCGGGCAGCGCCAGTGCATCGGCCGCCACCACGTCGAGACCGGAGAGCCATGGGCCATTGTCGTGCTCGCTGCGCTGGGTGATGGCCTCGCTGAACATGTCGAACTCGTTCAGCACCGCCTGAAAGCGCAGCTTCAACACGGCAAAGCGGCGTTGCGCCTGGCTCGCGGTGGTGTGCCGGCCCGGTCCGACGAGCCAGCCGAGGAACCAGTGCGTCAGAAGGCGCAGCTCCTGCCGGCCGTCGAACAAGCTGCGCTCGATGGCCGATTGGGCATTGGGGAACAGCCCCGCCGCCGGGACCATCGGCTCGACCAGCGCGAAAGGCCGCAGCCGGTCGAGCCGGGTGAGCAGCGCGCGAGCCTCCTCGGCGAGCATCTGGGCGGCGGCGGGGGTGATCGTCATCGCCGATCAAATCCCGTACAGCACGATATGCCGGCCGTGACGCTGCCAGCGGCCCGACTGGCCCGGCGCCTCCTGTGGGACCAGGCTGCTCGTCGGTGCCGATGTCGGCGCGACCTCGCCCGAGAGCAGCGCGGGGGCGAGGCGGCTCGCTGCCGCCACCGCAGCCGATTGGGCAGCCTTGCGCGGATCCGCTCCCGATTGCGCCGCTGCGACCGCGTTTTGCGCCGTGTCGGCGGCAAGTCGCACGAACTGGCGTGCGCCCTCGAATTCGTGCTCGCCACCTCCCATCATCTCGCTTTGCAGACCGAGCGCGTGACCGGCGGCATTGGCGAGGCCGCTGCCGATCTGGGCCCCGAGCGGCCCGCCGACAAATCCACCCAGTGCAGTGCCGGCCAGTGGCAGCGCCTTCTGGGCGACGCCCTTCAGCACGCCGCCGATTGCCTGGCCGATTGGCGACCGCACGATATTGCCGACGGTGCTGACCGCCTTGCTGAGAAAATCACCGAGGAATTGCTCCAGCTCCTGCTCGTTGTTGACCGAGAGCAATTCGTGGGCGAACTGGACCTCCTCCTGCTCCGAGAGCGGCCCGCCGCCGAAATCATGAAACCCAAAGCCGTGATGGTGATGGTGGTGCGGGAACGGTTCGGTCTGGTAAGGAAAGTCGAGCTGGGTGCGGTCGATGTCGTGCATGATTTTGTCCTTTCCGGTTGGTCGTGGTGATCGAGGCGAATTTTGGCTATTGCCCAGCCCGCTCTTGGCGGCGGGCGCGAAAACCGCCCGACGAGCAGGCGAGAGCGCGGGGGAGGCCGGGTGCGAAGCGGTCGATTGCCAGGCGTTCGGCATCAGGAACGAGGAAATGCGATTGCGCGCTCGTGGCGGCGCTGGCGGCAAGGCGGGTCAGCTCGTCAGCAAACTGCACAAAGCGTCGCGCGGCCTCGAATTCCTGATCTTCCGGGCTCAGACCCTCGAGCTCGGCGCCGAATATCCCTTCGGGCGACAGCGCGAAGGGTGGCTCGACGCGAGCATTCAATGCGTTACGGACCACGTTCGCCGCCGGCGTCAATCGCTGCAGCAGTAATGCCGCAATCGGCGCATGGATTGGGTGACCATGGGCCGCGCTCGAGCGGTGGATGATGTGCTCGAGCAATGCGGTCATCGCTGGGCCCGGACGCGTCTCCAGGAAATGGCTGGCGAGATTGAGCTCCTCGATTGCCGAGAAGCCGTCAGAATGCGTCGGCCGCGGTACTGCGACCCCAAACAACAAGATGCCGCCATCGTCGCCTTGAGCTTCGGGGTTGAATGCGAGCAGCGCGCGGTTCATCGACGCTTCCTCCGGATCGGGCGACTGCCCGCGAAATTGACAGTGACGATGCAAGCGCAAGCGGCGTGCCAATATCAGGGCGCGCTGAATCGGCCGAGTTGTCCTCATTGGCCGAAGCTTGCTTCGCCAACGGGACATTTCACCGGAGTTATCGCGAAGCAGATTTCGGCGGCGACCACACCGTGGTTCGCCACTGCGATCCGATCAGCTTGCTGCCAAACCGATCCCGGGGCAGCGCATCAGCTGGCAACCGCCGTTGGGACAGTTATACCCGCCTGGGTTGATGCCGGCTCGCCAAAAGGATTGCGACGGTGGCTGCTGACCGCCAGCTCTTTGACAGCGTGATCGCCGGCACCGGTCTCTTGCCCGAGGCCTCAGCCATTCGATGCGGTTCGGCCTTGACGGCAAGAACGTACCCACCCGGTTCAGGGCCAGGATCGCCGCGCATGTCGAGGGCTACGAGCTCTGCGGCCGCGTGCTCCAAGGCCGGGCACAATCCGAGGCCGGGCGCAATCCGAGGCCGGGCACAATCCGGGCCGAATGGCCGAGCTCGGCCTCGAACGCTTCGCCCTTCCGGAAAAGGCCAACGATTGGATTGAACGCATCGGCGAGCTCGCCGAATTGGGCGCTTCACGCCCGCTGGCTCAGCACGGCGGGCGGCGATTTCGACCGCCAGATCCACTACATGAAAGGATTCACCAAAGAGGTGATGTCGCATTTCCGGCAGCGATGCTGTGGCCAGACGTCCATTGCTGCACTCATTCCCGCAAAAGCGGGAATCCAATGGCTACCGCCATACCGCCTGCCCCTGGACCCTCGCCTGCGCCTGGACCCCCGCCTGCGCCTGGACCCCCGCCTGTGCGGGGGTGACGACTCGAGGGGCGGATCGAGACTTTAACCGACCGAATCGTAAACCCCTCGCCAGCGCCGGATGGCTTCGATATGGCCGTCCACCGTGGTCAGGTTCGCACCCATCGTCACGACGGATATGTGACTCCCCCGGGCTTCGCGCCACGCTGCAATGTCGCCGGGCCATTGGTTGTCCCCACGAGCGTATTGCTGGATCGATTCGAAGCCGAAGCCATTCACGTCTCGGCCGAGCCCGCGCAGCTTGGCCTCGATCTTCGCCTTGATGCCGACCGCCTCGGTCTGAGCCCGGCCTCCGAATAGGAACCCGTCCCCGATCCTGGCCGCCCGGTCGAACGCGGCCTCGCTGGAGCCGCCCAGCCAAATCGGGATCTGCCGTTGCGGCCGCGGCAGGATCCCGGCCCGGTCGATCCGGTGGTCGGAATCCTCATGATCGACCACCGGCTCCGCCCACAGCTTGCGGATCAAGGCGATCTGGTGCTCCTGCCGCCTGCCGCGACGGCGGAAGTGGCCGTGCATCTCAAGACCGTCATATTCGACCCAGTTCCAGCCGATCCCGACACCGAGGCGAAGCCGGCCATCCGAAAACAGGTCGACATCCGCGGCCTGTTTGGCGAACAGAGCCGTCTGTCGCTGCGGCAGGATGATCACGCCGGTGACCAATTCAAGTTTCCTGGTGACACCGGCGAGGTAGGCGTAGGTGACCAACGGCTCGTGGAACGGGTCGCTTTCCTTATATGGTCCGGTCAACTTTGGTTCCCTGCCCGCGTGAACGGCGCCAAGGACATGGTCGTAGATCACGATGTGGTCGTAACCCAGGTCTTCCGCCGCCTGGGCGAACGCCTTGATTGCCCCGACATCGCCGCCGAGCTCGATCTGAGGATAAACCACGCCAGCTTTCATCGTCCGTTTCCTCTTTAACGATGCGGCGACCTGCGCCAGATCCGAACCATCGCAGCCAGCCCTCGGAGCCGACGCACATGACGCTTTTGGCGAGCTACTCGAATAGCGGCCGGCGCGAAGCGCGCCGAGTATCTAGGCAACGCTTGAAGAGAATCGCCCCCAACCGGACGGTTCTCTTTCCATAACATCCATTCTCGGCTAAGGCCGGTAGATAACGCTTGAAGAGAATCGCCCCCAACCGGACGGTTCTCTTCAAGCTCCCGATAGAATCAGGCAGCCGGGCGAGCGACCGCGACTAGCTTGTTTCCATCGGGATCGCGAAGATAAGCGAGATATGCCCCATTAGGCCGCACGCCCGGCGCGTCCTCGATTGACGTGCCGCCATTTGCGACCCCGGCTTTGTGCCAGGCTTCCGCCAGTTTAGGATCGCCTATCGAAAAACCGATCGTGCCTCCGTTCGCGGACGAGGCCGATTTGCCGTCGTTGGGCTTCGTCACCATGAAGCGCGCGCCGTTATGCGTATAGGCCAGCCGGCCTTCACGCACCTCTGTGCCGGGCTGGCCGCCGATCGCGGTGAACAGCGCATCATAGAATTTCTTCGACCGAGCGATGTCGTTGCTACCGACCATGATATGGCTGAACATTATCGTCTCTCCTCCTCAGGAACTGATACCTAAGCGTTGTGCACGAAGTCTACCCGATCACCTGGTGGCTCCCCGTCTTGCTAAAAGAAGACAAAGGACCTGACCACAATATTCTTGCGGCATCGGGCATTGGTGGGCACGGTCGGGTCGATGCAGGCAGTGTGGAACGACCAGCGCGAGACCGAGCCGTCGGTCACAGAATCATAGCATTTGAGCATCGAGACCTCGGTCGGTTTCTGCCGCGGGAACCAGTACCACTCGTGGTCGGAACGGTAGGTGAAGCGGGTGGTCTCGCCGACGCGGTCGTCGTAGATCCGGTAGTTGTTGATGTAGGGCTGGTCGGCGAAGGACGGCCAGGCGCAGAGCACGAATGGGAACTGCTCGATCGTCTCGATCGGCTTGGCGAGGTTGATCGACATGAACCGCCGCGACATCTTTGCGTCGGCCTCTGCCTGCGTGCAGTGCTGCGGGCGCCCGAAGTTCCGCAAGTTTCTGGTGAGCAGCTCGCGGCAGCGCACGCGGCCGCTATTGTCGTTCAGATCGTTGTGCACGAGGTTGGCGTAATTGGCATTCACACCTGGGTTGTTGCTGTCCTGGTCTTCGGTGCGGTCGCCCTGGTAGTCCTTGTCGAAGACATCGTGGTTGTAGACCAGTGCATCGGTCGCATCCGGGAAGAACCCGAGGAGGAGCTTCTCGATCTCAGGGTAGTACACGCGCTCCACCTCGGCCGAATCGTAGATGTTCGAGCACTTGGACTCGAGGTGCGCCAGCGACAGGCCGAGCCGGTCCATGCATTCGGGGCTCGTGGGCGAGAGACCCGGGTAGTATTCGCCGATGCGCCGTGCATCCCGCAGCACCTGGGGGAAGAACAGGTCTCGCCGCCGGTTCTTCTGCTCGTTCTCGTGAAAGATCGCCGCCACATCGGCATGCGCCGGATCCCGCCAGAGAGCGTTGGAGGGGACGACGGAGTAGCTCGGCCGCTCATAGACAGTATAGGGCAGCGGCAGCGCCACGCCGCCTGGCGGCGCTTTGAGGCTGTTCGACTGGCGGATGTATTTCACGCATTCGTCGTAGTCGCGGAACCCGAGGCCCCATTTGGTCTCGATCGGGCCCGGGGGCGCGTTGGCGATCATGTCGGTGACACGCTGGCCCTCACCCCCGGCGATCTCGGCGAGCGCGTCCTCGAGCGCTGTGGCGGTTCCTGCATCGCCGTCGCGGTCGAACGTCATGTAGGAGAGGCCGCCATGCGCCGCGATCGGCGGCGGCTGCCCTTCCGTGCCCTGGAGCGGCGGCACATAGGCTGACAAGGATTTCTTCGTGCCCGCCGCGACGTTGTTGCCGGCGACCTCGAACTGGCTCATCGCACACCTCCGACTATCTCGGCCCCACCGTGGCACACGGAGCCCGCGTTTTCCAGTCTCTGCGCTCGGCGACTTGCGGGTCGCGGCGCATTCCGACCAAAATCCCTTGCCGATGTACGTGAGCTCGGCGGTGCGCGGCGCGAGCGCCGGTCGGCACCGAGACCGCAATGATGATCGGCGCGCCCATCATGGCCGCTGTCTGCACCATCTCGACCGATACGCGGCTGGTCAACAGAACGACACCGCGCCGCCGCCGCAGGCGAGCGCGCCGGCGAACCTGTCAAGCGTTGTGCCGGCCGAGATGTTCGCATAACGTGACAAGCCCATGCCCCGGCCCCCAACAGGCGGCGGCATGCACCGCTCGCGTCTCACGGTCGAGGTGCCGGCAGCGGCGATCATCGCGCGGGTAACGCGGAGGTCGCTCTCGTTTCAAGGCTTTCGCGGCCGTGTCATTCGCCTCTCTGGCAAGAAGAACCCGACGGGGCGTGATTTCATCACCATCTCGGGGCGCGGCACGCTCAAGGAGCAACCGATGTTCGCGGGCAATCCAAGCAGGTCGCCGATCAGATGGAGGAATGGTTTACCGCACCGGCGTGCGACGGGTTTGTGATGGCGGCGACCAGCATGAGGGGCGCCTATGACGACGTGGTGCGGCTGCTGGTGCCGGAGCTGCAGCGCCGCGGGCTATGCCACAAGGATTACGAGGGATCGATGCTGCGGGAAAATCTCGGCCTGCCGAAGCCGCGCGCCGCCGGCTGGCACTTGGCGCGGCGCAAGACGGCGGGACAAGGGTGATCCATGGATTTGAAAGCGGCCGTGAGCATCGCCAAACAACAGGTCAACGACTTGTTTGCCCCCGAGACCCCGCAAAATGTCCGTGTCGAAGAATTCCTTTATGACGACCATCTCGGGGTGTGGTCGCTGACAATCGGATTTGCGCTTCCTGAACAAGTCGAGGACGCTTCGGCTCAGGCCCGACGGTACAAAATCATCCGGGTCTCGGAGGCCGGCAAGTCCGTTTTATCGGTGAAGGATCGCTAGCGCGCGAGAGCGTCCACCGTCGTCTTACCCCGGCACTTCGAGCCCGAGCAACGGCGCATATTGGGGCCCTGGTTGCGCGAGAGACCGGGGCGATTACGGCCGGCTCGCTCGGTGCCGGCTATTGTCGGGGGCATTCGTGACCGCCGGAGACTATGTCCAGGCCAATCGCCGCCGCCGCGAGATGATCGCCGCGGTCGAGGAGGCTTTCCGCGAGATCGATGTGCCCTGTCCAGAAGGAGTCTTGGAGTGGATGGCGAGGTCGTTGTTGCGCGCCGCCGGCAGTTCAGGACGCCGGCGGCTAGCGCCGCAGCGGTGTATTCGATCCTGCAAACCGCAAAATTGACTGGTGTCAAGTCAACCCGGCCTACCTCACTGACACCCTCTCCGGGATCTGGCCTCAACGACGTCTTGATCGCCATCGTCGACGGGCTCAACGGATTTCCCGAGGCGATCGCCACGGTGTTTCCGCTAACCACAGCGCAAACCTGCATCATTCACCTGATCCGCAATTCGCTGGCGTTTGTCTCGTGGCAGGACCGCAAGCTGATCATGCCCGATCTGAAAGCGATCTACCGGGCCGAAACGGCCGCCGCGGCGGGTGGTCTATCCCTGCCGCTTTGTCGGCGGACTCTCTGGCCAGACATCAAATCGCCACCGCGAGCGAATGTCGCTCTCGGCCAATGCGTGCCCCGCAACCACTTCAATCGGGATGTCAAACCACGCAGACCCGTCGCCCCAGAGAGTGGCCGTTTTGCGTCGGTAGATCCCGGTCGGTGCGCTGCCCGCGCCCGCTCCCCGAAAACCGCCGAGCGCGGGGGGCCGCGACGCCCGCCACCCCTGCCGCACAAGCAGCCCGGCGCACAACTAGCCCGGCGCACAAGCCAGCCCGGCGCACAAGCCAGCCCGGCGCACAAGCCAGCCCGGCGCACAAGCCAGCCCGGGGCGCGGATGTTTCCGTGGCTCACTTCGCGAGCACATTGGTGAGAATTTTCAATCATGTGTGACACCGGTCACAATGTCACATATTGGCGGTCCGTCTCGTCCGGTCTTCGCAAGATCACTCGACGCAGGGACGATCCTGACGCCACGCCACAACTGAACCCGCTTGCTGCCGCATTGGCGCCCCGGAGATACGCTCCTGCGCTCACGTTTTCGCTACTGCCTCACATAGCCCTTGATATGCGGCGGCCCGCTCGGCCCATCCGCTCGCTACGGCGCGCGCGCGTGCCCCCGCGCTGAGCCGCGCATAGAGCGCCCGATCGGTCAGCAGGCGGAGCAGTGCGGCCGCAACCCGGTCTGCACTCTCGCCGTCGACCAGAAGCCCGTTGCAGCCGTCGGTCACCGCTTCCACCGCGCCGCCGGCACGCCCCGCAACCACCGGCCGGCCGCACGCGTTCGCCTCCAGAAAGACGAGCCCGAACCCTTCCGTATCCCCACCCGCGGTTTGCCGGTTCGGCATCGCGAAAATCTCGGCCCGTCGGTAGAGCGCCAGCAGCGCCTCATCGCTGACCGGGCCGAGCAGCTCGGTCCGCCCAGCCAGACCCAGCCGGCTGATCCGCGCCGCGAGCGCGTCGCGCAGCGGCCCCTCGCCGGCGATCCAGCAGCGCGCCTCGGGCACCCGTGCCAGGACCGCCGGCATCGCCTCGACCAGCGTGTCGAAGCCCTTTCTCTCGATCAGCCGGCCGACACCCAGAATGATGCGGCCATCGGCGGCGCCAAACCGGCGGATCACCGCCTCGTCCGCCTGTCCCGGAGTGAAATGGTCGAGATCAACCCCGTTGCTGATGACCCGGATTCTGGCCTCTTCGATGCCGAAATCCGCAACGAGCCGGTTGCGGGTAAAGCCGCTGACCGCGACGATCGCGTTCGCCCGACGCAGCGACGAACCGCGCAGGCGGAAGAACAGGCCGGTGCTCGCGACCGTCAGCTCTTCGCCGTGAACATAGAAGATCACCCGAAACCGCAACAGATAGCGCAGCGGCCAGACCATCCAGCCGAGCGAAATCAGATCGCCGATGCACACGACCCGGGCGCGCCTCCGGATGCCAAGCCAGGCCGCGACAAAGAGGGCGCGCATCAGGATCGGCAGATCGGCGACGGGGAACACGAGGCGCGAGACGAGCCGGCTCTGCCGCGGCCGGTCGGGTGGCCGCAGCAGCGGCAGGCGGACGATCGGGTAGGGGGCGCCGGCATCAAACGCGCCGGCAGCGGCAATCGGCAGGTTGGTGGCATAATCGCGGCGGGCGCCGAGCGCGGTGATCCGGCCGCCCAGATGACGGCAGAGCTGGTCATAGACGACCCCGGCGCCACCGCGCTGTGGCGGAAAATGGCTCGAGATCAAGAGCGAGCGGACGGGTCGCCGAACGGGCATCGCAGACCGGGTTTCCTCGCGAATTCACTCGCGCTCGGGACAAGATTATTTGACGGTCCAGCGCGCCACCCGCGCCAGCACCGCGTCGTCGGTGGTGAAGACAAAGTTCCAGGCATAACGCGCTGCGGGCTGGCCGTCGCGCAGCTGCTGGTGGACCGCCGGGTCGAACATGTGCTGCGGCAGCATCTTGCCATCCCACAGAAACAACCCGTGATAGCCGAAGGGTGAGAGCAGGTCGAACACCTGGCGGGTGATGCCCGGACGATGCCGCTCTTCGAGCTCGATCAGGAGGTTCGGCCGCTCGCGACGCAGCGTGTCGAGCGCGCCGTCGAGGATCGCCTTTTCATGGCCTTCGACATCGATCTTGACGAGGCCGATATCGGTCAAGGCCATATCGTCGAGCCGCACCGTCTCGACCGTGACGCCTCGGAACTGCTCGAACCGATTGGCCGCCTCGATCGTCGCTCTTCCGAGATTCTCCTCGCCGTCGAGCTGCGGGATACGCAGTGTTTGCCGGCCGCGCTGATCGGAGACCGCGTGCGGCAGCATGATTACGCCGCGCGGGAAGCGCCGGCGCAAGAGATCGGCCAGCTCCGGGTTGGGCTCGAAGGCGATGCAGGCGCGCGCCGCGTGGCGCAGCACATAGGTGTACTCTCCGCAATTCGCACCGATATCGATTGCGAGCTTGTCGGCCCGGCACAGAGAACCGACGAGGTGCAGATGTGGGTCGCCCCAGCGCCAACACTTGTAGGCATGATAATGGCTGGAAACCCCAGTGGTCCGAGCCGACAGCGCTCTATCGAGCCATTTCGGGATCATCGCGATCCTGCGAGTCTGCCACACCGGGACGGTAGCATGCCGGCCGTCGTTATGGATAACAAGCCGAGACGCTCTGTCAGCTGCGGCGCTGATCGGCGGAACTACCCGTGAGCAGCGGCGAGCGCGCCTCGGGTAGCGGCGAGCGCGCCTCGGGTAGCGGCGAGCCGTCATCGGACCGTGTCGCTCAGAGGGCATCGGCGGTCTCGCCGCGCACCGATCTGGCGCGGTGCCGCAGGTAACGGGTGTGGACGATCCGCAGTGCGAGCGCGACAAGCGCGCAGCCGATGCCCAGCCCCTCATGCGCATCGAGCAGCAAGAGCGCACCGAGACTGCCGGCGAGAAATGTGGCAGCTGTCAATCCGCCATCGATTGCCGCCGCCGGCGACCGGCGGGCAGCAAAGATCGGCCCGCGCCGCGTCCGGATCATCGGGCGGCGATCGCCCCCGCAATCGGCTGTTCCGGCCTGAAATCGCTGCCGAAGACGAGCGATGCCAGGCGCCGTTCGATTGCTGGCAGATGGCGGCGCAGACCGAGCGCCGGTTTTTCGACGACATGCCAGGAAAAGTGCGCGACCAGAAATGCCGCGGACAAGCACACGGCCAGGTTCAAATACCAGTGCCAGGCCCACGGCCCAAGCGAGGCGAATGCCTGCTGCACCGGAAAACCGTAAAGATAGAGACCGTAGGAATAATCGCCGGAGAGCAGGAACCTCAGCCGCGGCGGGTTCAGCACCCCCAGATAGACCGTCACATAGGTCGCCGGGATCGGCAGGTCATCGGTCCCGTGTGGCAGCAGGCCGAGCCCGCCGCACAAACACAGCGCAAGGATCAACAGCGGCTTGCTGAGGAGGATTTTGTCGCGATAGAGGAAAAACAGGATGCCGACCAGAAAACACAGCATGAGGAGCGGCCCACCGGCGCCGTTGGCGCCACCGATATGGCCAAACTTGATGGCTTGCCCGATCCACAGCAACTGACCGATGGCGACAATGCCGACCAGCAGCAGGCGGTGCCTCATGATGCCGATCACGGCGAGCCCACCCAGGGCGATATAGCATTCGAGCTCGAACGGAACCGTCCAGAGCTGCTCGTTGACCATGCCCGGGATCGGATTGAAAGTGAACACACCCGGCAGGTGGTAGTGGATATCGCCAGTAATATTAAGAAAATATAAATAAAATTCAGGGATGTGAAATAGCTCCGCAGATCAACCGATGACAATAGCGGGCCGAAGATCAGCGCAGATAACGCTACCTCGACCGCCAGTGCAGGCACGATGCGCACGATCCGCAGGCCAAAGAACGAGACGAGGATCGAACAACGCTCGAGACTTCCGGCAACGAGACAGCCGCTCAACGCGAAAAACATTGGCAGGATCAGGTGTTCGAGTACCCGTTGCGGCCCGCCCCAGACGAGCGGGTCGGAGGCGTGGCCGTAGCTGGTGCTGGCGCTGTGCACGACGATCACCGCGACCGCCAGGGACAACCTGAGATAGTCGAAGCCACTGCTCCGGCCGCCGGTCAACTTGACCCGTTCGGCGATAGAGGGGGCGCGTCGGTGCCGCATCGCCAAGTGTGCTCATTCCAACCGGGCTGCCCGCCCGAGCAGACGTCCAGCGTGGAGCACAGAGGTAAATATCGGGTAACGACATGTATCGAGGCGGAGCGGGACCTTTGCATTTGGCGCGGGCGCGCGAGGCTGATCCGGTTCTGGTGCGGCGCAACCTGGGATGCTAGGCTTTCTGCTGTCTTGCACATTCCGGCCTATGGCTCCTCGGCGATCACCGAACCTGGCGGCACGACCCAGACGCAGGGACCGATATGCCGGCCACCGAGACAGCATTGCCGTTCCGGCTCTGACAACGAGAGGTAGCCGTTATCGCGACCGCCATTACTCCACCGCTCCCGAAGCGATGTAATCCCTTCCGCCCGCATTGCGGTTCTGGACAGGTAATGCCTCCCCGATAACGCCAGGGTCATACATGAATAAAGGTCTTTCCACCTACCTCGATCTTGTTCGATTGAGTGCCGCCGCGATCGTCTTTGGTGGCCATGCGGTGCTGATGTCCGATTGTTACGCTCGTCCATTGACAAGATTCTGTCGGCTTGGCGTGGTCCTGGTCCCACCGCATCTGCCGCACAGTGCGGTGGTGCTGTTTTTTGTGCTGTCGGGATATGTCATCACCTACGTCGCGACCGAGCGCGAAACCAGATTCCGTGATTTTGCGGTTAGCCGATTTTCCCGGATTTATTCCGTGGCGGTTCCGGCGATTTTGTTGACGATCGTCATCGATCTGTTCCTGATGTCAGCAGGCCACAACAGCGGGATCCCAACATATCAGTACCACCAGTTTTGGAAATACCTGATATTGTCGCTAGGGTTCGGAAATGAATTCTGGTTTTTGTCCGAGTCGATGTTTTCCGATGTCGTGATGTGGTCGCTCTGCTACGAGGTGTGGTATTATATTTTGTTCGCATCGGTGTTCTACCCGAAAAGCGGGATGCGGTGGCTCGCCGGCTGCGCCATCTTTCTAATCATCGGTTACAAGCTGTGGGCGCTGCTGCCGGCGTGGCTTCTCGGCAGCATGGTTTACCGGATGCAGGGCAAATACGTTATAGGGCTATGGACTTCGAGGGCGTTGTTTGTGTCAACGCTGTTGATAATCTTGCTGAGCTTTCATTTTACGGGAACCTACGAGATCGACGCGATCGCCGATGCGTTGTCCGGCGGCTGGCTGACCCTGCATATGGCCGGGTCGCGCTGGTTTGTCGGCGACACTATTATCGCATTGCTCTTTTCCGCTAATGTCTTCGCGGCGAAGTTCGCACAGCTGGATTTTGGTCGCTGGGCGGCCCCGATCAAATTTGCCGCCTCTTTCAGCTTCACACTCTATGTCGTGCATTGGCCATTGCTGCAGTTGTTGCGAGGTTATTTCAAAGTCGGGGTCTTCGAAGCGATCGCCTTGATCC
Organism: Allostellaceae bacterium; assembly: GCA_050729795.1. Lineage (GTDB taxonomy): Bacteria > Pseudomonadota > Alphaproteobacteria > ATCC43930 > CGMCC-115725 > AP-15. Next base: position 10,169 of record JBOHME010000011.1, on the reverse strand, counting down.
TGCTTTCGGTGGTGCTGATCGGGGCGATCACCGAGCGTCAAAATCATCGCCTCCGCAGGCTGGTCATCCGGCTCATCGGAGCGAGATGGTTCGTCCCGGTCGCCGGTCGAGCTGACGCGCCGAGAACCGCAAGCTCTTGAAAGCCAATCCGGATGCTCGACATTGCACCCGCGATCTCTGCTGCGTCGGGGCTCGGGAGCCTGCGCGAGCCCGATGACCGCTCTGCGCGCCGCGGTTGGGGAGCGGGGCACGGTGCCGGTAATCTGGCCGGGAAAGGGTGGGCCAAAGGCGGAGACAGAGCGACCCCGTGGCACGCCCCTCGTGACGGATTTCGCTGCAGGGACGGGCGTAGGGCGTGCGGCGTCAGCGCTGGACCGCGTCCTCCTGCGACTTGCGGGCGTTGCGCCGCCAGGCAATTGCATGGCGCAGCCGGCTGGAGATGATCAGGGGCAGGATGATTTTGCGTCGCGCACCGGGGGCAAAGCCGAGCTCGTGCATCAGCTCGCGGGTCAGATGCTCGACCAGATAGACCTCGCGCGCGGTCAATTCGCCGCGCCAGGTCTCGGTCCCGCCGGTGCGATAGAATTCCGCAGGCTCCGCTGACAAATCCCACGGTGCGTCCGGCAGCCGGTTGGCGCGCAAATTGTCGATCCGGCATTCGTTCAGCATCGCGCCGCATTCTTCGATGCCGGTCTCAGCGCCGAGCCAGGCAAAGATCGACTTCAAGGTTTGCGGCCCGTTTTCCCACAGATCCCGATAGCCGATCTGCAGGAAGTTATCGGTCGCGGCGCGGAGGGTCCGGCTGGCGCGGATGTATTTGATCCAGGTCTCGCAATTGATCAGCGCCTCGCGCGAGGTCCATTGTGCGCCCCAGCCATCGGCCGCGGCGCGCAGCGAGGCGACGACGCTGCGCGGATCGCGCACTATGTGCAAAAAGGCGGCGTCGGGAAAGATCCTGACGATGTCCGGCCAATGAAGAACATGCCCCGGGGTCTTTTCCAATAGAATGTCGGCTCCGGGCTTCTGCGCGGCGATCCGCAGCATGACCGTGATCGCGAAATCCCGGATAAAAACGAAATATTCGCTTTCGCTCAGCAGCTGGTGCAGCCCCAAGGCCCGGGTGTTGCGGCGATGCAGATCCCAGGTCGAAAACAGCGAGCTCAAATAGCCGTTGAACAGGTGCGTCTCGTTGGCGGTGGCGACGCGCGGCGAGCGCGACAGCAGCAGTTGCAGCCAGGTCGTGCCGCTGCGGGGCGCCCCGATCAGAAACACGATGCGCTTGCCGGCAAGCGTCGCCGCCGGGTGCAGCGGCAACCGATCAGCAGCGGCGGCGCCGGCGGGCAATCCTGGTTTCTCCCAATCGAGGCGGGTCGGAGCGGGCAGCCCCCGCGATGCGGCGCGCCGCGGAACGGGCCATTCAGCGCCAACCGTTGAGCGCGCGGCGGGTGAGCCTGGGTGCTGCCAGCAGCGCCAGGCGTGCCGCCCGGTAACGCCATTTCGGCTGGTAGGCGCAGGCCCGGCGCAATGCCGCCCGCGCCGGCGAGAATTCGCCGCGGCGGATGTGCTCGACAGCCTGGCTGACATCGAGCTCGAACCGGGTGCGCCGATAGCTGCGCTCGATTGCGGCCAGCTCCTCCGGGCCGAGACCGTCCCGACCGCGCCATTTGCCCAAGACCTGCAAGGCCGCGAAGGCGGTCAGCGTCGCCCGCGCCGATACGCTTTCGGCGTGGCGGCGATAGCGCACCAGCACCCGCGCGATCGGCTCGAACCGGCAGCCGGCGTGCAATGCGCGCAGCCATAAATCGAAATCCTCGACGGCTCGCAGCTGCTCGTCAAACATGCCGATGCGATCGAACACCTCCCGCCTTAATATAGCGTCAAGACAGATATGCGAAACATGGCCCGCGACCTTGGCGAAGGTTATCGGCGGCGATGGCGGATAGACCTCTTGATAGCTCCGTCCGGCAAACTTCGATTCACCAAAAAACCGCGAGTCACAAAAAGCAATCGACACTTCTGGGTTGCTATCGAGAAATCCAACCAGTGTTGCGAGGCAGTCCGGCTCCCACAAATCGTCGCTGTCGAGCAGCGCGATAAGACGGCCTCGGGCGATCCGCAGCGCCCGGTTGCGGGCGGCTGCGGCCCCGGAATGACTCTGGCCGAGAACCACGACACCGCGGCTGCGATAGGCCTCGGCGACCGCCCGCGTCGTGTCGGTCGAACCGTCATCGACGACGATGATCTCAAACGATCGGAAGGTCTGGTCGAGTGCCGATTCGAGGGTTTCGGCGAGATAAGGCGCGGCGTTGTAAGCCGGCACGAGGATGCTGACGAGCGGCGGCTGCACGGCGCGAAACTCTGCGGCGCGGTCACAGCGGCGGTGGCGTCGGGCAATCGGCCATGCTCGCCGTGGTGAACAAACGCATTACGGCGACCACGCTCGCAGCGGGCGTTCCCGTCGCGACCGTTCCCGTTGCGGCCGTGGGCATATCGCGGTTCACCGCGACATCAGCACCGGCAAGCCCGCTTCCATGATGATGTGGCGGGTGGCGCCGCCGAAGATCATCTGGCGGATACGGCTCTGCGTGTAGGCGCCCTTGAACAGCATGTCGGCGCCGGCGGCCAGAGCCTCCTTCAGAAACGATTCGCCTTGCTGCTTCTGCCGGCCATGGGCGGTGCGCAGACTGACATCGATGCCGTGCCATTCGAGCGTGCGGGCGAGCTCGTCGCCTTCGGGCCCCGGCTCCGGCATATGCTGGGCGCCGACGGCGACGATGACCACGTGCCGGGCCAACTTTAGAAATGGCATGCCGAGGGCAACCGTCATCGCAGTCTCGGTGCTGCCGTTCCAGGCGATCGCGATGACCTCGCCGAGCACCGTGGGGACGTGCTGCGGCACCATCAGCACCGGGCGACCGCTTTCGAACAGCGCATCTTCGAGCGTCGCCTCGGCGATCGAAGCGAGCTTTTCCGGCTGCTCGACCAGGATCAGGTCGAAGACCCGCCCGATCAATCCGACAATCGCGTTCTGTCGGCCATCTTCCTCCCGCCAGGACGCGGTCGGTCCGCTGTGTCCGGACGGCGGCGACCCGACCGGCACGCCGCGCGCCGCCATGAATTCGTGAAACAGCCGTCGTGCATGGTCGCGCCGGTCGTGGCCTTCACGTTCGAGGGTCCGATCGACTTCCGAGGAGATCGAAAATCCCATCTCGCCACCAAACACGACAGCATATTCGGTGGTCAGGCTGTGCAGGCCAACGATGTGGCTGTCAAAGCGGTGCGCTACCCGCGTCGCGATTTCGAGTACCGGGGTCGCCCGTCCGTCGGCGACCACGGTGAGCAGATTCTTCATGGCCCCGTCCCTGTACCTGCGCGCCCTTCTGGCAAAGGGCCGTTGACCGCATTAATACACGTTCGCGCGTCCCGCCGCGACTGGGGTTGAGCCGGCGAGCGAAAGGTTCCATGATCGCTCCCAGCTCCGGGAGCGGGCGATCTGCACGGGCGCGCGGCCCTGGTCTGGGACGCGGCCCTGGTCTGGAGCGGGTCGAGGGGATGCAGGCCCGGGCCACGGACGGGACGCGGCGGTTGACGAGGGGATCGAAGCCACGCAGGGGGTACGGGCACCTGCTGTCGCCGGTGCTCGCCGCGATATTGACGGCGGTGCCGCTTGGGGTGGCGGCGCAGACGCTTGGCGCCGACAAGCTGCCGCGATTCGCCAGCCTGCGCTCCGACGATATCAATCTGCGGGTCGGGCCCGGCGAGAACTATCCGATCGAATGGGTCTACAAGCTCAAGGACCTGCCGGTCGAGGTCATCGAGGAGTTCCAGAACTGGCGGCAGATCGAGGATTGGCAGGGCAGCAAGGGCTGGGTCCTCGACCGTATGTTGACCGACAAGCGCGAAGTCATCGTCGCCGGCGCGGTCCGTCCGCTCTATGCGCGTCCGGATACCACCTCGGCGATCGTCGCGCGCGCCGAGCCGGGCGTCGTCGCCCAATTGATCGAGTGCCACGGAGTGTGGTGCCGGATCGCAGCCAGCGGCTATCATGGCTGGGTCGAGCGCGGCGAAATCTGGGGTGTGCTGCCCGACGAAACCGTGCAATAGGCGAGCGCCGGAGTAGCTTTTGGGCGCTTGGCCAAAACCCCGGAGCCGATGATCGGGGCCGCGACGAACCCGGGTCCACCGGTCTTCGAGGAGGAGACGCCGATGCTGTTCAAGTGCCTGCCGTCCAACGCTGCGATCCCGGGCCGGTTTCCGGGCCCGGCGCACGTGCGCGGCACGTGGTTCACGATCGACATCCATTGTCACGTGCTGACCCCCAAAGCCGCCGAGCTGGTCGCCGGCAATTCGGCTGCAACTCGCCATCCGCGCGACATCTACGCCAACGAGCGCACCCGCGAGGTCAACCGCCAGCAGGCCGAGCGCAACCGGGTCCAGTTCACATCGATCGAGAACCGGCTCGCCGACATGGACCGGATGGGCATCGATATCCAGGCCATCTCGCCATCGCCAAACCAGACCTATTACGGCGCCGATCCCGATCTCGGCATCGCCACCGCCCGGCTCGTCAACGACAATCTCGCCGATATCGCCGGGCGCCACCCCGACCGCTTTGTGCCGCTCGGCACGGTGCCGTTCCAGGCGCCCGATCTGGCCGTCGCCGAGCTCGGCCGGCTGCACAAATCCCTGGGCTTTCGCGGCATCGAGATCGCCACCAATGTCGGCGGCGAGGATTTGTCGGCGCCGCGCTTTCGCAAGATCTTTGCGCGCATCGAAGAGCTCGGACTGCTCGTCTTCATGCATCCGACCGGGTTTCCCGAGGCGCGCCGCTTCGCCGACCATTATCTCGTCAACGTGATCGGCAACCCGCTCGACACGACGGTCGCGGTGCATCACCTGATCTTTGGCGGGGTGCTCGACGATCATCCCAACCTGAAGCTGGTGCTGGCCCATGGCGGTGGCTATCTGCCGTCCTATCCGGGTCGCATCGACCACGCCGCCTCGGCCCGGCCCGACGCCTGCGAAGTGATCCACCGCATGCCGACCGAGTATCTGAAGCGGCTCTATTTCGACACGATCGTTTATACCCATCACCAGCTCGAATATCTGGTGCAGCAATATGGCGCCGACCATGTGCTGATGGGGACCGATTATCCGGCCGACATGGGCGAGATCGATCCGATCGGCTTTGTCGAGCGCACGAGAGGGCTCGACGAGGCCGAGCGCCGGGCGATTCTCGGCCGCAACGCCGCGCGGCTGTTGGGGATCGAAATCCCGCTGCCGGACGCTGACTTCGGGAGAAAGTGATGCTGTTCAAATGCCTGCCCGAAGGCGCACCGATCCCAGGCCGTTTCCCTGGGCCGGCCCATGCCCGCGGCAAGTGGTTCACGATCGATATCCACTGCCACGTCCGCTGCGCTGTCGCAGCAGGGCTGGTCGAGGGCCATGACGAGGTGCAGCGCTGGTTTCTCGAAATTCAGGCCAATCCGGCGAGCCGCGCCATCAACCGGGCGAATGGCGAGCGGACGGCGGCCCAGGGTGCCTCGCCCGAGCAGCGGATCGCCGACATGGACCGGATGGGGATCGACATCCAGGCGATCTCGCCGGCGCCGCGCCAGACCTATTACGGTGCCGATCCCGAGCTCGGCCGCGCCAGCGCTCGCGCGATCAACGATTTTATCGCCGACATTTGCGGGCGTCACCCCGACCGCTTTGTCGGGCTCGGCACGGTGCCGTTCCAGGCGCCCGAGCTGGCGGTCGCCGAGCTCGACCGGCTGCATAAATCGCTGGGCTTTCGCGGCATCGAGATCATGACCCATGTCGCCGGCGAGGATCTGTCGGCAGCGCGGTTTCGCCCGATCTTCGCCCGCTGCGAGGAGCTGGGTCTGCTCGTGTTCATGCATTCCGACGGGTTCACCGAGGCCGGGCGCCTGTCGCAGCATTACTTCGCCAATGTCATCGGCAACCCGCTCGATACCACGGTGGCGCTGCACCACCTGATTTTTGGCGGAGTGTTGCAGGGCTACCCGAACCTCAAGCTCGTGGCATCGCATGGCGGCGGCTATCTGCCGGCCTATTCGGGCCGCATCGACCATGCCGCCTCGGCGCGCCCCGACGCGTGCGAAGTGATCCACCGGATGCCGACGACCTATCTGAAGCGGCTTTATTTCGACGCGCTTGTCTATACCCGCCACCAGCTCGAATATCTGGTCGAGGAATACGGCGCCGATCACATCCTGATGGGCACCGACTACCCGGCCGATATGGGCGAAATCGACCCGGTCGGCATGATCGAGGGATGCGCCGGTCTCGGCGATGCCGAACGCCGCGCGATCTTTGGCGGCAACGCCGCACGGCTCCTGAACCTCGAAGTGCCGGCGGAGCGGCGGCGGGGCTGAAGCTCGAGCCGGCCGGCAAAGAGGGGCACGGCGTCACGCAAGACGAGCCTCGGGCTTGTGCCCGGCGGCTTCTCGGCTGGCCCGGCGGCACCGCCTGCGCTCGCATGGCGCCGCACCGGGCCAGCTTGGATCAGCTCAATGCACGAGGCAGGGCTGGGCCGGGTAGAACGGGCTGTTTGGGCAGGCGTCCGACAGCGACCAGACAAAGTCGCGCCGGATCCACGCGTTCGAGGGCAGCTTGGCCGGCAGCCCGACCGGGTTCGAGGTCAGTAGGGTGAGCCCGTCGGTGCCGTTGCTCTTGACCGCCGAGCCGGCATGGCAGGTGATGCACGACGACTGGGTCAGCGGCACACCGGCATTTTCCCCCTCGATGATCGAATTGCCGAGCAATTTCGGCGCGGAGAAGCCGACCTGCACCCCGTCGAGCCGATAGTTGAACCATTCCGGCGCCAGGTTCGCGGCATACATCAGCGTCGCCAGCCGGTTGGTCAGCTGGGTGCTGGCACCATGGGTGATCGCCGGGTTCGAGCCAAACGGATCGGTGCATCCCAGGACCTTGCACCGGTTGGGATTGGTGGTCGTGTTCTGCGGCTCGAAGGTCGCCCAAATCCACTGGTTGAGCAGCTTCGAGATCAGGTGCATTCCGGCCAGGCCGAAGCAATTGCCGTTGATCGTCTCGACATGGACGCTCTTGGTAAAGCCGGGCGGCAGCTTGCTGCAGTTGAGACCGATGGTCGAAAGCTCGATCCAGTCCGCCTTGATCTCGACCGACGGGCGCGGAAACTGGATGACCTCGCGGTAGAGCGCGGTCTGGGCCTGACCCCAGCGGTTCCACAGATCGTTGCCGGCGATGTAGTCCTCGGTCAGCCCGTTGAGCCGCACCTCCTCGCAGATTCTCAAATTGGGCTGACCGGTTGGTGGCGTGCTGGCCTTGTTGCAGTTCTCATCGGCGCCGCCGAGAAGCCCCGGCACCACCGCCGCCAGCTTCGGGTTTTTGAGCAGCGTGAGCGGGCTGCCATGCAGCAGATGCGCGCTCGTGCCCGAGGCAGCCGCGGCGTTCGGGACCACCAGTCCGCTGCTCGGGTGGGTCGGATACATCTGCGCCTGCTCGATCCAGTTCTCCCAGACGACATAGGGATATTTGGTCTGGTTGACCGGGCAGGTGGCAGCGACCCAGAGCTGCCAGGCCGTTTGTTCGATGGTCGGGCTGATCTGCGACGGCGGCGCGCACGGATTCGCCACCGGGTTGTCGGCCCGTGCGGTCGCCACCCCGAACGGCAGCGCCGTGCCCGTGTCGAGACCGCCCGCGCCAAATGTCGCGAGCAGCAGCGCCGCCAATCCGGTAACAAGTTTTCTCATTGGTTTTCCCCTATCCGCCGATGGCTCGTGGAACGCGTCAGTTGAGACCTTACGCGGTTGCTAGTCCATAAATCGTCAACGGATCGGCCGCTCTTTGGAGCCGGTACGCCAGTCGGGCCGACCCTTCCGGGTGCGATTGACAGTCCGGATGGTGAAGGATTTGATCCGCTCACGATCGCTCGGCGAGCGGCGATGGCCGCGCTTCGAGGGCGCAAATCCAGGAGGTGACGATGCAGACACGCAAGCTCGGCCGCACCGGGCTCGAAGTGTCGGTGCTCGGCTATGGCTGCGGCGCCGTCGGCGGGCTGATGGTGCGTGGCGATCCTGCCGACCAGGAGCGCGCGATAGCACGCGCCCTCGAACACGGCATCAACTACTTCGACACCGCCGCGATGTATGGCAACGGCGAATCCGAGCGCAATCTTGGCCGTGTGCTGAGGAGCCTGAAGCCGCAGCTCTATCTCGGCACCAAAGCACGAATTCCGGCGGCGGAGCATCACCAGATCGGCGCCGCGGTGACGGCCTCGCTGGAGGCGAGCCTCAAGCGGCTGCAGCGCGAGCAGGTCGATCTGTTCCAGCTGCACAATCACCTCGTAACCGACGGGCACATTGGGACCAACGGCGAGCCCGATGGTCTCGCGCCGGAAATCGTGCTCGGCGAGGTGGTGCCCGCGTTCGAGCGGTTGCGCCAACAGGGCAAGACCCGGTTTTGCGGCATCACCGCGGTTGGCGACACCGCCGCCCTGCGCAAGATCGTTGATGCGGGCCCCTTCGATACCGCGCAGGTCAGCTACAACATGCTCAACCCGAGCGCCGGCGAGGCGGTCGCGACAGGCTATCCGGCGCATGATTTCGGCGATCTTCTGGCCCACGCGCGGGCAGCGTCGATGGGGGTCATCGCGATCCGCGTGCTCGCCGCCGGTGCCTTGAGCGGGGTCGAGAGCCGCCATCCCCTGGGCTCGCCGAATGTCGCGCCGATCGGCTCGGGGCGGGATTACCGCGTCGACGCCGAGCGCGCGCGTCGGCTCGAACCGCTGGTGCGGGAAGGGTTTGCCGACAGTCTGATCGAGGCGGCGATCCGTTTTGTGATCGCCCATGACGCGGTATCGACAGCACTCGTCGGCACCTCGACGATCGACGAGCTGGAATATGCCGTGCGAGCGGTCGAGAAGGGTCCGCTGCCTCGGACAGCACTCGATCGGCTGAGAACCCTGCAGCATGGCTTTGTCGGCGAGGCCCGATAGGCAGATTTCGGCTCGGCTCGGTTGCCGCGGCCCAGATCCGTTTGGGAACCCGAGCCGGCCGGCGGTGTTTCCCGGCATCGGGGATGGCGAGGGCGGCGCAATGAGCGGCGTCGAGCAATGGCTGATCGCAATCGGGTTCGAGCTGCCGCGGCGGCGTGCCGATTGCTGGCGGGTCGAACGAGCGGGGCCGACGGTCCGGCACCCGGAAGCTCGCCGCCCCGATCCGGCCCGCAGCGTCTCTCTTGCCGCGTGGGCTGATCGGCTGCGCGAGCGGCGGACGGCGCCGGCCTATCGGATCTGTCCCGACCCTGCGCGGGATTGAGGGGGGTCCGCTGGCAGCGGGATAGCCGGTTCCGGCAGCTGGCCGGTCAACCCGCGGCGGTGCAGGCCAGCCAGCACCCGGGTGAAATGACGGGCGGCACCGCGTTCGAGGCCTTCGAGCCAGTTCTGGTCGAGAAACGAGGCGAGCGCCGGCTGTCCCAGCGCCGCTTCCCACAAAATACCGAGCAGCGATGCTGCGGCTTCCTCGCGTTCGCGGGCGAGCGGCGACAGCACCGCCGCGCGCTCGGCACGCACCCGGTCGAGCGTGTCGGGGCCCGGACCGTGGCCAAAATCGACCAGCCGCCGTCGCGCCGCGGGGGCGAGCATGAAATGTGCGATCTCGTGCAGGATCACATAGGCCTCGGTGGCGCCGTTCAGCGCCGCCCCATCCCAATTGAAAGGGCACCGGACCTCGGGCGGATGGACCGCCATGCCAAAGCCGCCGGCGAGCGCGAGTGCCGTCAGGCGGTGCTCCTCGGCCGCCGGCTCCGCGGCGCGGTCGGCGGAACTCGAACGGATCAGCCCGAAGGCAGCTCGCGCGCGCGGGCCACGCAGATCCGCAGCAAAGCGGTCGAGAGCGGTAGCGAGCTCGTCGCGGGGGATCGGCGTCAGGATCATGCTCGGGGCAGGCTGGAGGTCTCGGGCTCGTTATCCGGGAAGGCCGGCCCGCCGCAATGCTTCCCCGTGGCAATGCCTCGCGGTGGCACCGCGACCGGAGCGGACCTGGCTGTCGCCTATCGGTCGGCGGCGCTGGGAGTGGTCTCCTAACCGGTCGATCGCAGTCGCTTCTTCGATTGCGTTCTTCTCAAGTTTGCCCTGGCGGCATGTCGCGCAGTCCGGTCAGGCA
>JBOHME010000010.1:0-62444 GCA_050729795.1 Allostellaceae bacterium | reverse complement strand
ATGATGGCGAGCGGTCGGCCCGCGGATCGGGAAGACCCGAATAATTCAAGGCGCAACGCAGCGCGTATTCTTGATTGGGACCCGATCAGCGAACTCCATCAGGGCCAGCGGTCATAGGCACCGCACCAAAGGGCCGGACATATGACTGCACCCGACCATTTCGCCAAAGCAGAACTCAACATCCTTCGCAGGCGGGGGCCGTCCACATATGACTTTTGCACCGACCCATCTGCGAGGACGCGCTCGGTCATTGCGGCGATCAAAACACAACGTTCCAGTCCCGCTTCATGCTCACGACGGTGATGCCGTAGTCCTCAGCCTTGTCGAGCGCCTCGAACAACGGGCTCAGCCGGAACTCACGGTCGTAGGCTGCCTCCCGGGCTGCGTCGTCATGGTGGAGAAGCAACGCGAGCCGAGGCCCCGAGCCGGACTTCGTGTAACGCATCATGGCGAGATCCTCGTCGGAATTGCCAAACGCCAATAGTGGTCTGCGGCCGATATGCAGACCGATGTTCAGCGCCTTCACTTCCCGATCGGCAAAGCTGTTGAGCTCCGGCAGCTTTACGAGCGAAACGCGGTTGTCTCTCAAATCGTAGCGCAGCTTCACGCTGGAACCGATCACCTGCTCTCGTGGGATGCCGTAAGCTTCCTGCGCAAACGCGCGCAGGAAGTCCACGCCGCCTGCCGACACGATATAGGTCTTGAAGCCGTTCTCCCGCAGGTATGCGAGCAGCTCGACCTGCGGCCGATAGGTGCATTCCTTGAACAGCCGGCCGAACCTGGGATGCCTCGCCGTCGCCAGCCACCCGCTTGCAGCTTGCTCAAACTCTTCATCGGTTATGCCCGCATGGGTGGCGAAAGCCAGTTCGAACAGCGCCTGTTTGCCCAATCCAAAAAGCGTACCGTAATCCTGTTCGAGCACGGCCTTGAACGGTTGACGCTCGCTCATTGTCGGGTCCTTGGCCGACAACTGCTGCACGCGGTCAAAGGCGAAAAAGAACTGTATCTGAAGCGGCTGCTCGCACCAGAGTGTCCCGTCGTTGTCAAACGTGGCAATGCGCTCGGCTGGCGGCGCGAATTCGGTGCCTCCTTCTTTTGTCACACGCGCGACAAAGTCGAGGATCGCGGATTTCGCCGCGCTGTCGTTCCAGGAGGGGAGCGAGCGACCATCCGCCATTGATGCCTCCAGCCCAGAGGTGACCCTGCGCCTCCACAGAAACCAGTGGGTTGACACCAAGTCAAGAAGGTCACTAGTGCTACCCACCCGCAGGTCAGGCACCAACAGGGAGGGAGGAATATGCGTGACCATTTGCAGGTCTTTACGGCCCTCGGGTTCGGGCTGGGGTTGGCGGTCGCGGTCGTCCAAGGTGCCGTAGCGCAAGAAAATCCGGTGACTGCGATCGACATCGCGCTCGAACCCGACGCGACGATGGTTCAGCACGCGATAGACGCCAACGCTCGACTGCGCAAATCATTTCCGAAGGGTTTTGCTCTGGATAAGACGCACCACCCGCACATCACCTTGTTGCAGCAGTTCGTCCGGACGGACGACCTCGACAAGGTATTTGCGGCGGCAAACGCGGTTCTGGCCAAGGAGAAGCCCCTGACGTGGACCCTGAAGGCGACGAAGTATTACTATATCCCGGCTCCACCGCTCGGCGTCGCGGGAATCGTCGTCGAACCGACTGAGGACCTGCATCGGCTGCAAGATGAAATCATAGCAGCCGTTGAGCCTTACACAGTGAAGACCGGGACCCCGGCGGCGTTCTTCAGCGATGAGGGCGGAAGGGATATCCAAAACGAACTGATCGACTATGTCGCCCATTTCGTCACCGACGCGGCGGGCAAGCGCTTCAACCCGCACGTCACGATCGGCGTCGCAACGGAGGAATATCTCAACAAAATGTTGGCTGAGCCGTTCGCATCGTTCACGTTCTCGGCGGCTGGCGCATCGGTCTATCAGCTTGGCAGCTTTGGCACGGCTCGGAAGGAACTCAGGGCGTTAACCGTGACACCCTGAAGCGGGGCAATCTTGCCTGCTTTCCGTCGTCTGTTCATGTTGCGTAACTCTTCGTCTTTGCGACTACTGAAAGGACGCTGCCCGCTCCTAATCATGAATCCCTTCACCCCGTCGCCGACGCCTCGATCATGCCGACCGTCGTTTCGGGAAACACCAACGCCGCCACGATCATGATCGGCGAGAAAGCCGCCGACCTGCTACGGCAACGATCATCCCTTGCCGCGTGAAATTGGCCTCCGATTTCACGCGGCAAGGCCCGTCATTGGCGCCTGCGAAATCCTAACCCTTGGAGGACGGCTTTCGACCCACTTGCGGACAATGCAATACAGTGTGTTCCCCGCAGGCGCGGGGATGAACCGGTTGTTGCGACAACTTTGCCTACCTCTCTGGCGTATTCCCCGCAGGCGCGGGGGTGAACCGACACGGTAACACTGCTAAGCCCAAAAGAAATACCGCCCCGAAAAATCGGCCCGCGGGACCGAGAAAGTGGCGCGTAAGATGTAGGCTGGACGCGGTAAATCACCCGACACTGCGAGAGATCGAAGTCTGGCGGACAAAAATATCGATGACGTTCTCGGCATCGTTGGTGACGTCTTTCCCGTCAGCATGGTCGATAATGGCAATGACGTTGCCAAAGACGGACGGGTGTAAACTGAGCGGAGCTTGTGTTTCGGGAGTATGATGACCCCCTGTTCTCAGCCTTGGCGAGAGCACCGTCAGCGCTCGGGATCAGCGGGATCCGTTTTGACCGCAACGTTGCTCCCAGCCAACACTGACGATCGGTCAGCCGCGGCCCTGCCCGCCCATTAAGCCTGCGGGAGGATGAGGAGAAAACCAATGACCGGTGATGCCGCTTGTCTGCTCGCCCGGCACGTCTGCCATACCACCTACGCGGACTTGCCCGCGAGCACCATCCGATCCGCTCGCCGCGATATTCTTGACACCTTCGGGTGCATGCTCGGCGGCAGCGGCTCTCCAGGGATCGAGGAGCTCTATGGTGTGATCGGTCGCTGGGGCGGGCGCGAGGAGAGCCGCGTATTGCTGCGCGGGACCCGCCTGCCGGCGCCGCAAGCGGCTCTGCTCAACGCCAGCATGGGCCATGCCCTCGACTTCGACGACACGCTGGACACCGGCGGCTCGATCCATCCCGGTGTCTCGGTGCTCGCCTCGGTGCTGGCGATGGCCGATCGCCTGGGGGGTGTCAGCGGGCGGGATGTCCTGCTGGCGGTGGCGCTGGGGCTCGACATATCGTGCCGCGTCGCCTTCGCCAGCACCCTCGACCGCGGCTGGCACCGCACCGCCACGATCGGGGTGTTTGGCGCCACGGCAGCGGCCGGCAAGCTGATCGGTCTGACCGCAGAGCAGATGCTGAACGCTTTCGGCATCGCCTACAGCCACGCCGCCGGCAACCGCCAGTGCATCCTCGACGGGGCATTGACCAAGCGCCTGCAGGCCGGCCAGGCGGCGAGTGCCGGCGTGTTCTCCGCGGTTCTGGCGCAGACCGGGTTCACCGGCGCGCACAACATCTTCAACGGGCGCTTCGGCTTCCTCGAGCTCTACCAGCCGAACGGGCACGACGCCGCGCTGCTGCTGCGCGACCTGGGCGCGGCTTTTTGCGGCGAGGCGCTGAGCTACAAGCCCTATCCCTGCGGCCGCCCGTTGCACGCGGCGATCGATGCGGCCCTGGCGGCGCGGGCCGCGCTGGGGATCACCGGGGCCGACGACATCGAAGCGGTGACGATCGAGGCCGATCCCGCGGGCCATGCCGACCAGTTCGGCGGTGCTGCCGCCAAGCGCCGTCCGACCCAGGTGGTGGAGGCGCAGTTTGCCCAGCCTTTCTTGGCCGCTACCGCGCTGGTGCACGGCAAGGTGGGGATCGCAGAGGTGGACGGTCTGGGAAACGCCGCTGTGCTGACGCTGGCGGACCGGATCGCCGGGGTGGCGCGGGATGGCCGGCCGAAACGGTCGCTGAGCATCACTGTGCGGCGCACCGATGGACGCTTGGTTACCATCGAGGCCACCGACCCCGTTGGTTCGCCCGAGAAGCCGCTCAGCGATCTGCAGTTCGAGGCGAAGTTCCGCGATTGCGCGCGTAACGCGGTGCAGCCGCTGTCCGAGGCAAGCGCTGATGCAGCACTGGCGGCGATCGGGCGGCTGGAGACGCTCACAGATGCGCGCGAGCTGCTGACGCCGTTCGAGAAATGAGGGAGGGGCGAGCCCCCCTCTTCACCAAACGCTGACGCCGAGATGCCGGAGTTTCCGGGACAGCAGCCGCATCCTATTCTAGGCCCCGGCAGCTTCTAGTTGGGCCCCGGGCAGCGCGCTCGGGTCCGATCGCGATCTGCGGTGGCGAGAAGGATGACGCGATGAGAGTGGGAATCTCGCTGACGAGCAATCACCCGGACGCAAAAGATCCGCGCCAGGGAGTGGCCTGGATGATCGAGCGCGCCGCGGCGGCGCACCGCGCCGGGCTCGATTCCCTGTTTGTCGGTGATCAGCACGTGTCACCGACACCTTATTATCAGAATACCCCGATGCTCGGGCGGCTTCTCGCGGAGTGGGGCCCGGCCCCTTCCGGGTGCCTGTTCCTGCTCCCCTTGTGGCACCCGGTGCTGGTGGCCGAGCAGATCGGCACCTTGGCCGCGATCGCTCGCGGTCGCTTCATCATGCAGTGCGGGCTTGGCTGGGGCGAGGCCCGGTTCGCGGCGATGGGCGCCAGCATCAGGACGCGCCCTTCGGCTTTCGAGGAAGCTCTCGACATCGTCCGGCGCCTCTTGGCGGGTGAGACGGTGAATGCCGCCCGGCGCTTCCGGATCGGCCAAGCGAGCCTCGCGCTGCGTCCGGCCGAGCCTGTCGAGGTCTGGATCGGCGCCAGCGCACCGCCGGCGATCAACCGCGCGGCGCGACTGGGCGACGGCTGGATCGCCAGCCCCAGTCTTACCAATGAGGAGGCACGCGCGCAGGCCGATTTTTACCGCGAGCGCTGCGCCGTTTACGGCAGGCGGCCAGGCGCCATTGTCTTGCGGCGCGACATTTACATTGGCGAGACGTCGTCCGAGGCCCAAGCGATGCTGCAGCAGGCGCTCGGCCGGGGCTATCGCGGCATGCCGGCAGAAGCCCTGATCGCGGGCTCGGTCGCGGAGGCCGCGGAACAGTTTCGGGCGTTCGAGAAGATCGGCTATACCGACATCCTTGTGCGCCACCTGACCAGTGATCAGCCAAAGGTCCTGGGCTCGCTGGAGCGGCTGGCCGCGGTGCGCGCGGCGCTGGCTTAGAGAGGACCAATCTCTCGGCGGGTGGACGAACGCGGCGTGCCTGCGCCGGTCACACAGCCCGGCGCTTTCAGTTTGGTGGGTTCACCTTATCGACGCGACGGCGACACCGATCGCCTTTATTCTACGGCCAGCCCGACGCTGTCCTACCAGCCCGACGCTGTCCTATAGGCGAGCAGAGGCGGCAAATTTTTCTCTGCTGTCGCGGACCGTCCCGCCATACTGACCCGAGCCGGTAAACCCATGTTCCGCTGATAAGGCGGAGCCGGCGGACACTTGCGATGGTGATCGAGGAGAAAACGGTATGTTCAGTCATGTCATGGTCGGGAGCAACGATATCGCCCGGTCGAAGAAGTTCTACGATGCCCTGTTTGGCGCGATCGGCGCCCAGCCCGGCACGGTGGACGCCAGAGGCCGTCTGGCTTACACGCACAATAGCGGGCGTTTCATGGTGTCCGCGCCAATTGATGGCAAACCGGCCACCCACGCCAATGGTGGCACGGTCGGCTTCACGATGAGCGATCCAACACAGGCCGAGGCGTGGCACAAAGCCGGTGTCGCGAATGGCGGCACCTCGATCGAAGATCCGCCCGGCATGCGCCAGGGAGCCGCCGGAGAATTATATCTCGCCTATCTTCGCGATCCCGATGGCAACAAGCTGTGCGCTCTGTGTCGCAAGCCGGCTGCCCTGAGCAAATAGCCGACCACGCCGCGCAGGGCCGCCCATTGCCGGCGGTCCTTGCCGCGAAAAAACGTCATTCGGCGCGCTCTTCCACACCAGCGAAAATATACGAGACACGATCCCGGCGAAGGCCCGCCAAATGCGCGTCGCCGACCCGCTCGGTCGGCACCGCGAACCAGGGCTCGCGCGGATAGCTCTGGTCGGAGCGATCGGGATAAGAGGCGGCCTTGGCGTATTCGCTGCCGGTCACCCGGCCGATCAGCCAGGAGCCGCCGCCGAGTTCTTCCGTGCAGGCGCTCGAACCCTCCGCCATCGAGAAGCCCGGCATCGCGCAGCGGCTCGATATATTCGGCATTGACCGGGCCGCAGGCCATCCGGGGTCACGCATTCACCGGGGGAGGCCTGACGCCAGCAGCTCAGCCGGCGGGTCGGTTCCACAGCTGCGCACGATCGCCGTCGCAAGCCCGCAGCTCCATTGGCAGCCCGGCCTGCGTTCCCGGCGTCGCGACGCAATGGCTGAACGTGTTGGAAATGCCCGACGACAACAGATTGTTCTTGATCCCGAAATTCCAGTTCTCGTTGGTGATGCCATTGCAGGTCCACTGCTGGATGGGTGTGCCGTTGACGGCCTTGCCGCGCGCATCGAGGCAAAGGTTGCTCGACCGGTTGACCAGGTGGACCTTGGTCGAGGAGACGGATTTGACGGTCCATTGTTGGGCAGCGCTGCCGTTGCAGGGCCCCTGGACGATGGCTGCACCCTGCCCGGTCGACCCGTTGACCGGTTGGAGACACTGGGCGCTCGCGACGCTCACGAGCCTGACGATCGGGTCCTCGGCGCGGGATGGAGAGGTGGACAGAGCGGTTGCAGTTGTCACCGCCGCAGCGGACACCAGCAAGAGCAGGCGATATTTTGCCATTTGGGGTTCCTTTTGTCGCGAGGGATGTTATGGGGTCCACCATTCTTGCGCCCCGGTGCCGTTGCAGCGGTAGATCTGCATAGCAAGCCCGGCGGTGTTCTGGTCCCCGGGTATGTCGAGGCAGTAGCCGTCGGTGCCCGAGACCCGCGAGATCAATGGCGGAATGTAATCGGTGGGAACGTCACCGGGTTGCCATCTCTCGTTGCTGATATTGTTGCAGGTCCACTGCTGAACGGGAGTGTGGTTGACGGCGCCGCCCCTGGCATCGAGACACAACCTGCTGAGGCTGTTCACATAATGGAAAATATTGTTGCCGACAGAGACCGCGGTCCATTGCTGCGCGGCGCCGCCGTCGCATGGCGCCTGGACGATCGCCGCACCCTGGGAGGTCGATCCGCGCACCGGCTGCAGACATTGGTTGGTTCCGAAGTTGTAGATCTCGTCGCTCGCCGCAGCGAGCGGCGCCAATCCCGATACACTGGCGACCGCGGCCATCACCCCGGTCATCAGAGAGACAATTCGATGTCCCTTCACTTCGGTCCTCCGCACTTTGCCACCGATATTCATCTGCTCTTATCGTGCCGATTAACGTTGTATTCTCAGCATCTCGTTCGGCGAAGCCTGCGATCTTCCGCGGTAGCAGACGGCTCGAGCCGCCGGGTAACCGCAGCTGCATCCTGAAAAATAACTGAACGCGGCATAAAAGGCATGTGAAACAGCTCACATTTGATGGAGAAAACCGAACCGCACGTCTGAGGACGGCAGAACCGTCCGTCGCACCGGGTCAATTTGGCGTGCCGTGATTCTGCGCGCCCACGACGACCGTCACGGAAAGGGCATTCAACCGGGTGGTGGTCGAGGCCCAATCAGGAATTGCTCTTGCTAGAGGACGGCTTAACGCGAGGTTTGGCAGTGGCAACGCATCGCCAAGGTCAAACGCAGCCGGTCCGACGGGCCGCTCACGGGCGCACCCGTTTGGTCCCGGTTTCGCAGTAGCCGAGCGCGCGACGCATGACAGACCGTATTGCCTCGTTTCTTTACGCAAACTGCGGCCAGGCAGTACGGTGCAGCCAATCGAGACTGCGCCAGGGAACAACGCCGATGCTCCGCAACCGGGACGAATTCCGCGAAGACAAAGCCTTCGATCAGCTGACCGGAGCGATCCTCGAACGCGACCAGGCGCGCTTGACCGATCTGTTTTATGGATTGATCGTGCGCGACGGCCGCTCGATCGGCGATGCCCTCAGCGTTGTCGCCGCCGCGGAGGCGCCGTTCGTCAATGTGCCGTGCCACATCAACATCAAGGACGGCAACATCGCGCTGACCAACAACGATCACACGCTGCTCGGGTTGCGAGCATCAACCTATTTGATGCCCTACCTGCCGGAGAAATACCGGCTGCTGCCGCTGCTGCAGAGTGTCTGGTACGTCGGCGCCGGGCTCGATATCTGGAACCAGCTGCTGTTCAAATATCCCGGACGCTACGCCACGATGAAGGGCGTGCAGGTGCCGCCGCCGGATTACGGCCCGGTCGTGTGGCTGGAGGACACCAGGCCGATCAAGGAACCGGGCACGCTCGAAGACCGCCTGCATTCCTACATGGTGGCGACGATGACCGGCGATTCGAAGCGCTGTCACGGGCTGTTTCTCGGCCTCGCCGACGAACCGGAATCACGCAAGGCGCTCCAGGAAACCATCGAATTCCTCGGTCTGATCGACATCCAGGAGACGGTGATCGGCCGCAAGGCGCGCAATACCGGCCACAAGGCGATCCGTGCCCGCGCCGTGACCGACCTGGCGAGTTACATCGGCTGGGAGAAATCGCACGGTGTCTTCTACATGGGTGTCCCCGATATGGCGGTCGGCCCGCTCTATTACTCGCTCTACGATGCGGCCTCGGTGCTGGCCGCCGCCGAGTTCGAGGATTCCGGCAAGGGCCTCGAAGCGACCAACAAGACGCCGCTCTCACCGGTCGAGGTCGAGGACCTGGTCCAGCAACTGATGCTGGCCGACGGCAAGACCCTTTGGCAGCTGATCACCCGCCATCTCAAAAACGGCATCTCGATCCGGAGCCTCGGCGATACGATCCAGCTCGGTGCCGCCGAGCTGATTCTGCGCACCACGGTCGCGCGCAAGTTTACCAATGGCCAGCACCCATTCGACTATTGCAATGTTGCCAACAATTGGCTGCGCCATGCCGACAGCCCCTACAAGCCGCGAATCCTTTACCTTATGGCGAATTTCATCAATGACGTGGCGCACGAGAACAACCTCGTGAATTCGGTCATCGAAGACGAAATCGCCGGCTATGACGGCCATCGCCGCACGCCGCAGGCGCTGCTCGGCGAATTGGACGAGGCGATCATGTCGCTCGATTACGCCAAATCCACTGCCGTGGCGAACGCCTACCTGACATCGGACGCCGACCGCCGCCCCTATCTGGAGACCGTGTCGCTCTGCGCCAGCCGTTTCCAGGACGACCCGCACAACCAGAAAATCACCGTATCGACCTTTGAGGAATACGGGCACAACACGACGCATCTGAAGGATCGGCTGCTGCTGGCGACACCGCGTCTCTTGGCCGGCTGGGTCAAAATGCCCGGCGAGCGCGATTGCTTTGCGCGTTTCGAGAGGGAGTGGATCTACAACTAAGGTCCGACCGCCTCGATTTGGGACCATCGCTGTCCCCGGGTCAGCTCACCCCGCCTCGGAACGAAGCGGAATAAGCGGCATCGATAATTGTTGAACGCGTGCCGCCGAGAGATTTGCAGAAACGATGGCGCCGAACAGGGTTACCAGAAGGGAAATGCCGCTGCCGGCTGAATGAGCCGGCGTCCGCTGGCTCTCGCTACAACTTGAGCTCGCGCAGCTGCTTTACGTCGGCTCGGCCGGCGCTCAGGATGTAGCCGACATCGGAGCCGCCGGTCAGGTAACGCATGCCGAGCCGCAACAGCCAGGTCTGGAACTCGAAATCCTGGCGCACCCCGCCGACCCCCATCGCCTTGCCGTGCGCCTTTGCCGCGCGGGCGACGGTCTCGAAGGCGGCGCGCATCCGTTCGTGCGTGTATTGGCCGGGGATGCCCATCTCGGTCGACAGGTCCGAGGCGCCAATATGCAGCACGTCGATGCCATCGACCGCAGCGATCGCATCGGCATTGTGGACCGCCTCGGGTGTCTCGATCATCGCCATCAACATCGTCTCTTCGTTGATGATCTCGCACACCTCGGCCTGTGGGATCGCGGCATAGCCGAGCTGCGGGCCGCTGCCAAAGGCCGAGCGGTGCCCCTTGGGCGCATAGAGGCAGGCTTCGACGATCGCTCTGGCCTCGGCAGCGTTCTGGATGTGCGGCACCATGACCCCCTGAGCGCCGCTATCGAGGATCCGGGTCGCGTCGTGCGCGTCGTGCGAGGTCACCCGCGCGATCGGGGTGATCCCCATGCCGAGCGCCGCGACGCAGACCCCAGCCGCGGTTTCGAGCGAGGTCGGGTTGTGCTCAAGGTCGATGTAGACCGCGTCGAAGCCGCATGCCGCCGCGATCATCGCGATGTTCGGGGTGCGCAGCTGGTTGACCCCCATGCACAGCACCAGCTCATTGGCTTTCAGCATCTTTTTGGCGCGATTTTCGCCGATCGGCATGGGCATCACGTTCCTCCTTGGAGGATCGAGGGTGTCGGGAGAAGTTTAAGTTGTAACGCCGCCGGGCGACGGCCAGGTCAAGACTGCGCGCGCGACCAGCTATAGATGCGCTCAAGGGTCCCGCCCATCAGCGCGCTCCGCTCGCTGTCGGACAGCCGATCGGTCACGCGAAACGCCTCGACCCCTTCTTTGTAGGTCAACATTCCAACGGCCCGCGTCCAGTCGGTGCCCCACATGCAACGGCCAAAGCCAAAAGCATCGAAAACGCGCCTGAGCGGGTCCCAGATATCCTGGTACGGGAACGGCTCGCGGGACAGCGTGCAGGCGCCGCTGACCTTGACCGCGACATTGTCATGGGCCGCGAGCGCCAGCAGCTTTGGCAGCTCGGCGAACGGCTCGGCTGGAGCCGGCGGCTCATGCGGCTGCGGCAGACCGAGATGATCGATCACCAGCCGTGTATTCTGGTTTCGTGCCGAGAGCTCGCGGGCCTGGTCGAGCCGCCCGGTGCAGGCGAGATTGACCGGCAGCGAATGCCGAGCCGCCGCACCCAGCACCCGGTTGATGGCGGGGTCGGCGGGATCGGTCGAGACATTGTCCCGCAGAAACACCCGGATGCCGACCGTGCCCCTGGAGGAAGCCCAGTCGGCGATAGTTTCGAGCACCGCGGGGTCGGTCGGATCGACCGGCTTGACCAGCCGGAATTTGCCCGGATGCGACGCATAGACCGTGAGGGCGTAGCTGGCATCATAGCGGTACATGCTGAACGGCGAGACCAGCACCGCACCATCGACACCGACCGCGTCCATCGCCGCCACCATCTGATCGCCGGTGACCTCCGCGGGGCCATAGAGAGTGCCGATCCAGGGACGGCCCGGATGGTTGCGTTCATAGGCGTGAACCTGGGAATCGAATGTCGGCATCCGCTTCACCCTCCAAGCAACCGGTCTTGCTCAGTGTAGTCGAAAACCACCCGAGCCCGCAGCTCCTGCTCTTCGGATCGATCGGGTATGCGGCGCGGCGGCGCCGGGGTCGCGGTCCTCACACCAGCCGGCAAACCGATCCACGGCGATGCCGCAATCTGCGATCATGATGCGACCGGGAGCGCTCGTCCGTAACTGGCCCGGCTGTCCGGCATGACCACGTCCGAGCCTCCGGGGTTCAGGCGAAGACGCGCAACCGCCGGGTCGTGTCGTCGGCGAGGCGCTCGACCAGCTCGGCCGCGCTCGTCGCTCGGGCCAGTGCTGCCGATTGTCCGGATGTCAGGGCCGTCCACCCGCGGTCCCCGGTGTCGCCGAGCTTGCGCGTGAGGCTTTGTTGCGCCGGGACCGGAAGCGGCTTCACCCCCGACGCGACGAGATCGTCGATCAGCTTGTTGCGGATATAGCGGCATGGCCTGCCGCTGATCACATCGGTAACGAGCGTGCAGGCATCGTCCGCCGCGGCGAGGGCGGCGCGATGCGCGTCCCGCAGCTCGGCCTCAGCACAACGCAGAAAGGCCGTGCCGATCTGCACAGCACTGGCGCCGAGCATAAACGCCGCCGCTGCGGTGCGCCCGTCGGCCACCCCGCCGGCAGCGACGACCGGAACCCGCACCGCATCGACGACCTGCGGCAACAGCGAGAACAGGCCCGGCTGCATGCTGATATCGACATCGCTGAACGTCGCGCGATGGCCGCCGGCTTCGATGCCTTGCGCGATGATCGCGTCTACACCCCGCTGCGCGAGGAGCCGCGCCTCGGCGACCGTCGTCGCGCTCGACAGGATGAAGATCCCCGCCGATCTGAGCGCGTGGACGACCTCCGGCTCCGGCAAGCCAAAATGAAAGCTCACGACCTCCGGCCTGGTCTCGAGCAGCAGCGCCACATGCTCGGGACCGACGTCGCTGACTTCGCCCTTCGGCTCGGGCACGCCGCCCAAACCAAGGACGTCGTATTGACCCTGCAGATGCTGCCGCATCGCCGCAGCGGTCTCGGGCGCGCAGCGCGGGTCGGGCCAGATCGGGTAATTGACGTTGAGGCTGCCGCCGCTTTGCTGACGAAACCCGGCGATGCGGCGCGCCGCCTCGTCGGGGCTGCGGCCCCACATGCCAAGGCCGCCAAGCCCACCCGCATTGGTCACCGCCGCGGCCAGCGCCGGCGTGCTGGCGCTGCCCATCGGGGCCTGCAAGACCGGCCAGGTGAGGTTCAGTCTCTCGGTCAACGCATTCCTTGACCACATGCGAGAATTCTCCAAGTCCTGCGGCCCGGCTCGTGTCGGCGGGGTGTTCCGCCGACCAAGCAGCGCGCCACCATGACAATACAGTCCATCTGACGAGCGCCAAGATCCATACCCGGCCATGTCGGCGACCGCGATCCGCGCCGACGCCAGAATGGCTCCAAGGGAAGGTTCCGACGATTAGGGTTGCGGGTTGCGTAACTCCGAGGCGACAATCGCGGCCGAGGCTCGAAGCCGGGTCATCGCACCGCCGCCGCCCGGCGGTTGGGGAGACCGGTGATCAGCGCCGTTCGAGCGAGGCTCTTCGCCTGATGCCAAGACGCCAGTTCCCCTGCAAGGTCGCGCTGTTTTGTGACTTTCTCAGCGCCCTCGGTGGGACCGAATATTACAATGTCGCGTTGGCGACGGCACTGCGCGAGCGCGGCATCGATGTGCGTGTCTTTATCGGGGAAAAGCCGCGCTCGTCGCATTGGAAAGATCTGCTCGCGGCCCGCGGGATCGAGGTCAGCGAGCCGCCGGTGTTTCACGAGGAACTGCGCGCCAGAACCATCGAAACCCGCTTTATGCGCGGTGTCGTCAAAGCCTTTGCCGGCTGGCAGCCGGATATCGTCCATGCGAGCCCGCCGGGGAAGCTCCTGGTATCCTGGTTCGAGAGCAGAGATCGGCCGGACGTTCCGCTGGTCACGACAGAGTGGACGACCCCATCGAAAGTCACCGCTCACTGGTACCCGCCCGAGCTTCCGGGGGTGGTGCAAAGTGTCGCCGCGTTCATCGCGCTGTGCGAGGCGGAGCGCGCCGGGATCGTCGGGTTTCACGGCTATGGCGGGCCGATCCACTCTATCCCGCCGCTGGTCCTGCCGCTGGCGCCGGGCCAGCGATGGGAGGCTGACCCGCACAACCGCTCGATCGGCTGCATCAGCCGGTTTTCCGTGGAGAAGGGACTCGACTACCTGCTCGCAGCGTGGACGCGGATCGTCGCCGCGGTTCCCGGGGCAAGCCTGCACCTCTACGGACACGGGCCGGACGAGGCCCGGCTGCGGACGCTGGTGTTGTGCCTCGGTATCGCCGACAGCGTGCATTTCGAGGGTGTCTACGCGCCTCAGAGCGGCATCGACGAGGTCGCGTCGCGGCACACGCTCTTTGTCCAGCCGTCACTGTTCGAGGGCCTTCCGATCGTGCTTGTCGAGCTCTTGGCGCGCGGTCGGGCGGTGGTTGCGACCCGGGTCGGCGGCGTTCCAGAGCTGCTCGGCGGGCAACCCCCGGCTGGCCTCCTGGTCCCACCCGGCAGCACCGAGGCGCTCGCCGAGGCGGTGCTTCGCCTGCTCGCCGATCCGGCCGGCGTTGCGGCCTATAGCCGCGCCGGAACCGAGATCTATGCCACCCGCTTCGATCCGGAGGCGGCTATCGCCGCGACCCTCGACGTCTACCGCTCGGTGCTGGCGGAGCCGGCCGCAGCCACGGCCCGCCTGCCGCCGGCGCGTCGCACCAATCTCACTCTCGGCCAATTTGCCTCGCGCAGGGACGATCTGAAGCCAGCCCCCGGCCGCCTGCGCCCACCTTGATCTTTCGATCGGGCGGCGAACACCGAGGGCCGGCGCGGCGCATTCAGCCCGGCTGCAGCACGTGAATCACGCGGCTGGCGATCATCTCACGGGTCTTGGCGGCGTAGGCAGCCATGTGCGGCGAGCCCGCATGTGCCCGCAATGCCTCCGGACTCTGCCATTTTTCGATCACGACAAAGGTGTCGGAACCGAACTTCGTCTGCATGCGCCCGGCATCCTCGGCATCGATCGCCGGACCGTATTCGATGCAGCCCGGCTCGGCATGAACCGCCGGCATGTTGGCGCGGAACGCGTCGAGGATCTGTTCACGCATGCCGGGTTTGGCGGTGATGATAGCGACGACGTGGATCATGACCGGTCCTTTCCGGCGATGCGGGTGAAGCCGCTGTGGTGACGTGCCGTCGTCAGCGGGCGGATCTTGGTGATCCAATCGCCATAGGCGGCGGCCTTTTCCCACGCAGCACTCTTCAGCACATCCTCCGATTCGACCTCGTAGAGCGTCAGGTAGCGCGCCATGTTGGAAACGGTCGAATGTTCGAGGCGGTAGCGGGCGGCGCTCAGCACCCCCGGCACTTTCGACAGCATCGGGAAATGCTCGGTATCGTAGACGCGGTTGAATTCGGCCTCGTGCTCGGCCGGAATGTCGAGCTGAACCATAAAAAGATGAGACATCGGTGCCTGCTCCTGCTCGCCGCCTTCAGGCAATCTGCTCAAAGATGCTGTGCTGCCGGTTTGTCGTATGCGGCCGGATCTTCGGCTTCCATTCGCCGCGATCAGAGGCCTCGGTCCAGGCCGGACTGTTGATCACTTCGGCGTTGTCGCATTCGTAGATCGCCAGATAGCGCGGCATCCTCGCCACTGTCGAATGTGCGACCCGGTAGCGATGGCAGGATCGCACCCCCGGCACCGTGAGGATCGTCGGCACGTGATCCTCGTCATAGATGCGGTTGAACTCGGCTTCGAGCTCGGCGGGAATATCCATCTGCACGACATAGATGAAAGACATGATCGGGGGCTCCGTTTCTGGGCGTGACGGCCGCCAGATTAGGCCAAACCGCGTAACCTCTCGACCAGTTTGCGCGAGGTTCGACGCGCCGCCGGTGCGCAGGCGGCTCACCCGCCGCGATGCTGCGCGACCACGATCTTGAAAGGTCTGGCGCTCTGCCCATTTCGGAGGCATTGGGCCGCCTCGGGCACAGCATCAGACCCGCGCCGCATTGTGGCCGGGTGCGTCGGCAGCCGAGGCGATGCCGCAATCAAGCCAAACGCCGACGCCGTGGCTGCGAGCCAGGAGCACAAATGTCGAAAATTCCGCAGGGCGAATGGTCCGCCATTGCGGCACGCTGTCAAAACGGCGAGTCGATCAGCAACGTCGCACGCAGCTACGGCTGCACGCCACCCGCGATCCACTACATCCTGAAGCGCAACCGTCAGCGCCTGGCAGCCTCCACCGCCGCATCGCCACCCCAGCTGGCAGCGGCTTCGGCCGCCGGTGCGGGCCCAACGTCATCGCCATCCGCCGCAGCCGGTCCCCCTTCGATCGTGGCGAGCCTGGTCCGCTCGCGCCCGTTGGTTCCGCCATCGGCCCCGCGCATTGCCGCGCCCGCTTCCGCTCCGCCGCCGGTCGCGACCCCGGGTCTCGACCGTGACCTGCACCATCGCGCCGAGGCCGCGATCGAGCGGTTCCGCACGAGCTTCGACGCGGCGCTGGACCAGGATTCGCCCGGCGGGCGCGCGCAATTGCGCCAAGCGGCAGCGGAATTGATGCGGGTCGCCGCGCGCACCACGATCGTGCTCGACCGGATCGGCGCCGGGTCAGAACGACGGGCGCGCGCGCAGCACTATCCGCGCTCGGCTCACGCGCGCGACGATACGAGCAAACCGGGACCGGGCTGAACCACCGGAAGCGCGGCGGAAAACGCGGCCTCCTCCCGCGAGCGCGGCAACCTGCGCGCGCTTTCAGCGGCGGAACATCAGCTGCAAGCGATGTCCGTCGGGGTCTTGAAAATAAATGCAATGATCGTCGCCGGGCCGGCCGCTGACAGCAATCCCACGGCTCTCGAGCTCGCTCCTTAACGTCTCGTAGCTGCCCGAAGCGACATTGAGCGCGAGGTGGTTGAGATCACCGCCGCTCGCCACCGGTGCGTCGTCCCGCTTGCGGAACAGCGCCACGCCTTGGCTTCCGGCGTGCATAAACACCTGCGCATCGTTCTCGCGATAAACCGTCATGCCGAGGATTTCGGTGTAAAATGCCTTGGCGCGCCCGACATCGCTGCAATGCAGCACGATGTGGTCGATCCCGCTTGTCTCGATCATCGCTCCACTCCTCCCTTGCCTTGCGCCGTACCTCGCCCGGATTTTTGATCTGTCATCCGGGGTGTGTCATCCGGCGGTGCGACAGCGGCAGCGATTCTGCGCGCGATCGGCACGGCCGGCAAGCGCCGGCATGGTCCGGACGGGTTTTGGACGCGCCAGCAGCAGCAATAGCGCCTGACACGACAGCACGAGGCAAGCGCGCAATGATCCCGGTGCGGAAACGCGGCGGCCGGATTGCCGGCAGCGGCAGCAGCCAATCGAGACAATCCACCTGCAGACATATTTGGTTTACAGTTTGACACACGAGCGACATTATCGCCGGAGCCCAGCTGTCGCTGCGGGCTGCCAGACGAACTGCGGCGGCCGACCGTTCCGCTGCGGATGAGACCTCGAGGGGCGGGATTGAGTTCGTGAGGCAGCTGGCGAGGACGGCCCGGATGGCGGCGATGGCGCGGCCTGCCACCATACCGGGTGCGGCGGCCCTCAATCTGGGTCGGGCGCTGGCGTTCGTGATGCCGCTCGTGGCCGCCGGGTGCATGGTCGGGCCCGATTATCGATCACCGCAGGTCCCGGTCGCCGCCCGGTTTCTCGAAGCCGCCAACCCGTCGGTCGAGACCCGGCGCGAGGAATATCGCGACTGGTGGCGGGTGTTTCGCGACCCGGTGCTCGATCGGCTGGTCGACATCGCCTACCATCAGAACCTGACATTGCTCGCCGCCGGCACGCGGGTCTTGCAGGCGCGCGCCGAACTCGGCGTGGCGATCGGCGACTTCTACCCGCAGTCGCAGCAGGCGACGAGCTCCTTGAGCTATCTGCGGCCGAGCCATGCCGACCCGACCGCAGCCCGGCAGAGCCTCGTTTCCGGCTTCTGGCGCGCCTCGTTTGGCGCCTCGCTCGATTGGGAGCTCGATTTCTGGGGCAGGTTCCGCCGCGCGATCCAATCGGCGGACGCCGCCTATCTCGGCTCGATCGCGTCATACGACGATGTGCTGGTGACGCTGCTCGGCGATGTCGCCACGACCTATATCGGGATCCGCACCCTCGAGACCCAGATCGACATCGCGCAGGACAACATCGTCAAGCAGAAGAAGGCACTGGCGATCGCCGAGGCCCGCTATCACGGCGGCGTGGCAACCAAGCTCGATGTCTACCAGGCCGAGAACGTGCTCGGCCAGACCGCGGCGACGGTGCCGCAATTGACGGCACAGCTCGACCAGGGGCTGGACGCGCTGCGGGTGCTGCTCGGCATGGCGCCGCAACCGCTCGACAACCTCTTGGCCGGACCGACGACGATCCCGGTGCCGCCCGATACCGTCGCGATCGGCATCCCGGCCGATCTGGTGCGCCGCCGTCCGGACATTCGCGCCGCCGAACTCGCGGCGATGGCGCAGAGTTCGCAGATCGGCATCGCCGAAGCCCAGCTCTACCCGGCGTTCAGCCTGTTCGGCACGTTTGGCACCGTCTCGGCCAACATCGCCGGCCACAAGCTCAGCGATATCGTGATGGGCAAGGGCATCACCTTTGGTTTTGGCCCGAGCTTCCAATGGAACATCCTGAATTATGGGCAGATCACCAACACGGTCCGGGTGCAGGATGCAAAATTGCAGGAGCTGCTGGTCGATTATCAGAACACGGTGCTGACCGCGCAGAGCCAAGTCGAGGACGGGCTGGCGACCTATCTGCAGTCGCGCCAGCAGATGGACGAGCTGCGGGCCAGTGTCACCGCCGCCAATGCGGCACTCGGTCTCGCCTTTCTGCAATACCGGCTCGGCACGCGCGATTTCACGACGGTGCTGACCGCCGAGCAGAACCTCTATACGGCGCAGACGGATCTCGCCACCGCCGAGAGCAATGTGGCAACCGGCCTCGCCACAGTCTACCGGGCGCTGGGGGGCGGATGGCAGATACGCGACGATCACGAATTCGTGCCGGCACGCACGGTCGAGGAAATGCGGGCTCGCAGCAACTGGGGCGAATTGCTGCCGGCTCCCGGCACTGCCCCTCTGCAGCCCGCGCCGGCGCTGCCGACACCCGCCGATGTCAGCGCCAAGGTCCGGCCACCGGAATGGTGAGGTCGCCGTGAAATTTGGCCTTGCCGCCCGCTGCGCCGCGCTCCTGGCGCTCGCTGTCCTTGGCTCCCGCGCCGCTATCGGGCTGCACCATGGCGCGCCCTTGCCCGCAGCCGAAGCGGCCGCGCCCCCGGCCGCCGCACCCGCCAGCACGGCGCAGCCGGCGCAGCCCGCCGCACCGAGCATTCCGGTTCCGGTCGTGCTGCCGCGGCTGCAATCGGTCACCGATTACGCCGAGATCACCGGCAACGCCGCCGCGGTCAATGCCGTCAAGCTGGTCGCGCGGGTCGAGGGCTATCTCGAAGCGCTCCATTACGAGGATGGCGCCTTTGCCAGAAAGGGCGATCTGTTGTTCACGGTGCAGCAGGATCCCTACAAGGAGCAGCTGCAGCAGGCTCGTGCCCAGGTGCTGACGGCGCAAGCCTCGCTCGTTTATGCGCGCACCGAGCTCGCCCGCTACTCGGCGCTCGTCAAGCAGGACGCCGCGACCCAGACCGAGGTCGATCACTGGAATTTCGAGCGGGCGAGCGCCGAAGCGCAGCTCTTGAGCGCCAAGGCGCAGGTCGCGATCGACCAGGTCAATCTCGGCTACACCGAGATCCGGGCCCCCTTCGACGGCATCGTCGGCAAGCATCTGATCGACCCCGGCAACGTGGTCGGCGGCGGCGGACAGCAGGCGGCGCTCGCCGAAATCACCCAGCTCAACCCGATCTACGTCGTCGCCAATCTGAGCGAGCAGCAGGTTCTGCAAATCCGCAAGAACCTCGGCGAGCACCGGCTCACCTTTGCCGATCTGCACAGGGTGCCGGTCGATGTCGGTCTGTCGAACCAGACCGGCTTCCCTTACCGCGGCACGATCCAGTATGTGGCACCGGCACTCGATCCGCAGACCGGGACGCTGCTGGTGCGCGGCATTCTCGCCAATCCCGACCGCGCCTTGCTGCCCGGCTTTTTTGTGCGCATGCGCCTGCCGATGGGCCCGGTCAACCGCAATGCGCTGCTGGTTCCCGATCGCGCTTTGCAGACCGATCAGGGCGGTCGCTACCTGTTGGTGCTCAGCGATCAGGATGTAGTCGAGCAGCGCTATGTGCAAACGGGCCAGCTGATCGGCGCTTTGCGGGTCATTACCTCGGGGCTGAAACCGGTGGATCGCGTCGTTGTCGGCGAATTGTGGCGCGCCACGCCCGGCACCCGGGTGACACCGGAGCCAACCTCGATCGATGCGGTGGTCGGCTCGGCTCAGGGAGCCGCGCCGGGTGCCCGGCAATGATCTCGAAATTCTTTATCGAGCATCCGGTTCTCGCCAATGTGCTGGCGATCGTGCTGGTATTGATCGGCGCGATCTGCCTGTTCCGCCTGCCGGTCGCGCAATACCCGAACGTGACGCCGCCGACCGTGCAGGTAACGACGCGCTATCCCGGCGCCAGCCCGCAGACCGTGGTCAACACCGTCGCCCTGCCGATCGAGCTGCAGGTCAACGGCGTCCCCGGCATGCTCTATATGGAATCGACCAGCGCCTATGACGGCACCTACACGCTGACCGTCACCTTCCAGATCGGCTCCGACCCGAACATGGACCAGGTGCTGGTGCAGAACCGGGTGACCAATGCGCTCGCCCAATTGCCCGAGGCGGTGCAGGCGCAGGGTGTCGCGATCCGCGCCAAATCCTCCTCGATCCTCGAATTCGTGACCCTCGACTCGCCGGACGGCTCGCGCAACGCGCTCTACATGTGGAACTATGCGACGATCAACCTCGTCAACGATCTGGCGCGGCTGCCCGGGGTCGGCAATGTCGCGGTGATGGGTGCGGGCGAATATTCGATGCGGATCTGGATGGACCCGCAGAAGCTCTATTCGTTCGATCTGACCCCCGAGGATGTGATCCGCGCCATTCGCGAGCAGAGCCAGGAGGTCGCCGCCGGGCAGGTCGGCATGCCGCCGGCACCCAAGGACCAGCAGTTCCAATACACGGTCGATATCAAGTCGCGGCTCGACGACCCCAGGCAATTTGGCGACATCGTCATCAAGAACCAGACCAATCAGGGCGGCAAGCTCGTCAAGCTCAAGGACGTTGCGCGCATCGACCTGGGGGCGCAGACCTACGCGCAGGATTTCAAGCTCGACGGCAAGCCGGCCGCCGGGATCGCCATCTACCAGACACCGGACGCCAATTCACTGAAGGTCGCGGCCGAGGTCGCGGCCAAGATGACCGAGCTGGCGCGCCGCTTTCCACCCGGACTGCACTACAGCATTCCCTACAATACGACGATCTTCGTCAAGGATTCGATCAACGAAGTCTACAAGACCCTGTGGCAGGCGGGGGTCCTGGTACTGATCGTGATCCTGGTGTTCCTGCAGAACTTCCGCGCGACACTGGTGCCGGCAACCACCGTCCCGGTCACGATCATCGGCGCTTTCGCCGGCATGGCCGCACTCGGCTACACCGTCAACCTGTCGACGCTGTTCGCGCTGATCCTGGCGATCGGCATCGTCGTCGATGACGCGATCGTGATCGTCGAAGGCGTGTCGAAATACATCGAAGCGGGCCAATCGGGACACGACGCCTCGATCCGGGCGATGAACGAACTCTTTGGCCCGATCATCGGCATCACGCTCGTCTTGATGTCGGTATTTCTGCCTTCGGCCTTTGTTCCCGGTCTCAGCGGCCAGATCTTTGCCCAATTCGCGCTGGTCATTGCGGTCACGGCGCTGATCAGCGCGGTCAACGCCGCGACCCTGAAGCCGACCCAATGCGCATTGTGGCTGCGCAGACCGGTGCCGCCGGAACAGCGCAATTTGTTCTACCGCGGCTTCAATCACGCCTATGGCCGCATGGAACGCGGCTACACCGGGCTCGTCGGCCGCATGGTGCGGCACAGCGGGCTGGTGGTGCTGATCGGCGTGGCGCTGGCGGTCGTCGCGGTCTGGGGCATCGCCCGGCTGCCCACCGCGTTCATCCCGAACGAAGACCAGGGCTATCTGATGGTCGCCGCGCAACTGCCCGATGGGGCGGCACTCGGGCGCACGACGACGGCGCTCGGCAATGCGACCAGGCTGGCGCTGGCGACGCCTGGGGTGCAGACGGTGATCTCGATCGCCGGCATGTCCGTTCTCGACAACAATGCCGATCTCGCCAATGCCGGGGTCGATTTTGTCGTGCTGAAACCCTGGGACGAGCGGAGCAAGGCCAACGGCACCGATATCATCTCGATCGCCAGGCATCTGCAGGCCGGGCTGAGCCGTGCGCCCGACGGCCGGCTTTTCGTGCTGGCGCCGCCGCCGATCCAGGGCATCGGCAATGCCGGCGGCTTCGCGATGCAGACCGAGATGCTGGGCGGCAATTTCGACTACCAGAAGCTCAGCGACGCGACCCAGCAGATCGTCAAGGATGCCGGCGCCAATCCCGGCTTGCAGCATGTGCTGACCACATTCCGGCCCGGCGCGCCGCAGGTCGCGGTGACCATCGATCGCGACCGGGCGCAGACCCTGCGGGTCTCGGTCGGTGATGTGTTCCAGGCGCTGAGCGCCTATCTCGGCTCGACCTATGTCAACCAGTTCAACAAGTTCGGCCTCTCGCTGCAGGTCTATGTGCAGGCCGATTCGAAATTCCGCCTGCACCCCGACGATCTCCTGAACCTCTATGTGCGCAGCGCCGACGGCAACATGGTGCCGATCGGTGCCGTCGCGCATCTGAGCCAGGTCGTCGGACCGCCGCTCGTGACGCTCTACAACCTGTTTCCATCGGCGACGATTGTCGGCGACGCGGCGCCTGGCTACAGCTCCGGTCAGGCGCTGACGACGATGGAAGAGATCGCCAAAAAAACGCTGCCGCCGGGCGTCACCTATCAATGGTCGGCGATGTCGTATCAGGAAAAGCTGACCGGCAATCAGCTTTATTACTTGTTCGGGCTGTCGGTCCTGCTGGTCTATCTGTGTCTCGCCGGGCAGTATGAAAGCTGGGCTCTGCCGCTGTCGGTGTTGTCCGCGGTGCCGCTGGCGCTTCTCGGACCTGTCCTGGCGCTGACCGGTCTCGGCGTCGCCAACAACCTCTACACCCAGATCGGCCTCATTCTGATGATGGCGCTGTCCGCCAAAAACGGCATCCTGATTGTCGAGGTGGCGCGCGAGAACCGGATGGTGCACGGCAAGCCGATCCTCGAAGCCGCGGTCGAAGCCTCACGGGTTCGCTTCCGACCGATCCTGATGACCTCCTTCGCCTTTGGCATGGGCGTCCTGCCGCTGCTGCTGGCCACTGGAGCCGGCGCCAACTCGCGCAAATCGCTGGGCTTGAGCGTGTTCAGCGGCATCATCGCCTCGACCTGTCTTGCGGTGCTGTTCGTCCCGTCGTTTTTTGCGGTGCTGCAGGGTTTCGACGAGGCCCGCAAAGCCCGCAAGCAGAGAAAAGCCCTGCAACCCGCCGCCGCCGAGTAACCGGGGCCGCGAGCGGAGCCGCGCAATGCGAGACGGCTTCAGACGATGTTTTCCGCGCGCAACGCGGCGATCGCGGTGCGGTCGTAGCCGAGGCTTGCCAGGATCTGCTCGGTATGCTCGCCGAGGCGGGGGGCGGGTCGGCAATAGGTGCCGGGGGTTTCGGACAATTCGATCGGGGTCGGCGCCAAGGGCAATGTGCCGGCAAGCGCCGGGTGCGGCACCTCGTCGAGCAGATGCGCGGCGCGGATATGCACGTCATCGAGCGCCTGCTGCGGCGAATAGAGCTGGCCGGCAACGATATTGTTGGCTTCGAGTGCCGCCAGCGCCTCGGCACAGCTGCGCTCGCCGCACCATTCGCTCATCCGCGCGGCAATGATCTCGCCGTGATCGGCCCGCGCCTGGTCGTCGGCAAAGCGCGCATCTTCGAGCCAGTGATCCTCGCCGATCATTCGCGCCCAGCGCCGGAACATCGCCGGCCCGATCACGGTCGTGACAATCCAGCCATCCTTGCAGCGATAGAGATCGGCCGGAGCGGCGTTGAACCCGCGGTTGACGGTCGCGACTCGATCGACATGGGTCAGCGCCTGCTCGATCAGGGTGGCATTGGCAAAGGCGATCGCGGTCTTCAGCAAGGCTCCCTCGACCTTTTGTCCGCGCCCGGTCTTGCCGCGTTCATAGAGTGCGGCCATCGTGCCGAACGCTGACAGACACGCGGTGCCAAAATCGACCCACGGCAATTTGAGCGCGATCGGCTGCTCGGGGGTGCCCGAGAGATAGGCCGCACCGCTCATTGCCTGGCCGATGCCATCGAAACCGTGCTTCTCGGAAAGCGGCCCGCCGGCGCCAAACCCGGTGACCGTGGTCAGGATGATGTCGGGCTTGACCTGCCGCAGACTGTCGAGATCGAGCGCCAGGGAGCGCAATACCCGCGGCGGCAGGTTGGCGACAACGACATCGGCACTCGCGACCAGCCGGCGGACGATCTCGCGGCCCTTCGCCGCGGCCGGGTCCAGCGTCATGCCGAGCTTGTTGCGGTTCATCGCCAGAAACATCGCCCCGCCGCCATCGGGACCGGCGCCGACCGGGATGAAAAAGCGGTCCTCGCCGCCACCCAGCCGCTCGACGCGGATCACCTCGGCGCCGAGATCAGCGAGCAATGCGGCGCAGAACGGCCCCGCGATGTAGCGCCCGAAATCGAGAACGCGAACTCCGTCGAGCACCCCGGGCACTGCTCCCTCCCCTTGTTGCCGTGCGCCGCAACCAGCATATCGGGGCCCACCGCCTCGCGGGCATAGTTTCGATTGCGATCGGGTGGCATGTTGGGTGCGCCGGTCATCGAGGCGGCCGGCGCTCCGGCAGAGGAAAGGCAGGATCATGGCCAGACTCCCGTCAATCACCCGCAAGGACCAGGTTGCGGCTAAAGATCACGCGGTCTTTGATTCGATCGTCGCCAGCCGCGGTGCGGTGCAAGGGCCGTTCACGATGTTCCTCAACAGCCCCGAGCTGGCGGGTCGCGTAGCGCATCTCGGCGCCTATGTCCGGTTCGAAGGCTCGCTCGACATGCGGGTGCGGGTGCTGGCGGCGATGACCGTCGCCCGCGAGTTCGAGGCGGTCTATGTATGGGGCGCCCAGGCCGGCGGCGCGCGGCGGCAGGGGGTGCCCGAGACGACGATCACGGCGATCCGCGAGAACCATTCGCGCGGCATTCCGCCCGAGGACGCCGAGATCGTCGAGTTCACCCGGCAGCTCCTGCGCCGCCACCGGATCGACGACGCCACCGCCGAGCGGGTGCGGGCGCGGTTTGGTGACGACGGCTTTATCCAGCTGACGGGAGCGATCGGTTATTACAGCCTGCTGGCGATGACCGTGAACGCTTGCGAATTGGAAGCCGCATCCGGTGCTGAAGTGCTGAAGGTCTGAACGCCGCCTGTTGCGCGGCCGGTGGCGAGGGCGGCGCTGCCGGTGGCGAGGGCTGCGCTGCCGGTGGCGAGGGCGGCGCCGCGCCGGTATAACCGCCCGCCATGCGCCGCTCGACGCGTCTCGCTCTCGCCGGCCTGCTGCTCCTCCTGGTGCTGTTCGGCCTTTATGCCGCCTATTGGCGGATCGCTGCCGCCCGGATCGCGGACGGCATCGTCGCCTGGCAGCAATCGGCGCGGGCACGCCGGATCGACGCTTCCTGGCGCGAATTGCATATCGGCGGCTTCCCGTTCGAATTCCGCGTGGTGCTCGATAATGCCGAGCTGCGCGATGGCAGGCTCCGCCCGGCCCCGGAACTGCATTTGCCGGTCTTGACCGGCACGGCACGGGTGTGGGGCTTTGCCGATTGGCGGCTTGCCGCACCCAAGGGTCTCGCCGCCGGCCTCGCCGGCGCGGAAAGCCGGCACCCGACACCGCTGCTGACGGCGCAGACAGCTCTGGGTTCGGCGTCGTTCGCGGCGCAGGGCGGCGGCTGGCTGTGGCTCAGATTGAAGCATGTCGTGGCCGAGGCCGGTGCCCGCATCCCGATTGCCGACGCCGACGCCTGGATCACGCTGCCCCCGGCACCGCCGCGAACCCATACCGAACCGGGCTTTGGCCTGGCGCTCGATCTGCGTCAGCTGGATCTGCCGGGACCGCCGGGAATTCTCGGCGCCACGATCGACGAGCTCGCGATCTCCGCCATACTTGAGGGGACCCTGCCAAATGGGCCGCTGCCGCAGGCGCTCGCCGCCTGGCGCGATGCCGGCGGCACGGTCGAGCTCGATCATCTGCGGCTGCGCTGGGGCGGGGTTGGGGTCACCGCCAGTGGCACACTCGCGCTCGATCAAAACCTGCAGCCGATCGCCGCCTTCTCCGGTGGGATCGAGGGCTTTCGCACGATCCTGTCGGCGCTGGTCGCGGCGGGACGGCTCGGCACCGAGGAGGCGGCACTGGCGCAGATCGCGCTGTCGGCGCTGGCCAAGCCCGGTGCCGACGGCAAGCCGCAGATCAGGACCGCGTTCACGATCCAGGACGGAAAGATGTTTCTCGGACCGGTGCAGCTCGGCGATGCGCCTCGGATCGAATGGAAATAGCGGGCCGGTCGCAGCCCTGCCGATGCGGCAGAGTCGAGGACGCTGATGGGCTTTATTCAGCTCTTACTGAACCTGTTGTGGATCGTCACCGGCGGGCTGTGGATGGCGGCAGCGTGGCTGATCGCCGGGATTGTCATGGCGATTACGATCATCGGTCTGCCCTGGACGCGCGCGGCATTCAACATCGCCTTCTACACGCTCTTGCCGTTTGGCCACCGCGCCGTCTCGCGCGCCGAGTATATGGGCGAGAGCGATCTCGGCACGGGGCCGCTCGGCTGTTTCGGCAATGTGATCTGGCTCGTTCTCGCCGGGTGGTGGCTGGCACTCGGCCATCTGATCATCGCCGTGCTGCTCGCCATCACGATCATCGGCTTGCCCTTCGCCTGGGCACATTTGAAGCTCGCCGGCCTGGCGCTCTGGCCGATCGGCAAGATGATCGTGCCGATCGAATAGCCGGCACCCCCTCAGAGCGGGATCGCCAGCAGCGTATCGATCTGCCGGCTGTCGAGCACGACGGTCTTGGCCGCGAACTTCCAGCCTTCATCCTGACGCCGCACCCGATCGACATAGCGGCCGGCGGCAAACACCGTCATGTCGCCATCCTGCACCGTGCGCACGACGAGAAAATTCGCGACGAGATCGAGAACGCCGCTCGCCTCTCCAGTGATCCTGAGCGAGGAGACCAGGTGCCGGTAGCGTTGCGGCTCGTAAATGTTGGCCTCGCGCAAGGCGCTGACCCGATCCTTCAACATGTTGCGCGAGGTTGCATAGATCAGCCCGAGCGGCAGACGCGCCTCGTAGTTTTCGGCCGAGGTGATCCGATAAAAGCAATCCTCGGTAAAGAAGTCGGGCCAGCGCTCCAGCTCGTCATTATCGAGGCAATGCGCGTAATCCGCATAGAGCCCATCGAGCTCCAGCCGCAGCGCCACCGCCTCGAGATTCATTGCGCTACAGCCCCATCAGCGGGCGATAGCAGTGCCAGAAGCTGCGCACCGAGGCTTCGGTCGTGCGGTTGGGCTCGGAAGCGTGGCCAAACCCGCCCATCTCCAACACCGAGCACTCCTGTTCCGAGCCGTGGATCGCGCGCTGGATGAAATTGCCGACGGCACCATCCTCCATCGACACATAACCGGCGGGCCCGACCAGATTGGCCTGCGCCAGGCGCAGCGCCGTCATCTCGGCATCATCCTCCGCGAAGCCAAGATAAATCCACTGCAATTCGGTCTTGTCCGGGCCTTTGGGCAGGACCACGCGCAGCGCGATCGAATTCTGGATCTGCTGCAAGACGAAATTCGGGAACAGCGACAGGATCTGGGTCGTCGTATCGTCGCCAAACTCCTCCCGCATCGTCAGAAACCCGGGCTCGGCGAGGCGGAAA
This sequence comes from Allostellaceae bacterium, assembly GCA_050729795.1. Lineage (GTDB taxonomy): Bacteria > Pseudomonadota > Alphaproteobacteria > ATCC43930 > CGMCC-115725 > AP-15. The sequence goes on along the minus strand of JBOHME010000010.1, from coordinate 34,893 downwards.
TTTTCCCGCATCGAGGGCATCCCGGCATAGAGCTGGTCCGAGGTTGCGGCATCGACCCGATCCACCTTGTTGCGGGTGTAGCTTGCGTGATGCGCGCCGTTTTCGGCGATATCAACACCGCCCTCGGCGGTCAGGCGCGAAATGCGGAACGTTGTGAAAAAGCTGTGCAGCAGCGTCGCGTGATAGGTATCGCGCACATTCTCGAAATAGAGCTTCCAGTTGTTGTGCAGAATCTGTGAGGTGGTGCCGAGAACCTTTGGCGTCCCGTGCAATACCCGGTGAATGCGCGAGCCGATCAGATTGCCGATATAGTCGCCGAGGGGTGGCGCATCAGGCGACAGGGTGCCAAAGACGAGGTCGCCGAACTGGTCGACCCGCAGCTTTTTGAGCCCGTGCTGGTCGAGATGAAAGCTCTCGGGCATGCCGCCCTTGCCGGCGATGCCGCGGCGGAACGCGACGCTGTCGAGATTGCCTTCGAGATCGTAGCGCCAGGCGTGATAGACGCAGGTCAGGTTGTCGGCGTGCCCGCGCCGCTTCAGGCAGACGAGGTTGCCGCGATGGGCGCAGCGATTGACCATCGCATGGATCGCACCGTCATCGCCGCGGGTCACGATGACCGGGGTCTCGCCGAGAAAGGTGGTCAGATAGTCGCCCGGCCGCGGCAGCTCCCCGGCAAGCGTCAGAAACTGCCAGGTCGGCCCGAGAAAGATCCGCGCCAGCTCCGCGCGGTAGATCTCGGGGTCGGAAAACACCCGGTAGGGGACGCGGGTGTTGCCTTCGGCCGGCCATTCGAGCATCGGCTGCTGTTCCATGCTGGACCTCGCTGTCTGACCACCCTCGACGAGATTGCGTCGTCGCTGCGCACCTCGCAATGACGATGCTTCCATGGTCATTGCGAGCGAAGCACGGCAATCTCGACAGATCAGCCGCCGTAGAAGACGTTGTCGCCGAGATCCTTCATTTCGAGGATCGCCGCATCGGGGCGGCCGGTGACCGGCTTTGGCAGATGCGCCTCGACCACCTCGCCGACGACGATGTGATGGTCGCCCTGCTCGACGATGCCGGTAACCTTGCATTCGACCGCAGCGAGCGCGGCATCGAGGATCGGCGCGCCGTTCGAGCCCTTGTGGATCGCCTGGCCGGAGAGCTTGCCGCCTTCGAGCTGGGTCGGCTTGAAAAAGGTGAACGCTACTCCCTTGGCGTCCTTGCCCAGCATGTTGAGCGCGAAATTCTTGGTGTTCTTGACAATCGGATAGGCGCCGGAATCGGTCTTCACCCCGACCACGACCAGCGGCGGGTTGAAGGCGCTCTGCGTCACCCAGTTGACGGTCGCAGCGGCGACATTTCCTTTTCCATCATCGGCGGTCAGCACATAGATGCCGTAAGGGATCATCCGCAGCGCGGTCTTTTTGGCATCCTGATCCATGCTCCATCCTCCTTGTTCGTTCAGTGTCGCTGGCGGCGGATCATAAACCAGAAGCATTCCAAAATGAACCCATATGCGAGGACCGTGGACGGCCGGGGGCGTCAAGCCGCTCTCTAGGGGCGTCAGGCCGCTCTCTAGGTTTGAGCGGGGTCGGTGTATTCCGGCACCCGGTAATAGACCCAGACGAGGTTCGCGAGGAGCACCGCGCCGGTCACCAGAAACACCCAGCGCAGCCCGAACACCGCCGCGACGGCCCCGCCGCTCAGCGGTCCGAGCGAGTTGCCGAGAAACATCGCCGACGCGGTGATGCCGTAGACCGTGCCGCGCTGCGCCCGCGGCACGAGCCGCCCGACCAGAGCGTTCGCGGTCGGCAGGATGCCGCCGATAAACATGCCGACAAGAAAGCGCTCGATCGTGAAAATCCAGTAATTGCCGGCAAAGGTCTGCGGCAGGGTCGCGAGGCTCGCCCCCAGGAGGCTGATCAGCAGCACCCGGCGGTAGCCGAGCACGTCGCTGCGCTTGCCGAGAAACGGCGAGGCGACGACATCGGCGAGCCCGGTCACCGAAAAGGCGATGCCGCTCAACGTCGCGAGATCGGGCCGCATGCCGACCAGCTGCTGGACAAACAGCGTGACCACCGGTTGCACGGTGCGCACCCCGAACTGCGCCATCAGCAGCACGAAAAACAGCGGCAGCAACCCCGGCGAGCGCACCACCGTGATCAGCGCGGCGAGCAGCGAGCGCCCATCAGGGGTGCGCGGCGGCGCGACAAAGCGCTCCTGCACGGCAAACCAGACGAGGAGGCTCGACAGCAGCACCGTCGCTCCGGTGCAGTAGAACGGGATGCGATAGCTGTGGGTCGCGTCGGCCAGCGCGCCGCCGAGCAGCGGGCCGATCAGCGAGCCAACCAGCTGTCCGGTGCTGAGCCAGCCGAGCGCAAAGCCGAGCCGCTCTTCCGGGGCCTGACTTGCGACCAACGCGATCGCCGAGCTCGAAAACCCGGCGAACACCCCCATCAGCGCGCGACAGGCGAAGAACTGCCAGACATCGGCGGCGAGCCCCATCAGCATTGCGAAGATACCGATGGCAATGCTGGACCGCAGCAGCATCAGCTTGCGGCCGCGCCGGTCGGCGAGGCGCCCCCACAATGGCGAGGCAAATGCCGTGACGAGCGAGGTGACGCCCGAGAGAATGCCGGCCCACAAATCGATCGCACTGGCCGAGCGGACCCCGAGCACCGGCAGAAACAGCGGCATGATCGGGCTCAGCATCGAAAACGCCATGGTCATGACAAACTGGATGCCGACCATTGCCCACAATGTCCGCTGCCATTGCTCGGTAGGAGGGTGCCCACTGTCGCCGGCAATCGCGTCGATCGGCTGTTCAGCCATGTCCCCCGCTGACCGGCTCGGAATGGGGCCGCGGTATGCGGCCGGATCGGCCGCTTTCTAGTCGAAAGAGCTGCCAGTCGAAAGAGCGGGCTGGTCGAAAGAGCGGGCTGGTCGAAAGAGCGGGCTGGTCGAAAGAGCGGGCTGGTCGAAAGTGTTGGCCGCTTTCCAGCAAGACGAGCCGCAGCGCGATCGAGCCCCACGGTCGAAACTCACGGGACCGTCCGGGGCACATGCTCTCGCCCAAAATGGTAATGCCGTCCCGCCCGCGCGACACTGCGATGAAGTCACCCCTGGGAAGTTCGGTCCGGCAATAGCCCGCCGCCGCGCGCTGCCTAATTCCCGAGCAGAATCCTCTCTGAAAAAAGCCGGAGACAATGACGCATGGCTGCCCTACACTTCCTTCAAGGCTCGGCAACAGAGCTCTTTTTGAACGGGGGGTTGAACGATGACGGCGGCACCGGTCATGCACGATCGTCCCTGGTGGAAGGAGCCGGCCAAGGACCAATGGTATGCGTTTGTCGCGGCTTGGCTCGACTGGACGTTCGACGCATGTGCCGATCTACCCGTTCTCGCCGAACTTTACACTGGTCGTGATCGCCTTTATCGCGCAGCAATTTTTTATCGCGCAGGAATTTTTGCCGGCGGCGGCATGTTCGGCCAAGTGCCGAGCTATCTGACCGAGCGGTTCCCGACCGAGATCCGCGGCACCGCGACCGGGTTCTGCTACCACGTCGGCGCAATTCCCGGTGCCATGGTGCCGCCGATCCTGACCTATTTTGCGATCGACTGGCATCTGGGTTTTGCGATCCCGATGCTGATCAGCACGCTGTTCGGGCTCATTAATTTCATCCTGTCGGTCGCGTTCGGCCCGCAGACCAGGGGGACGGAAATGGTGCCCGATCTGGTCGTCGCTTAGACGGCGGCATGGCGAGCGAGACGAGCAGTGCGCCTCTTTCGACACCCCTCGGGGGAGGCCCCTTTTGTAGCCTTCTGCGCACCTGGAAGCTGCGCAACGGGACGCTGGCGATTGCGAGGCCCCGGCTCAACGGGGTCCGTCAAATAGGAGGAATCTGATGACGATCACTGTCGATACCGAGAAGCCCGTTGCGTGGTGGAAGGAACCGACTCGCGAGCAGTGGCATGCCTGGATCGCCGCCTGGCTCGGCTGGACCCTGGATGCCTTTGATTTTACGATCTTTCTCTTAATCATGGTGCCGATCGCACAGTATTTTCACGTGCCGCTGACGGCGGTCGCGATCGTTTTCACCTTGACCTTGTGGATGCGGCTCGCCGGCGCCACGGCCTCGGGCTGGATGGCCGATCGGATCGGGCGCAAATTGCCGCTGATGATTGCGATCGCCGGGTATTCACTGTGCAATCTCGTCGCCGGGCTGGCGCCGGCCTTCTGGGTCCTGCTCCTATTCCGCGCCGCGCTCGGCTTCTTCATGGGTGCGGAGTGGCCTGCCGGCGCGGCATTGGCGCTCGAACAATGGCCGCAGCGCTCGCGCGGGCTTATGGGCAGCGTGCTGCAGGCCTCCTGGGGCATCGGCGGATTGCTATCCGCGGCAGCCTACGGCCTGCTTTACAATTCGATCGGCTGGCGCGGGCTGCTGATCATCGGGGTGCTGCCGGCGCTGCTGCTCTTCTATATCTTTCCGTTTGTCAAGGAGCCTGCGGTCTGGCTCGAAAACCGCGACATCCAGCGCGCCGAGAAGCGCGAGGTGCGCATGCCGCTTTTCAGCATCTTCAAGCGGCGCATGCTCGGCAACACGCTGACCGCGTGCTGGTGGATGGCGAGCGGGTTTATCACCGGCTATTCGGTCGGCGGCTTGTTCCCGACCTATCTGCAAAAGGGCCTGCATCTGAGCCCGGGGCTCGTTTCGCTGCCGATCATGCTGCAAAGCGTGCTGTTTTTTGTCAGCGGCTTTCTCTGGGGTTGGGTGGCCGACCGTATGGGCCGGCGCTGGGCGCTGATCCTGCCGGCGATCTTCGGCATCCTGTGCGCGCCGCTCTACCTGATGACCACCAACTACACGATGATCCTGATCTTCTTTACTATTCAGGGTCTGTTCGCCGGCGGCGGCATGTATGCCCAGAACCCGACCTATCTCGCCGAACGCTTCCCGACCGAGGTGCGCGCGACGGCGAGCGGGTTCTGCTATCATCAGGGGGCGATTTTTGGCGGCCTGACGCTGCCGATCCTGACCTATCTCGCCGCCACCTGGCATACCGGGTTTGCCACCCCGATGCTGATCGGCACCGTGTTCGGCGCTGTCATGTTTATCATCGCGCTGCTGTTCAGTCCAGAGACCCGCGGCACGCAGCTCTCGGCGGAGGTTGTGCTCGCCTGAACCACCCAGCAGAGCCGCGGCGGGAGCGGCCGCCGCGGCTCACGGGCCTCGCGCCACGGGGCTTGCCGCGCTAGGTTGGCCTCCGGGTGCCCGCGACCGCCATCCTCGGCCCAGCGTGCCCGCAGGCGACGGAGGTGGAGGGTGACGATCGGCGACCGAGAGGGCAGCGCGACGCAGACGCCGTTCCGGCTCGAAGAGGCGGCGATCGACGACCTCCATCGTGCGATCCGCGCCGGCGAGATCAGGGTCGTCGAGGTGGTCGAGCACTATATGGCTCGCGCCCGCGCCTATAACGGGGTGGCCAGCATGCTGGTCACCCGCGATGGTGCGCCGGTCGCGCCCGCGCAGGGCGCCATGCGCGCCAGCGCCCGCCTGCGCTTTCCGACCGAGACGGTGGCGGCGGCGACGATCCTTCCCGATCTCGACAAATACCGTGGCCCGCCGCTCGAATGGGGCCGCATGCAGCCGACCGCCTCCGATCGCTCGGTCGATCAGCAATACGGCATGATTACCGGCATTCCGAATTGCGGCCAATTGAATGCGCTCGCGACATTGAACCTTCGCGGCGAGCGATCGGTAACCTGCTGGGGCGATTTCGACCTCCACCCCGATGATGGACCGCTGCCGCCGGGGGCGCCGCCGATCTGCGAGCATTTCCGCCACTACCCCGACGCGCTCGAACAGGCTGACGCATTGGACGCCCGCTACCGCCGGAACCCGCCGCTCGAGCGGATGCCAATGTACGGCGTCGTCTTTTCGTTCAAGGACCCGTTCGACACCAAGGACATGCGTACGACGGCGGGTGGCGATGCCGCTTACGACATCGATTTCCCGGCGCGCGACCACGTGCTCGTCGCGCAATTGCGCAACAAGGGTGCGATCATCTTCGCCAAGGCGGTCAACACCGAATACAACGGCCGCGCCGGCGACCCCGGCGGGCGGCACCGGCCGGACACGGTGCTGCCCTCGACGCTCGGCTATCAGCGCTCGAGCTGGGCCGGCAACCCGGCCAATCCCTATGACACGACGCGCGCGGCCTCGCTCGGCTCGTCCTCCGGCTCGGGCGTGTCGGTCAGCGCCAATCTCGTCATGGCGAGCCTTGGCGAAGAAACCCGCGCCTCGACCCGCGGCCCCGCCAACCACAACGCGGTCGCCTTGATCCTGCCGCACAAGGCGATGCTCGGCTACAATGGCGGGGCGATCGGCGCTGACATCTATTGCGATCGCAGCGGCATTCTCGCCCGCACCATCGGCGACTGCGCCAAGATCCTCGATGCGCTGAAGGACCCAGGCGCCGGCTATTACGATCCGCGCGATCCCTTTACGACGGTGCCACGCTCCTCGGTCTTGGCAAAGGGATATGCGCGCCATGCCGCGACGGGCGGGGCACCCGGCTCGCTCAAGGGTATGCGCATCGGGATCGTCCGTGAATCGATGCTGATGCCGCCCGGCACCAAGGCCGCCGTGCCGATCGTCACCGCCGCCGCCGTCGAGATCAAGAATGTGCTGGGCGAAAAGCTCGGTGCGGCACTCGTCGAATCATCCGACCCGCGGTGGCAGCGGGACCGCGATCTCGAACAGATGAACCCCGATTTTCGCCAGGCACTGGCCCGTCTGGTGCCGGTGTTCATGCCCGATCTGTTGTTTCGGCTCGGGCCCGATGGCGAGCCGCTTTTCAAGGAGTTCGCAGCGGCGATCCGCGCGACCGAATTCGCGCCGGGCAAAGTCTTTGGCAGCGGCTCGATGGCGCCGATCGATTATCTGGTCGAGCTGGCCGAGGGCCGCGTCGCACCACCCTCGAACCTCGACATCGCGACAATCCAGCAACAGGAGCTGGCGATGTCGTTCCGCTTTCACGTCAACCAATACCTCCGCCGCCGCGCCGCTGATTGGCGCGAGCGCGGTTTCCACGAAAGCCTCGCCGATTTCACCGCGCTCAACGCGCGCTCCAAATTCTGGGGTGACGATGGGCGCGCCGCGTTCAGGAACTGGGAGGAGGTGAGCGACCCGCGCAACCCGCTCGGCGGGCGCCAAGGTGTCGATGAGCGCATCATGCTGCGCGAATTGCTGCGCCGGCTCGATATGATGGTAATCCTCGAAAACCGGCTCGATGCGCTGGTGCGGCTGCACACACCGCTGCCACCGGCCAAAATCGGCGGCGCGCCCGAGCCCGGACTGTCGCAGAATCTGCGCCTCGAATCTTTTTACGGCCCGAATGCCGGGTTGACCGAAATACTGATCCCGGCCGGCTACGTCACGACGGTCTATGATCCCGTCTTCGCGCTCAGCGCTGACCGTGCCCGGTATGTGGCGGTCGCCTCCGACATCCCGACGACGGTCCCGGCACCCGGCCTGCCATTCTCACTGGTGTTCCGTGCCGAGCCTGGCCGAGAGGACATTCTGCTGCAGATCGCCGCGGCCTACGAAGCCGCCTCGAAGCGCCGGGTTCCGCCGCCCGCCTTCGGCCCGCTCGCGTAACGGCGTTGCCTGCGGCACCCTACGATCTCAAGCGCGCACAACGGGAGAAAGACCATGGCGCTTACTTTGAACGAAGCCAACCGGATCATTCGCGGGGCGCTCGACAAAGCGGAGGAGATGAACATCAGGATCAGCGCCTCGGTCTGCGACGCCGGCGGCCATCCGATCGCCTTCGCGCGCATGGACAACGCGATCTGGGCGAGCGCCCATGGCAGCATCGGCAAGGCGGTCGCCTCGGCCGCGTTCGGCCGGCCAAGCGGCGAGATGGCAGCGCGCGCCGACCAGCCGACGCCGCGCGGCATCGCCGCCGCCACCGGCAATCGCATGATCATGGGCCAGGGTGCGGTGCCGATCATCAGAAACGGTATCGTCGAGGGCGCCTGCGGTGTCGGCGGCGGCAGCTCGCAGCAGGATGAGGACTGCGCCCGCGCCGGGGTCGCGCAGCTATAGAGCCACCTCCCGACGCGGTCGCTCGGCGCTAGACGGCCGCGCTAAGTGATTGGACCGAGCGGGTGGGTGTGGTCGAGCGGTCCGTGGCCACGCCCGAAGCCGGGGGCTCCGGCGATCGCGCGCTGGACATAGTCGCGCGCGCGCTCGACCGCGGGCTCGATCGGAAGACCCTGAGCGAGCCCGGCGGCGATCGCCGAAGCGAGAGTGCAGCCGGTGCCGTGAGTATGACGGGTGGCGATGCGCGGGCTCTCCCACATTCGCGCACCGGCAGCCCCGACCAGCACATCGGTCAGCCTGTCCCCGGCAAGGTGGCCGCCCTTGATCAGCACCGCGCGACAGCCGAGCGCCAGCAGCGCTTCGCCGGCCTTGCGCATCGCCACGACATCGCCGATCGGGCGGCCGCACAACAGTTCGGCCTCGGGCAGGTTTGGAGTTACCAGATCGGCGCGGGGGATCAGCAGCTGCTTGAGTCCCTCGATCGCCTCGGGATCGATCAGCCGGGCGCCGCCCTTGGCCGCCATGACCGGGTCCACCACCAGCGGCAGACCGCCCGCCCGCTCCGCCAACACCGCGGCCAGGGTTTCGATGACCGCCGTATCGTGCAGCATCCCGGTCTTGATCGCATCGGCGCCGATATCATCGAGCACGACCTCGATTTGCCGGCGAATAAACGCGGGCGGCACCGCCAGGACATCAAACACACCCTCGGTATTCTGCGCTGTCAGCGCGGTGATCGCGGTCGCCGCATAGGCGCCGAGCATTGTCACCGTCTTGATATCGGCCTGGATGCCGGCACCGCCGCCGGAATCGGAGCCGGCGACGATCAGGACCCGGCCGCGCATCAGCTGGCCGCCGGAGCCGGGGCAGGATGGACCGGCCGTGGCGGCGGGTCGTCGAGCGCGGCCTCGCGGATCGCCGCACAGATGTCGTCCACGACCTGCGCCACCAATTCCTCGTCCTCACCCTCGGCCATCACCCGGATCAGCGGCTCGGTCCCCGACCGGCGGATCACCAGACGCCCGCCACCGGCGAGCCGCGCCTCGCCACCGGCAATCGCGTCCCTGACCGCAAGCCGATCGAGCGGCATGCTCTTCCCGTGGCGCACGCTTTTTGCGCGCTGCGGGACCGGGGTAAACAGCCGACACACCTCGCTCGCCGGCCGGCCAGTCTCCACGATCGAGGCCAGCACCTGGAGTGCCGCGATCAGCCCGTCTCCGGTTGTCGCATAATCGGCGAGGATGATGTGGCCCGACTGCTCGCCACCGAGATTGCAGCCGAGGCCGCGCATCTTTTCGACGACATAGCGATCGCCGACCGGGGCCCGGTGCAGGGCGATGCTGTGCCCCGCGAGAAACCGCTCGAGCCCGAGATTCGACATGATCGTTGCCACCAGGGCACCACCCTGGAGCCGCCCGGCGCGGGCCAGCCCGGTCGCGATCAGCGCCATCAGCTGGTCGCCGTCGAGGATCACGCCGCGCTCATCGGCGACGATCAGCCGATCGGCATCGCCGTCGAGCGCGATGCCGATATCGGCGCGTCGCGCCAGCACTTCGGCGCGCATCTGCCCGGGTGCCAGCGCGCCGCATTCGCGATTGATATTGAGCCCGTCCGGAGCAACCCCGAGCGCGAACACTTCGGCGCCGAGCTCCCAGAACACGGTCGGCGCCACTCGGTAGCCGGCGCCGTGCGCACAATCGACGACGATGCGCAGACCGTCGAGCCGCAGCCCGCGCGGAAAGCTCTGCTTGACGAACTCGATATAGCGGCCGCCCGCGTCTTCGAGCCGCTTGACCCGGCCAAGCTCGGCCGGCTCGGCGCGCCGGCTTGGGCCCCGCGCGAGGCAATTCTCGATCTTGGTTTCGAGCTCGTCCGACAGTTTGTAGCCGTCGCGGCCAAACAGCTTGATGCCGTTATCGCCATAGGGGTTGTGCGAGGCCGACAGCACGACCCCGAGATCGGCACGCAGACTGCGCGTCAGCATTGCGATGGCCGGGGTCGGCAACGGTCCGACCAGCACGACATCCATGCCCATCGTGACAAACCCGGCGGTCAGCGCCGGTTCGAGCATGTAGCCGGAGAGCCGTGTGTCCTTGCCGATCACGACCTGATGCCGGTGCGCGCCGTTCTTGAAGCACTCGCCGACCGCCATCGCCACCTTTAGCGCGGTCTCGGGTGTCATTGGTTCGAGATTGGCGGTCCCGCGGATTCCGTCGGTGCCGAACAGCTGCCGCGTCATGGACCCCCCAGAGCCGACAAATAACGCTATGCGGGGTATTTAGCCGACAACTTCTATCGGAGTCAAATAACATCTTCGCTATCAAATGCTTAAGACGCAACCTTGTTCCCGTTATGCGCGAAGGTCAGCCGGCGCGCCAAACCTCCCGCACGGCCGGAGCCGCGCAGTCACCCGCCAGGCTGCGGCTCCGGTTCGAGCCCCGACGGACGACCCGAGGGCGGCACCGAGCTGCGCCGGCCCGGCCGCGCGTCGTCGGCCTGCGGCGGCGGCGTATCGCGCACGATGCGCTCACCCTTGATGATCCGACGGATCTCGTCGGCCGACATGGTCTCGTATTCGAGCAGCCCCTTGGCCAGCGCGTGCAATTCATCGAGCCGCGCGGTCAGGATGTCGCGCGCGGCCCCTTCGCCCTCGTCGACGAGCCTGCGGATCTCCTCGTCGATGATCTTGGCCGTAGCTTCGGAGACATTCTTGCGCTGGGTCACCGAGTGGCCGAGGAAAACCTCCTCCTCGTTGTCGGCGTAGCGCAGCCGCCCGAGCTTTTCGCTAAAGCCAAACTCGGTGACCATGCGCCGCGCCAGATAGGTCGCCCGGCGGATATCGTCGGCGGCGCCGGTCGTCACCCTTTCGGGCCCGAAGATCAGCTCTTCGGCGATGCGGCCGCCAAACAGGCTGGTCAGCATCGCTTTGATCTCGAGCTTCGACTGGCTGTATTTGTCGCGCTCCGGCAGGTACATCGTCATCCCGAGCGCGCGTCCGCGCGGGATGATCGTGACCTTGTGCAGCGGCTCGTGCCCTTCGGCGTAGAGCATGCACAGCGCGTGCCCGGCCTCGTGATAGGCGGTCAGCTTTTTCTCGTCCTCGGTCATAACCATCGAGCGCCGCTCGGCGCCCATCATGACCTTGTCCTTGGCCTGCTCGAACTCGCTCATCGCCACCGAGCGCTTGCCACGCCGGGCGGCCATCAGCGCCGCCTCGTTGACCAAATTGGCGAGGTCGGCGCCGGAGAAGCCGGGCGTGCCGCGGGCAATGACCTTGGCATCGACATCGGTGGCGAGCGGAACCTTGCGCATATGCACTTTGAGAATCTTCTCGCGCCCGACGACATCGGGGTTTGGCACCACGACCTGGCGGTCAAAGCGGCCGGGCCGCAGCAACGCCGGATCGAGCACATCGGGCCGGTTGGTCGCGGCAATCAGGATGACCCCCTCATTCGCCTCGAAGCCGTCCATCTCGACCAGCAGCTGGTTCAGGGTCTGCTCACGCTCGTCATTGCCGCCGCCGAGACCGGCGCCGCGATGGCGGCCGACCGCGTCGATCTCGTCGATAAAGATGATGCAAGGCGCGTTCTTCTTGCCTTGCTCAAACATGTCGCGCACCCGGCTCGCCCCGACGCCGACAAACATCTCGACAAAATCAGAGCCGGAAATCGTGAAGAACGGCACGTTCGCCTCGCCGGCGATCGCCCGCGCCAACAACGTCTTGCCGGTGCCGGGCGAGCCGACCAGCAGCACGCCCTTCGGAATCTTTCCGCCAAGGCGCTGGAACTTCTGCGGGTCCTTCAGATATTCGACGATCTCCTCGAGCTCCTGCTTGGCCTCGTCGATCCCGGCCACGTCCTCGAAGGTGATGCGGCCGACCTTCTCGGTCAAAAGCCGGGCCCGGCTTTTGCCAAAACCCATCGCCCGGCCGCCGCCGCCCTGCATCTGGCGCATGAAAAAGATCCACACGCCGATCAACAGCAGCATCGGGAACCACGAGATCAGCACCCCGAACAGCGACGGCACATTGTCGTCGACCGGGGCGGCGGAGATGCGCACGCCCTTTTTGGTCAGGGTGCCGACCAGATTCGGGTCGTTCGGGGCATAGGTCGAAAAGGCGCGGCTGTCCGTAAAGTGGCCGTTGATCGTGTTGCCCTGGATCGTCACATCAGAGACTTGGCCGCGATTGACATCATTGAGAAAGTCGGAAAAGGCCAGCGTCGATTGCGGCCCGCGATTGGACGAGGTCTGGAACAGGTTGAACAGCGCGACGAGAAGCAGCCCGATTACGATCCACAGGGCGAGATTCTTGCCGAAGTTATTCACGGTCAAACGCCTTTCCACGCCGAGCCCGGCATTCCGCGCCAAACCAGCCGATGCCGCCAGCCTACGCCAATCATCCCCGGCCCGCGACCAATTTTGCCCAATCAACAGATAAGATGTTCGCCGCGTTAAACAACGGCAAAGCCTGCGCCGGACAGAGATTTGACAGGCCGAAACTCCAGCCGTGGCAATTCCGCGAGCCCGGCACGGCGATAGCCGATATCGGGGACGGCGGCAATGCCCGCCGCATCGCGCAGCGCCGGCAAAACCGAGCGCACCAGCGGCGGCAGCGCAGAGTGCTGCAGCGCCACGCGCAGTGCCGGGTCGGCTTGACCGCCGCGGCCGAGATAGCCGAGGGTGAACCCGCTGCCGGCCCGCGCATCGGCGACAACCGCGAAGCGCCGGTCCCACATCAGGCTCGCCCCTGGCACGACCGGGACCGGCGTCGCCGCAGCACCGAGCTCACGAAGCACCAGGAAGCGGCCGCGCCACCGGACGAACCGGCAGCCGCCCAAGGTCTGACCACCGGGCGCATCCCCGCGCAGGATCTGCCGCAGGCGGGTGACCTGGCGGCGTCGCGGCGGATAGGACAGACCGCCGAGCGTCGTCACCAGCGAAGACAGCACCCGATCGGCGGTCGCAGGCGAGGCCTGCAGCAATGCCGGATCGAGCAGCGCGAACCCGGCCCTGTGGAGGGCCACGGTCCGCGCCGCCAGCGCGTCGCCGGCGCGCTCGGCGACCCGGCGCGCTCGGCCGAAATCACCGATCGCGGCGAGCATCGCGGCCCGGTCGGCTCCGGCACCGCCCGCACCATCGCGATGGCGCAGCCGGCTGCGGGCATAGGCCGGGTCGCGGTTGCTCGGATCACTCAGAAAAGGCTGGTGCAGCGCCGCGAGGGTGGCAACCAGCCGGGCTTTGCCAAAGCCGAGCAGCGGGCGCAGGATGCGGCAGCCGTCGATCTCGCGGATCGCCGACATGCCGGCGAGCCCGTCGGCAGCGCTGTGGGCGGCGAGCCGGATCAGGCAGGTCTCGCTCTGGTCGTCGCGGTGATGCGCGGTCAAGAGGTGCAGACACCCCTTCTGCCGGCACCACAAAGCGAGCAGCCGGTAGCGCGCAATTCGCGCCGCCTCCTGGATGCCGGTGACCGGCTTTGGGCCATCCCAGACCAGCACCCGGTGCGGAATGCCGCGCGCCGCCAGCCAACCGGCGACGCGCTCGCTCTCGGCAGCGCTTTCGGTTCGCAGCCGGTGGTCGACGACGAGCGCCCAGGCCACCCCCCCGCGTTGCCGCGCCCAGGCATCGGCAAGGATCCCGAGCGCCAGGCTGTCGGGCCCGCCCGACACCGCGACGGCAAGGAGCGGCGCAATTTCGAACCGGGCGAGCCGTTCCAGCGCAACAGCGAATTCGGCCGCGCCGAGCGGCGTCAACGACGCGCCGACAGTCAACAGCCGAGCCGCTTCTTTTCCTGTGTCGCCCGGCTCCTGACCGCACTTCCCTGATGCGGGAAGTCATGGTCGAGCTGCATCAGCGCGATGCAGGCATTGTGCTTCTGATTGGCATGCGCCAGCGACATCGCCAGCTGCAGCAGGCCATCGGTAGCCTTCGCTCCTCTCGGATAGCGCTTGTAGCCATCGGCAAACGCCGCGGCGGCTTCGGTATACTGACCGCGCGCGTAAAAGCTCTCACCGAGCCAATACTGCGCGTTCCCCGCCAGCGGATCGTTCGGATGGCGGGCGACAAAGCTGCGCAAGGCGTCTTCGGCTGCGGGATAATCGGCCCGCCGTAGCAGCCCGAAAGCGGCGTTGTACTGCGCCGAGGCCGAGCCCGATGGCAGCGCGTCGCCGCCCGGTGGCCGCAGGCTGCCACCGCTTCCGCCGTTCTCGGGCGGGGTCAGGTCGGCCGGGCCCGGATAGGGCCGCTCGCGACCGGACGGCGGCCGCAGCGCGCCGAAGCTCGCGGTCTGGCCCGGCGGCGCCAATGTGTCGGCCGGCGGGCGCCGGCCATAGGGCGGCGGTTCCGGTGCGGGACCATCCGAAGGCTCGCCGGCGGCGATTGCCGCGCCACGCGGCGGTGGTCCGGCCACCGGCCCCGTCTGTTGCCCCTGCCCCTGGCTGAGCCGCACATCGATGTCGCTGTTGATCTGCTCGATCCGCTGGCGCAGCTGCTGGACGGCATTGGTCTCGTCTTCGACCCGGCCGGTCAGATCGCGCATCTGCTGCTCGAGCCGGTCCATGCGGACCTGCAGATCGACCGCGGCATCGCCGCCCTCGGCGCCGGCCGGCGCCTCGCCGTCGGTGCCGCGATAGACCTGCCGCTGCAGCATGCTCAGATCCCGCTCCAGCCGATCGAGCCGTTCCTGCGTCGTCGCATCTTGCGCCAGCGCGACCGGGGCGACGGTCATCGCCAACAGCACAAACAGCGAAATCGACCGGGCATGAGCGAGGATCGGGCGCCCTAGCATCAGCGGGCCTCATGGAGTGCGGGCGGCAGCCTGGAAGGCGCTCAACGCGCGGGCGGGCAGCGCAGACCATCGGAAGGCATGGCTAGTAGGACCGGTTTTAGGCAAAAAAAGGGCGCTGCCGAGCACCCTCACGCCGGTCTATCGGGCGGCAAGCGGCCCACCGGAGCGGGCTGGCCGGCGCGATGCACCGCCAGGCGGCCGCCCACCTGTCGCCCTGAGCCGCCGGGTCCCGCCCCAAAAACCGCACCGCCAACCGGAATGTGGCGGGTCAGCGGTGCGCCGTCAGTTGACCGTGGTGATCGCGACGCGGTTCTGCGCCCATGCCTCTTCATTGGACCCGGGCACGATCGGGCGCTCCTTGCCATAGCTGATCGTCGCGATGCGCGCGGCCGGTATGCCGGCGGCGATCAGCACGTTCTTGACCGCATTGGCGCGGCGCTCGCCCAGCGCAAGGTTGTACTCTTCGGTGCCGCGCTCGTCGCAATGGCCCTCGATCGTGACCGTTACGTTCGGATAGCGATGCAGCCAGTCGGCCTGCCGCTCCAGGGTCTGCTGTCCTTCTGCGCTGATATCGGACCGGTTGAAGGCGAAAAAGACGCGATCACCGGCGGTCTGCGCCAGATCCTGTTGCGAGCCTGGTACCACCGCCCCCACACCGGCGCCAGCAGCGCCGCCGGCTCCCCCGGGTCCGCCCGGTCCACCTGTCGCGGGCGGTGGCGTGCTGCTGCACGCGGCCAGCAGCAGCAATGCCCCTACGAGGCCCCCCACCAGACCGATGATGTTGATCCGCATAATCTCCAACCCCCCTCGAAACCACTGCACGATATCGTCGATTTGCTCAGCGCAGCAAGGGCGACCAGGCCGGATCGGAAGCGCCACCCGGGGTCGGCACATCACGCTGATTGTATCCGGTCAGATCGATCGTCTGCAGATGCGGCAGCCCGCCATTGCCTTGCGAATCGCTCGGGCCGTGGCTGAAATACATCAGCACCCGGCCATTGGGAGCCCAGGTCGGACCCTCGACCAGAAAGCCCTGGGTCAGCTCCCGTTCACCCGAGCCGTCGGGATGCATGACCCCGATCGAGAACGAGCTGCCGCCGATCTTGGTGAACGCAATCAGGTCGCCGCGCGGCGACCATACCGGCGTGCCGTAATGTCCCGAGCCAAAGCTGATCCGGTGGATGTTGCCGCCCTCGGCGCTCATCACATAGAGCTGCTGCGAGCCGCCGCGGTCGGAATTGAACACGATCTGGCTGCCATCCGGCGAATAGCATGGCGAGGTGTCGATTGCCTGGTCATTGGTCAGGCGGGTCGTCTGGTGGGTGCGCAGGTCGAAAACATAGATGTTGCTGGCGCCGTTGATGGCGCGGCTCAGGATCACCCGGTTGCCGTTCGGGGAAAACCGCGGAGCAAAGCTCATGCCGGGAAAATCGCCGACCACCTCCTGCTGCCCGGTATCGATGTTCAAGAGATAGACGCGCGGCGTTTTGCCCGCAAAGGACAGGTAGGTGATCTCCTGCGAGGTCGGTGAAAAGCGCGGCGTCAACACCATCGCCCGTCCGTCGGTCAGATAGCGGTTGTTGAAGCCATCCTCGTCCATGATCGCCAGCCGCCTGATCCGCGCCTGCGCCGGGCCGGACTCGGCCACATAGACGATGCGGGTATCGAAATATCCTTCCTCGCCGGTGATCCGCTGATAGATCGCGTCGGCGATGATGTGCGCGATGCGGCGCCAGTTCTGCTGCGTCGTGGTATAGCTGAAGCCGGTCAGTTGCTGCTGGGCACCGACATCCCACAAGCGGAACTGAACCGCGAGCCGCCCGTCGCCCTGGGTGCTGACCACACCGGTAACCAGCGCCTGGGCATTGATCTGCTGCCAGTCCGCAAAGTTCGGAGCGGCACTCGTGATCGCCGCCACGGTCTCGATAAAGCTGTGCGGATCGAGCGGACGGAACAGCCCTGAGCGGCCGAGATCGGCGGAGATGACGCCGGCGATCTGCTGTCCGGCCGCGGTCTCGCCAGCGCTGCCACCGGCAAAGGCCGGGATCGCGATCGGCATCGGCTGGCTCTCGCCGCTGGTGATGTCGATGCGCAACGCAGCCCACGCAGCGGCCGAAGGCCACATCAGCAGCGCCAGCAGCGCTGCGACGGCGCCGAGGGCAAAGGGGCACCTCTTGTTCATAACAAATCCTTTGGGCTGAAATCGACGACCATGTCCTTCCAGATGTCGTATTTGTCGGGCGGCAGGCGCAGCGGCCGGCATTGCGGGTTGAAGAACGCGCGGCGGGCGCTTTCGGCGGCGGCGCGGTAGAACGGGTCGCTCGCGACCCGCGCCTGATCGACGATCGTGGCCTGCTGCACCATCCCGTCGGGCCCGACCGAAACGTGGATCTCGACCACCAGATCCTTGGCGTCACGAGCGCCTGCCGGAATATTCCAGCAGCGCGAGATCTGCTCGCGGATCATGTCGACCTCGCTGGCGCTCAGCTGGGCGCCGAGCGGTGCGCGCGGCTGCGAGGAGGGCTGCCCGGAAGCGACTTGCGTGTCCTCGGGCAGCGCATCCGGCGAGGACGGCGCGTCCTTGGCCGCCAGATTGCGCAGCAGCGCATTGAACTGTCCGGGATCATATTTCTTGGCGGCCGCCCTCGCCTCTTCGCGCGGCACCGGCCGCGGCGGTGGCGGGGCGGGCATCGGTGGGGCCGCGGTTTCGACCGGTTTTGGCTGCGGGGGCGGCGGCGCCGGCTTCAGGGAGGGAACCGGCGGCGGTGGTGGCGGCGGCGCCGGCTTTGGCTGCGGTGGTGAGGGTGCAGGCGGCGGCGGTGGGGCGGCGGCGGCCGAGGGCGGCGGCGTCTGCTTTGGCGGCGCCGGCTGCGGTGTCGGCTTTGGTCCGGGCGGCCCGGGTATCGGGGCCACCGGCTTCGCCTCCTGATGCGGCGACGGGTTCGGATGCGTCGCCCGGGTTTCCGGCCCGATTGTCACCAGCTGGACCGCGATCGGCATCTCCTGCGGCGCCGGCGGCCGAAACAGGCTCGGCAGTCCGAGGATTACGATGGCGCCGAGCACGAGATGCAGCGTCGCCGACAAGACGAGCCCGCCACGCCCGAGCCCGTCGGGCATCGGCTCGGGAAGCGGTGGCGGCGACCGGCGCGCCGGTTCGGCTATGGCGAGGCTCATCCTCGGGCGCCCGGATCGGGGTGTTCAGGGCTTTGCCGCATGCGCCGCAGGGACGGCAGCAGGAGCGTTGCCGCCAGGAGCGGCGGCGACCGCGGAGCGCGGTGCCGCAGCCATCTGCGGCGCACCGGTCGGCATCTGCGCGATCAGCGAAACCTTCTGATAGCCAGCGGCGCTGATCAGGCTCATGACTTCGAGCACGCGGCCGTAATCGATCGACTTGTCGGCGCGGACATAAACCGGCGCATCGTGGTCGGCGCCGGTGATCGCCTGCAGTTTTGGCACCAGCGCCTCGGTCGGCACCGCGGTGTCCTGGACATAAATCTTGCCCTCGCTGTTGATGGTGATGACCAGCGGCTGTTTTGGCTGGGTGATCGGCGGCGCCTGGGTTTGCGGCAGATCGACCGGCACGCCGACGGTCAAGAGCGGGGCGGCGACCATAAAGACGACGAGCAGCACCAGCATCACATCGACGAGCGGGGTCACGTTGATCTCGGCCATCGGCCGGTAGCGGCTGCCGCGGGCGCGGCTGTTGCCGACGAAGCTCGGTGCCGCCACGGCTCAGGGCCTTTCGTCGAGCTGGCGCGACAGGATCGCGCTGAATTCGGACGAAAACGCTTCGAGCCGCCCGGCATAACGCCCGAAATCGGTGGCGAGCTTGTTGTAGGCGACCACCGCCGGAATTGCTGCGACCAGCCCCAGCGCGGTTGCGAACAGCGATTCGGCGATGCCGGGCGCCACCACCGCGAGGCTCGTGTTCTTCGCCGCGGCGATCGACTGGAAGCTGACCATGATGCCCCAGACGGTGCCGAACAGCCCGACAAAGGGTGCGGTCGCCCCGACCGTTGCGAGAAACGCCATAAACCGCTCGACCCGCTCCATCTCGCGGCCGACGGTCACGTTCATGACCCGCTCGATGCGCTGCTGCAGGCTCGCCCGCATGATCGCGGTGCCGAGCAGACCCTTGGCGGCGCTGCGCCGCCACTCGCGCATCGCCGAGGAGAACACCGCGGTCATCGGGTCGGGCGGGCGCTGGCCGACGCGCTCGTAGAGGTCGTCGAGCGAGCCGCCCGACCAGAAGCTCTCCTCAAAGCTGTTTGCCGCATGGCGCAGCCGGCGCAGCCGGATCACCTTGTCGAAGATGACCGCCCACGACCAGAACGACGCCACAAGCAGGATCAGCATGACGAATTTGACGATCGAATCCGACTGCAGGAACAACGCGACGATCGACAGGTCATGAGGCACCGCGCCGGCCAGCGGCAGAGTGTCGACGGCAGAGGGGGGCATTGTTTGAACCTTTTATGGCGTCTTTTGGACGATAGTCGGCGAGCATCTCGGCCCCAGGAGCCCAGTGTCACGCCGGCTCCTCGCCCGGCGCCGCCGGCAGCAGCGGCGCCAAGAGGTCGAGCTGAGCCGGCGACGGGACCGGCATCGGCAGGTCGAGATGGCCAAAGGCGAGCCGGGTCAAAAGGCGTCCGCGGGGGGTGCGCTGGACAAAGCCTTCCTGGATCAAATATGGCTCGACGACCTCCTCGACGACATCGCGCTCGTCGCCGAGGGCCGCCGCCAGGGTCTCGGCCCCGACCGGCCCGCCGCCGTAATTCAGCGCGACGCAGCGCAGATAGCGCCGGTCCATGCTGTCGAGGCCGCGCCGGTCGACTTCGAGACGGTGAAGGGCGGCGTCGGCAGCGGCAGCATCGACGACCGCCAGCCCTGCGACCGCGGCAAAATCGCGGATCCGGCGCAACAGACGCATCGCCACCCGCGGCGTGCCGCGGGCACGGCGGGCGATCTCGGTGGCACCCTCGGGCTGCAGCGCGAAATCGAGCACACGTGCACCACGACCGACGATCTGCGCCAGCTCGGCCGGCTCATAGAACAGCAGCCGAAGCGGGATGCCAAAGCGCTCGCGCAGCGGCCGGGTGATCAGACCGGAGCGGGTCGTCGCACCGATCAAGGTGAAAGGCTGCAAATCGATCCGGATCGAGCGGGCGCCCGGTCCCTCGCCGATGATCAGATCGAGCTGAAAATCCTCCATCGCCGGGTAGAGGATTTCCTCGACCGCGGGTGCGAGGCGGTGAATCTCGTCGATAAACAGGACGTCGTGCGGCTGGAGATTGGTCAACAGCGCGGCAAGATCGCCGGCGCGCTGGATCACCGGTCCCGAGGTGGCGCGGAAGCCGACCCCGAGCTCGCGCGCAACGATCTGCGCCAGCGTCGTCTTGCCGAGCCCCGGCGGCCCGAACAACAGGACGTGATCGAGCGCCTCGCCCCGCGCCCTGGCCGCGGCGATAAAGATGCCCAAATTGTCGCGCAATTGCCGCTGGCCGACAAATTCGGCGAGGCTCAGCGGGCGCAGCGAGGTTTCGGCGGCATCGGCCTCGCCATGCGCCGGATCGACAATGCGGCGCGTGCCGTCGCTCACCGTGTCGCTCCGGGCGGGGCCGGCTGGGCCAGCTCCTGCAGACCGGCGCGGATCAGCGCATCGGTCGCGGCGGCCCGGCCAAGCCGCTCGGTCGCGGTGGCGATCGCGCCAAACGCCTCGGCCCGGCGATAGCCGAGGTTGACGAGCGCCGAGATCGCCTCGGCGGCAGGACCGTCAGCCGCGGGCACCGCCATCGTCCCGGCCGCGGCCTGCGCCGCCGCCGGTGCGAGCCCACCGGCCTTGTCCTTGAGCTCGTTGACGATGCGCTGCGCGAGCCGCGGGCCCACCCCGTCGGCACGGGCCGGCACGGTGCGGTCCTGGGCGAAGATCGCCAGCGCGAGCTCGTCGGGGCTCACCGCCGAGAGGATCGACAGGGCGAGCCGCGCGCCGACCCCCTGCACCGTCGTCAACAGCCTGAACCAGTTGCGCTCGGCCGGATCGAGAAAGCCATAGAGGTGGATGTGGTCCTCGCGCACATGGGTCTCGATCAGCAGCCGGACCGGCCTGCCGGAAGGCGGCAGCAGCGCCAGCGTGCGGCCCGAGCAGAAAGCGAGATAGCCGACCCCGCCGACATCGACGACCGCGCTGTCCACGCCGATCTCGTCGATGATCCCGGCGAGCCTGGCGATCATCGCGCCGCGTCCCAGCGGCGCTGTGTCTGCGCGTGATGCGCGTGGCAGATCGCCACCGCCAGCGCGTCGGCGGCATCGGCGGTACCGGTCACCGAGCCGGGCAGGAGCTGCCGCACCATCAGCTGCACCTGCGCCTTATCGGCGTGACCGGCGCCGACCACTGCCTTCTTGATCAGATTGGCCGAATATTCGGCGACTGGCAGACCGCGCTCAGCCGGGGCCAGCAGCACCACGCCGCGCGCCACCCCGAGCTTCAGCGTCGAGGCCGGGTTGCGGTTGACAAAACTCTCCTCGACCGCCGCCTCGTCCGGGCGAAACCGTTCGAGGACCGCGCCGATCTGGCGGAACAGCGACACGAGCCGCGCAGCGAGCGGCTGATCGGTGGCGGCGTGGACGACGCCGTCGGCGACATGGGCGAGATGATTGCCGGCAACATCGATGACCCCCCAGCCGGTGTGGCGCAGCCCGGGATCGAGCCCCAAAACGCGCATTTTCCGGTTCCGCCCCCCGGCACCCGGATCAGGCGCCGAGCCGCGCCATCACGTCCTCGGCCACTTCGAAATTGGCGTAGACGTTCTGGACGTCGTCGCTGTCCTCGAGGGTTTCGAGCAGCCTGAACAGCGCCACCGCGGTGTCCTCGTCGATCGGCGTCGCACTCTTCGGACGCCAGACGAGCCGGGCCGAGCCAGCCGCGCCAAAGCGCTGCTCAAGGGCATCGCGCACCGCATTCAGATCGTCGGCCGCGCTGGTCACGATATGCTGCCCGTCGTCGCTGTCGATATTGTCGCCGCCGGCCTCGATCACCGCCTCGAACATCGTCTCCGCATCGGCGCTCGCTGTCGGGTAGACGATCTCGCCGACCCGGTCGAACAGAAAGCCGACGCTGTTGGTCTCGCCGAGCGCGCCGCCGGCCTTGGTGAAGGCAGCGCGGATTTCGCTGGCGGTACGGTTGCGATTGTCGGTCAGCGCCTCGACGATGACCGCGGTGCCGCCCGGTCCATAGCCTTCGTAGCGAACCTCGTCATAGGCCGCGTCGCCCTCACCGCCGGCACCACGGCGAATCGCGCGATCCACCGTGTCCTTTGGCATGTTGGCCTGGCGCGCCGCCAGCACCGCCGCCCGCAGCCGCGGGTTTGCCGCCGGATCCGGCAACCCGGTGCGCGCGGCTGTGGTCAGTTCCCGGATGATCTTGGTAAAGACCTTGGCGCGCTTTTTATCCTGCGCACCTTTCCGGTACATGATGTTTTTGAATTGCGAATGACCAGCCATCGATCTCCGCCTCGGCTCCCCGAGGGCCTCGGGTGCGACACTCTCCAGCGGGGCTGGGCTTCGGGCTAGCAACCCAATATGGCAGGATTGGGGCACCTCCGGCCCGGTGCCGAGCCCCCGCTCCGGAAGGCGGGTGCGGCAGGGCGGGACAGGCCGGACCGGGTCACCACCGCGGCATCGCGGACGCCAGCCGGCCGCCGATTCGCACCGGCTCGACCCGTCGCGCGAGCCCGCTTGCGTCATCGGTTTCCACCAGCACCCCGCACAGCGTCGCCTCGCCCTCGGCAACCTGCGGGCGCTCGCCCGGCATCTTGGTCACAAAGCGGCGCACCGCAGGCCCCTTTTGCAATCCGATTACCGAATCGTAATCGCCGCACATCCCGGCATCGGTCTGATAGGCGGTGCCGCCCGGCAGGATCTGCGCGTCGCCGGTCGGAACATGCGAATGGGTCCCGAGCACCGCCGAGACGCGGCCATCGGCGAAATGAGCGAGCGCCATCTTTTCGCTCGATGCCTCGGCGTGAAAATCGACGATGATCGCCGCCGCAGCAGCGCCAAGCGGATGATCGGCGAGGATCGCGTCCAGCCGGGCGAACGGGTCGTCGAGCGCGTCCATAAACAGCCGGCCCATCAGATTGATCACCAGCACGCTGCGCCCGTCGGCGAGCGGGTGCAGCCGCCAGCCCGCACCAGGTGTGCCGGCCGGAAAATTCGCCGGTCGCAACACGCAAGGATCGCGCTCGATATAGGCGATCAGCTCGCGCTGGTCCCAGACGTGGTTGCCGGTGGTCAGGATATCGACACCGCAATCATAGAGCTCGCCGCACAGCCGCTCGGTCAGACCAAACCCATGCGCCGCGTTCTCGGCATTGACGATAGCGAGATCGAGATCGAGATCGCGCCGCAGGCCCGGCAGATGCTGCCGCACCGCCTCGCGTCCCGACCGCCCCATGACATCGCCGCACAAAAGGATGTTCATGATGCGCCGTTCCGCCGCTCAGCCGGGATCAGGATTGCGGGGTGGAGCCACCTCGGCCGTTGGCCGGCAATCCCACCGTGGCCCGCCATAGCAGGTGGGCACCATATGCCGCGGCCACGACCGCGGCAGGGACAGCACCCATGAGGTAGGTATCGGCCCCGGGGTAACATGCGGCCTGACGCACCGCGCAGCCCCACCCCGCGTCGGCAAAGCTAGGGGCTCTCCAGCCGCGCCGCAAGGGCCTCGATCCGCTGTGCCAAGCCGTGCACCCCGCTCGCCGCGGCATCGTCGGCTTCGGCCATGTCGGTTTCGGCGGCACGCAGCCGCGAGCGCTCCTCCTGCAGTGCTTCGTTCGCATCGGACAATTCATCGGCGATGACGAGGGCCGCGAGCAGCAGCAGGCGCGCCTCGCCGACCTGCCCGACATTCTTGACAAACTCGCCGACCCGCGCATCGACATATTGGGCGAGCCGCCGGATCCGCGGTTCCTGCCCGTCCTCGCAGCTGATTTTATATGGGTGCCGGTTGATGGTCACCCCGACTTCGCTCATGTCACCCCCCTTCCCCCAATGCCTGGTTGATTCTGGCGAGCGACTGGTCGACCCGCACGGCGATTTCGCCCGCCTCCCGCCGCAGCCGCGCATTTTCCCCTGCGACCGGCGCGGCACGGTTTTCCGACGCGCCGGTGCTCGCTGCGCCGACGCCCGCCCTGGCGGCGAGTGCCGCTTCAAGCCGCGCCACTGCGCGTTCGAGGTGGTCGAGCGCCTCGCCGAGCCGGCTCACCCGTCAGCCCCGCCCAGTCGCCCCGCGGCCCCCGCGCCGCTGCCCTCAGCGCACCCGCTCGTATTTCTGCAGCGAGCGGATGTAATCGGGCCGCGGCTGGTCCGGATAGAATTGCGGCCATTGCGTCCACGACACCTCGCCGACATAGAGATCGCCGTGGCCATCGACGGTGAGCCCGTGCGGCCCGAGAAACGCGGTCGGCGCGGTACCGGCATGCAGGTCGCCAAACCGCGACAAGAGCTTGCCCTGGTTATCGACGATGCTGACCCTGGGTCCGAGATTGGGGCTGTTGCGGTTGACCGGCTGCACCGGCCCCAATTCACCAATATAAGCGACCGGGTGCCGCGTATAATCCATGTAGAGACCGCACGGCCGGTGCAGATTGTTCCATTGCGTCTCGTACTTGCCGTTGCCGTCGAACACCTGGATACGATGGTTCTCGCGGTCGGCGACATAAACCCAGCCATCGGCGTCGGTGCAGATGTTGTGCACGATATTGAACTCGCCGGGGTTGGTGCCGGGCTCGCCCCACGACATCAGCAATTTGCCATCGGGCGAATATTTGTGCACCTTGGCGTTGCCGTAGCCGTCGGAGACGTAGATTTCGCCCTTTGGCGACAGCGCGGTGTGGGTGCAGCGGTGAAATGGCTCGCCACTCATATAGGGCTTGGGCTCGCCCGGCACGCCCAATTCGAGCAGCACCTTGCCGTCGAGCGAGCATTTGCGCACAAAATGGCCGCCATCGTCGGTCAGATAGATCGAATCATCGGGGCCCATATGGACGCCGTGCGCCCGCGGATACTGACCCTCGCCCCATGACCGCAGAAACTTGCCGTCGCGGTCGAACACCATGACCGGGTGCTCGCCGCGATTGAACACATAGACATTGTCCTTGCCATCGACGCCGACCGCGCCGACCTCCTTGAACGACCACTTGTCGGGCAATTTCGCCCAGTCCTCGATGATCCGGTACTTGTAGTCGCCGTCGCCGACGATGATCGCCATGATTTTCTCCCGTTGAGGGACGACCTGAACTCAGCGCACGCGCTCGTACTTCTGCAAGGCGCGCAGCCCCGGTGGATGCGGCTCTCCGGGAAAGAGGCCCGGCCACAACGTCCAGCACACCTCGCCGACATAGAGGTCGCCGCGGCTGTCGACTGCGAGCCCGTGCGGGCCGATAAACGAGGTCGGTGCGGTCCCGGCAAATGGATCGCCGATTCGCGACAACAGCTCGCCATTGTTGTCGACGATGCTGACCCTGGGCCCGAGATTGGCGTTGAGACGGTTGACCGACAGCTCGCCGATATAGCACACCGGCTGATGCGTGTAGGGCATATAAAGCCCGCACGGCCGGTGCAGATTGTTCCACTGCGTCTCGTATTTGCCGTTGCCGTCGAACACCTGGACCCGGTGGTTTTCGCGGTCGGCGACATAGACCCAGCCATCGGCGTCGGCGCAGATGTTGTGGACGAGGTTGAACTGACCGGCATCGCTGCCCGGCTCGCCCCACGACATCAGCAATTTGCCGTCGGGCGAATATTTGTGGACCCTGGCATTGCCATAACCGTCGGAGACGTAAATGTCGCCTCGCGGCGAAAGCGCTGTATGAGTGCAGCGGTTGAACGGCTCGCCGGAAAGATAGGGCGCGGGTTTGCCGGGCACGCCCAGCTCCAGCAGCACTCTGCCATCCTCGATCCGGCACTTGCGCACGAAATGGCCGCCATCATCGGTCAGATAGATCGAATCGTCCGCGCCCATATGGACGCCGTGCGCCCGCGGATATTGCCCCTCGCCCCATGACCGCAGAAAATTTCCCTGGCGGTCGAACACCATCATCGGGTGCTCGCCGCGGCCGAAAGCATAGACGTTGTCGTTCTTGTCGACGCCGACCGCGGCGACTTCCTTGAACGACCAGCCCGCGGGCAATTTCGCCCAGTTCTCGATGATGCGGTATTGATAGTCGCCTTGGCCAACGACGATCGCCATGCCGGCCCTCCCTTGTATGCCGCGGCCGAGCCTAACGAAGCGCTGTGCCCGAAACAATCCCGCTGCGCCGATCCGGAATCGGAATGAGGCGGCCGAGATGCATCGCCGATACCCGGGCAAGCGGACTCGCCGGCGATCAGGCGGTGGATGCTGCGGCCGCCATCATCCAGGATAGGATGACCCAGACACGAACAGCCGACAGGTGCGGTCTTGGACGGCGAAATCGGAAGCGGCGAACGCGCCGCGATGGGCAGCACCAACCGGCTCAAGCTGGGCTTGTTCGGCGCCAACTGCTCGTCCGGCCGAGCGGTGACGACGGTGCCGGAGCGCTGGTCCGGGAGCTGGCCCGATTGCGTCAGCCTGGCGCAGCTGGCCGACCAGGCCGGGATCGAGTTCATGCTGCCGATCGGACGGTGGAAGGGGTATGGCGGCGACACCGATTACCAGGGTGCCACCTGGGAGACGGTGACCTGGGCTTGCGGGCTCTTGGCCAAGACCCGGCGGCTCACCGTATTCGGCACGGTGCATGCGCCGCTGATCGCACCGCTGATCGCCGCCAAGGAATTTGCCACCGCCGACCATATCGGCGAAGGCCGCTTCGGCCTCAATCTCGTGTGCGGCTGGAACGAGGGCGAATTCGAGATGTTCGGCGCCACGCTGCGCGATCACGAGACACGCTATGAATACGCGCAGGAATGGCTCGATATCGTAAAGCTCGCCTGGTCGGCGCCCGGAGATTTTGATTTCACGGGCCGTTTTTTTACATTGAAGGGGGTCCGCTCCAACCCTAAGCCGCATGGAAGCACCCGCCCCCTGCTGATGAACGCCGGGGCGTCGGCAACTGGCCAGGACTTTGCGATCCGTAATTGCGACGCGCTGTTTTCAAACGTGTCGCACGGGATCTCGTTCGAGGAGACGGCAGGTCATATCGACCGCGTGCGGCGGGCGGCCCAACAGGCGGGTCGCGACATTGATGTCTATACGGTGGGGGTCGTCACCTGCCGTCCGACCGCGCGGGAAGCACAGGACTATTATCGGCACGCGGTTATCGACAATGCTGACTGGGCGGCGGTCGACAATATTCTGGCAATGCGCAGTGTCACCCCGCAAACCCATTCACCCGAGGAATTCCAGCGACTGCGCGCGCACCAAGCCAACGGCATGGGCGGGCTGCCGCTGGTCGGCGACCCGGACCGGGTGGCGAGCGACCTGGCGCAGCTGGCGGCGGCAGGGCTCACCGGGATCGCGGTCTCTTTTGTCAACTATCTCGACGAATTGCCGTATTTTTGCGCCGAGGTATTGCCGCGCCTGGCGCGCGCCGGGTTGCGTCAGAGCCCGCCAGGGCAATAGGACGCCCAAGGCGGGTGCGGGCTGTCATCGCGATATGCTTGCCACCGCTTCCTCTGATCAGTGCTGTGTGCAGCCCCCGAGGGCGAAGCGGGAACTGCGATCGCCTGCGCTTGCTCTCGCGGCGCGGTGCATTATGTTGCCGGGATGACCGATATGATCTCCGCCGCTGCCGAACTCGCCCGCGCCCCGCTGCCTCGCCCGCGCGACCCGAAACTCCGCCACATGGCCGATGCGTTGCGTGCCCTCGCCATGGATGCGGTCGAAAAAGCCAAATCCGGCCATCCTGGCATGCCGATGGGCATGGCCGACATCGCCACGGTGCTGTTCACGAAGTATCTGCGCTTCGACCCGCAGACACCCGACTGGCCCGACCGCGACCGGTTTGTCTTATCAAACGGACACGGCTCGATGCTGCTCTACGGGTTGCTGCATCTGCTCGGCTATCCCGACATGACGATGGACCAGCTCGAGCATTTCCGCCAGCTCGGCAGCCGCACCGCCGGCCACCCCGAGCGCGGCCATGCGAGCGGCATCGAGGTCACGACCGGGCCATTGGGCCAGGGGCTCGGCAACTCGGTCGGCATGGCATTGGCCGAGCGCATGCTCGCCGCCCAGTTCGGCGCCGAAATCGTCGACCACCACACCTATGTGTTCTGCGGCGATGGCTGCCTGATGGAGGGGATCAGCCACGAGGCCTTGTCGCTCGCCGGCCATCTGCGGCTCTCGAAGCTGATCGTGCTCTACGACGACAACGCGATCTCGATCGACGGGCCGACCGAGCTCGCCGTCTCCGATGATCAGGTGCTGCGGTTCCGCGCGCATGGCTGGGATGCCGAGCGGATCGACGGCCACGACACCGACGCGATCGCCGCCGCCATCGAGCGCGCGCAAAAAAGCGACCGGCCGAGCCTGATCGCCTGCCGCACGATTATCGCCTTTGGCGCGCCGACCAAGGCTGGCACTGCCGCGGCGCATGGCACGGCACTCGGCGCCGTAGAGATCAAGGGTGCCCGCGAGCGGCTCGGCTGGAATTATCCGCCCTTCGTGATCCCCGACGATGTGCGCGCGGCGTGGCACGAGGCCGGTGCGCGCGGGGCCGCGGTGCGGCAGGCATGGGAGGCGCGGCTGCAATCGCTGCCGGCCGACAAACGGGCCGAATTCGAGCGCCGTCAGCGCCGCGAACTGCCGCAGGGGTTCGACCAGGCGATTGCCGAAATCTGCAACGGGTTTCGCCAGGCCGACGCCAAGATCGCGACCCGCCAGGCCTCGGGCACGGTGCTCGATACGCTGGTCGGGATCGTGCCGGAGCTGGTCGGCGGCTCGGCCGATTTGACCCCGTCGAACAACACCAGGGCCAAGGGGCTGCAGGAGGTCCGTCCCGGCGATTATGCCGGCCGCTATATCCATTACGGGGTGCGCGAGCACGGCATGGCGGCGGCGATGAACGGCATTGCCGCGCATGGCGGGCTCATTCCCTACGGCGGGACGTTTCTGACCTTTTCCGATTACTGCCGCCCATCGATCCGGCTGTCGGCGTTCTCTAAGCTCGGCCCCGTCTATGTGATGACGCATGATTCGATCGGGCTCGGCGAGGATGGTCCGACCCACCAGCCGGTCGAGCATCTGGCGGCCTTGCGCGCGATCCCCGGCCTTTATGTCTATCGCCCGGCCGACGCGGTCGAGACCGCCGAGTGCTGGGCGCTCGCCTTGCACCGCCGCGATGCCCCTTCGCTCTTGGCGCTGACCCGGCAGGCATTGCCATTGCTGCGCCGCGAAGCCGGCAGCGAGAACCGCTCGGCGCGCGGCGCCTATGTCCTGGCCGAGGCCGAGGTCACCCGCCAGGTCACCCTCGTCGCCACCGGCTCCGAAGTGTCGCTGGCGATGGCCGCACGCGAAATTCTGGCCAAGGACGGTGTGCGCGCCGCGGTCGTGTCGATGCCGTGCTGGGAATTGTTCGACGAAGCACCCGCCGAATACCGCGCGCGCGTGCTCGGCACCGCGCCGATGGTCGCGGTCGAGGCGGCGGTCGAATTCGGCTGGGAACGCTGGATCGGCCGCCACGGCGCTTTTGTCGGCATGCACGGCTTTGGCGCCTCCGCCCCCGGCGAAGCCCTCTTCCCCCATTTCGGCATCACCCCCGAAACCGTCGCCGACGCCGCGCGCTCCCTGCTGTAAGCCCCCGGCACGAGACGGGGTAACTGCCCGCCGACACCGGACCTTGGGGCGATTGCGGCGGAGCTTCCCGGTAGCCCGTTTCCCGCCGTTTGCGTAACGACGATCCGTCGGTTCAGTCAAGCGAAAGCGACCCCCACGCTGATGGCGACGTTAGTTCGCGGGCGACTTGAGTGAAGAAGGTTCATCACCGAGGCTGGCGATAAATCCGCGAGGATGTGAACTGGCTCACACCTTTCCTGGCGTCTTGGTCATAAATTGGATCGAGGCGGAATGAAGCTCCGATGATCCAAATTCGGGGCCATTCCCTCAACCAAGCTGCCGCGGAGCTAACGTCGTGCTGGAAGCGATGCGGCTGGAGGACCGATCATGGCAGAGACTGGCTTCATTATTCCACTCAACCTTGCCGACTATCTCGCCCAGGGACAACGCAACAATTGGTGCGGCGCTCAAACGTGGTGGACCAACGAGAACATCCAACTCAGCGGCTCTTCGCTCGGCCCGACATCGGCCCGAGTCGGTGATACCGTCAACGTCCAGGTCGGCGTACAAGGCGTGACCGATCAAGGCTTCACGGAAGAGGGCAAGATCCTCCATGTGCAGGCCTGGGTCTGCTATCCAAACACAGTACCTGGGCGCGCCGGCCCTCTTGTGCCTTCGATGATGAGTGGGCCGACGCCCGCGAAGGATTTGAGCAACAGCCCAGTTCTGATATTCGGCAGCACCCAGGTTGGCGACTATCAGAGTCCAGGCCCTTCCTTTACGCAGTTCACCCTCGACAACAAGTGGTCGCCCCAGGCGGACGACATCATCCCGCCAAACACGGATGCGCATTGCTGTATCCTTGCAACTTGCCAGGGCCTAGCAGATGTGAACAACGAGGGCGGCGTAGAGGTCGGTTTGTTTGTCCCCGGTGGCGATCTGTCGCCGGTAGACGTTTGCAGCGATCCGCATGAAGGACAAGCCAACATTACGATCCTTCCCCTTTCCGGGCGTCACTCGCGCGGTGGACTGCTGCTCGGCGATTTCGCCTTTTTGGCAGGCGCTGCCAATCGCGATACGCGAGCACAAATTACTGTTGAGGTGACACCCCTGGCCCAGCCGAACGGGGTCGACCCGGGCGTGCTTCGCGTGCTTAAAGCGGGCCCGTGGAAAAGCCTGCCGTTACGACCGGCCGTGTCGGAACCCCGCGGCCTCGGATTGCGCAGGAACAGCCACAAATGCGAGGGCTGGCTGGCCAAGATCGTCTGTGAGGCCGAGGAGTTCTTCGAGGACCTCATCGAGTTGGTCGAAGGACGTCCCGACCATGACCGCCGCGGACGGCGCATCAAGCTCACCCTGCCGGCCAACGGGCTGCAACCGCTACTAATGCAGACCGAGATCGATGCTGGCGAACCGTCGGGCACCGTACACGTATTCGACATCGTAGAGACCGAGGAGTCCGGTCGACGTGGCGGTATCAGAGTTGCAATCGTCGTAGTTCCGTGAGCGAGGCGTACTCCATTCGTCAGGAGACCAAACGCGAATATTCGTGACAAGCGCTGACGCTGCGAAACTCGACACTGGAATGCTCACAGACGGCTCGAAATCGCTCCGAACGGCAGGTTTATCTCGACCGTTCGCGGCTGTAGTTTTTAAGGGCTCGGTGCGGGCAACTTAGCCAAAAGGTACCGCATGGCGCTGCTTTCGGCTTAGCGAGCCAGGCATCAAAATGCGCTAATAAAAGATACGCTTGCCCAACTATCGCATCCGCAGCCCAGTTATCGTCAAATGCGTTTAGCTATGGAGGACTTCTTATGGCAAGACAAACTGCAGACATAGATCTCAAGCCGGGCGATACGCAACGACTCAACCAGGAGGCAGCCAAAGCCAAGATCCTTGACGCGGCATTGGCTCATCTGGAGGCGATCAACGTGGCGCGCATTCATTTTGGGCTGAGCTTCAATCTGGTCTGGGAAGAATAACAACAAACCGGAGCGCCTTAAGTACCTACCGGCGTCATAGCGAGCGGCCGTGACGCCGGCTCTGGCTGTGAGGGGTGGACACTGCGCGGCCGACGCTCGATGTAGTTGCCCTCGGTGAGGAGGGTGAGCGACTGAATTAGCGATCAGCTGCGGGTGCCGCCGTATGTCATCAGGCTGCCGGTTGCCGGAGTGCAATTCGATGAAGATGTTCAGCTCCTGCGTCCTTAAGCTTACCGCCGTCTGCAACCTTGATTGCACGTATTGTTACGTATTTAATCTCGCCGATCGTGTTTATACGCGCGTTCCGCCTCTTCTGTCGCTTGCAACTGCACTACGCACGCTTGACCGGATCCTTGAGCATCTTGAGATGTTCGAGCAACGAGAATTTGACCTGACGCTGCATGGCGGCGAGCCCACTATGTGGCCGTTGAAGAATTTCTCATCACTACTTGAGCGGGTAGAGGAAATTCGTGGGCGCGGCATTAAGCTCCGCGTAGGGATGCAAACAAACGCCTATCGCATAGATCATGCACTCCTTTCCTTGCTCGCCGACCACAAGGTAACGATCGGCATCAGCCTCGATGGGCCCGCCGTCAGCAACGACCGGTATCGTGTGGATCATGCCGGCAGAGGGTCCTACCAGCGCGTTATGGCCACCATCTCGGCAATCCTCGAAGCCGGGTATGAACGCGTCATCGGCGGCTTCCTGACAGTTGCTCAACCTACAATGGAGCCGGAAGTGTTCCTAGACTGGGTGAGAAACTTGCCAGTTCCGCGGGCGGATGTGCTTTGGCCGATCGAATTTCATCACGGCAACCCACCCTGGCGGGCTTTTAACTTTTCTGACTATGCGCGAGCGCCGATTTACGGATCTTGGTTCGCACGCCTCTTCGATCTCTGGTGGGAGCAGGACCAGCCGGACGTCTACATTAGGCATTTCTTTCAGATCATTGAGCGCATGCTTGGCTCTCGTGTGCATGGTGATGCCATCGTCAATGATGAATTGCCTATGTTTGTCGTTAACACGGACGGTGGCATCGAGTATCCGGATTACTTTCGCGCTTATACCGATGGCGGTTCCCGCACGCGCTTTAGTGTGTTCCACAATTCGCTCGACGAGATAATGGACGATCCTGGCTTTTCATATTGCCTGTCTCTAAGCGAGCACCTGCCTAAGGAATGCCAATCATGTCCCGTCGTGGACGTTTGTGGCGGCGGATTTTTGCCGGGCCGCTTGATGCCCAGCGAATGGCCACCGCTGCGCAAGTCAGTGCTATGTACGGATCAATTCTATTTCTTTTCGCATGTGCGTAATGTCGTTGGCCCACATATCATCCGACTGCGACGAGAAGCTTGCGGAGAGCCCCTTTCGAGTGACGCCCCTTGGGCATTTCTGCCGCCACGCCCACTCCAAGCCTTGCCCTTGCATGCCCTTCACCAACTCGATGCTCTCGGTAAGCTCGCAATCGTGACAGCCTGTGGCATTGGCGGTGCTCCTCTTTGCGGACCTCAGCACTCCGCGGAGTAACCCCCTCTCACCGCCCTGACACAAATCTCCGTACATCACCCGGCGGCCGGCGGCTTCACGCGGTGCGGCGATCTGGGCTAAGCTGATCCTACGGTTTCGCCGGGAGGACGACGATGACGGTTCGGGTTGCGATCAACGGTTTTGGCCGGATCGGCCGGCTGGTCATGCGTGCGGCGCTGGAGCATCCGGAGCAGCAGGTCGAGGTGGTCGGCGTCAACGATCTCGGGCCGGTCGCGACCAATGCGCATCTCTTGAAATACGACAGCGTGCACGGTCGCTTTGCGGGCGATGTCACCTCGGGCGACGACTGGCTCGACGCGGGTCAGGGCAAGGTTCGGGTCACCGCCGAGCGCGACCCGGCGAAACTGCCGTGGCGCGAGCTCAGGGTCGATGTGGCGCTCGAATGCACCGGCATCTTTACCAAGCGCGAGGCGGCGGCGAAGCACCTCGAAGCCGGCGCCAAGCGGGTCATCGTCTCGGCCCCGGCCGACGGCGCCGACATGACGGTCGTGCTCGGCGTCAACCACGAGGAGCTGAGGCCCGAGCATCGGGTCATCTCGAACGGGTCGTGCACGACGAATTGCCTCGCCCCGGTCGCCTATGTGCTGCATCAGGGGATCGGCATCGAGCGCGGCTTTATGACGACGATCCACTCCTATACCGGCGATCAGAGCCTGCAGGACACCTTGCATTCCGATCTGCGCCGGGCGCGCGCCGCCAATCTGTCGATGATCCCGACCTCGACCGGTGCGGCGCGGGCGATCGGTCTCGTCATGCCGGCGCTCAAGGGCAAGCTCGACGGCACCGCGATCCGGGTCCCGACCGCCAATGTGTCGCTGATCGACCTGACCTTTGACGCGGCCCGCGCGACCTCGGCCGACGAGGTCAATTCCCTGATGGAGGACGCCGCCAAATCAAACCGGCTGAAGGGCATCGTCGGCATCAACAAGGCGCCGACCGTGTCGGTCGATTTCAACCATGACCCGCACAGTTCTACGTTCGATGTGACCCAGACCCAGGTGCTCGACTGCCGCTTTGTGCGTGTGCTGTCCTGGTACGACAACGAATGGGGCTTCTCGAACCGCATGGTCGAGGTGGCCGCCTATCTCGGCAATCTTCACTGACGCCAAGCCTCTGCCACAGGACGAAGACTGCGACGAAGGCCGGGGGTATCTCGCCATCACCGTAGGGCGGCGGAATGCGCGGCCCCGTTGTCACCGGGGCGGCCTTTCGGCCTACGCTTGGCGCTGCCGGCTACCGCGGGCTCCGCGTGCCTTGATAGCCTCTGACGCACCACATACGGAAAGCCGCACCTTTGCTTGGCTGTGAAATGCCACCAGATGCGGATTGGAAAGTTACCGCATCTGCATCGGTGGAGGTAGCCGCATTCGTGATCGCGGTCCAGAACTTAGCGCCCTCTATGCTGGCAAACGGCGTGCCGGAAAATACATTCGTCGTGGTCGGGTCCATCAACGTCAAAAGCTCTTCCACGGAAGGCAGCCGCCAGCCAAAGCGGCCGCCAGTCGTAGCTTGCTGACAATCAAGGATGGCGTTATTCCAGGTATCAACGGGCGGAATGTTTAAGAAGGGATTCTGTTGCCACACTCCCGGTTTCGCGGTCGAGCACGGTCGTGTCCCAGGGGGTGGTGTAGGAGCTGTGGGTAAGTAGCCCGGTGCCGTGGACCGCCACGAGTCAGGCGGCGCCGGGCTACTTATCCACAGCGGTGGTCATCGTGAATCGCCGGTAGGGTTTT
>JBOHME010000009.1:0-62647 GCA_050729795.1 Allostellaceae bacterium | reverse complement strand
CCGCGGCGGCATCCTTGTGGTCGAGCGCCGCGCGCAGCGCCGCCGCGGGCTCGCCATCGATGCCAAAGGCCTCGGTCACCGCCGGCACCAGGGTCGGCAGCGTGATGTCGACCGAGAGATGCGGCACGCCGAGCTTGGCCAGCGCCGCACCGGCAACCGCGATCGCTTCGACATCGGCCGCCGCGCCGGCGGCACCGATCAACTCCGCGCCGACCTGGCCGATCTGGCGCTCGGGCCGGATCTCCATGCCTTTGACCCGCAGCACCTGGCCGGCATAGCTGAGCCGCAGCGGTCGTGCCGCCGTGCCGAGACGGGTCGCGGCGATGCGGGCGATCTGCGGCGTCATGTCGGCGCGCACGCCAATCATGCGGTGCGACACCGGGTCCATCGTGCGGAACGTGGCGCTCGCCATCGCCGCGCCGGCACCCGACAGCAGCGTTTCCTCGAATTCGACGAGGGGCGGCTTGACCCGCTCGTAACCATGCGCGGCCAGGCTCGCCATCAGCTCCGAGACGACGCGAGCCTCGACCTCGGCCTCGGGCGGCAGCAGATCGTGCATGCCGGTCGGCAGCAATGCGGGGTGCGGAGCGTCGTTCATCAGGCGGGAAGGATGCACCACGCGCGCCGCGAAGGCACGGCGAAAAACCGCCTCCGCGGGTTGCGGTGCGCGGACTGGCTCAGAACCGCATCGCCTTGACCTGGATCACATCCGGCAGCTGGCGAACGGTGTCGAGCAAGGACGGGGCCAATGCCTGATCGACCTCGACAAGCGCGATCGCGGCGCCGCCCGCGGCGGTGCGGCCGAGATGAAAAGTCGCGATATTGACTGCCGCCGCACCGAGCGTCTGCCCGAGCGCGCCGATAAAACCCGGTTTGTCGAGATTGCGCACAAACAGCATGTTGCCGCCGAGCTCGCCTTCGAGCGGGATCCCCTCGACCGCGACGAGGCGCGGCTTGTCGCCGCCAAAGAGCGTGCCAGCGACCTCGCGCGGCCGGCGCTTGGCCGGGTCGCCGTTTGGGGTTACCACGACCCGGATCAGGGTCTGGTAATCGCCCGGCTCGGCCCGCCGGGTTTCGCTGACGCGGATATCGCGATCGCGGCAGACCACCACCGCATTGACCATGTTGACCGTGTCGAGCTGCGGCGACAGCAGTGCCGCAAGCACGATCGCGGTCAAGGGCTTGACGTTGAGCTCGGCAACCGCCCCCTCGTACTCGACCGCGACTGCGGCAAGGCCGCTCTCGGTCAATTGCCCGGCAAAGCTGCCAAGCTGCTCGGCGAGCCGGATATAGGGCTTGATCCGCTTGGCTTCCTCGGCCGACAGCGACGGCACGTTGACCGCGTTGCTGACAGCACCGGTCAGCAGGAAGTCGCTCATCTGCTCGGCGATTTCGACCGCCACGTTTTCCTGCGCCTCGGTGGTGGCGGCGCCGAGATGCGGGGTGGCGACGACATTGTCGCGGCCAAACAGCGGGTTCACCCGCGCCGGCTCCTCGACAAAGACATCGATCGCGGCACCGGCGATCTGGCCGCTGTCGAGTGCCGCCGCCAGATCCGCCTCGACGACGAGGCCGCCACGGGCGCAGTTGACGAGCCGTGCACCGCGCTTCATCCGGGCGAGCGCGGCGGCGTCGATCATGTTGCGGGTGGAGTCGGTCAGAGGCGTGTGCAGGGTAACGAAATCGGCGGCGGCCAGCAGCGCCTCGAGCGGGACCTTTTCGACCCCGAGATCGATCGCCCGCTCCGCCGACAGAAACGGGTCATAGGCAAGGACTTTCATCCACAGCCCCAACGCGCG
Source organism: Allostellaceae bacterium (assembly GCA_050729795.1). Lineage (GTDB taxonomy): Bacteria > Pseudomonadota > Alphaproteobacteria > ATCC43930 > CGMCC-115725 > AP-15. The sequence continues at coordinate 60,848 of JBOHME010000009.1, read as the reverse complement.
CGCCGCGACCATCGCGCCGACATTGCCGCAGCCGATGATGCCGAGCGTCTTGCCGGTCAACTCGACCCCCATAAAGCGCGATTTCTCCCATTTGCCAGCCTGGGTCGAGCGGTCGGCCGCGGGGATCTGCCGGCACAGCGCAAACAGCATCGCGATCGCATGCTCGGCGGCGGTGGTCGAGTTGCCATAGGGGGTGTTCATGACAACGATGCCGCGCTGGGTCGCGGCGACGACATCGATATTGTCGACGCCGATCCCGGCACGCCCGACAATCTTGAGCCGAGGTGCGCAGGCGATCAGCTCGGCGGTGACCTTGGTCGCCGAACGCACCGCGAGCCCGTCATAATCGGCAATCCGCTCCTTCAGCTCCGCGGCGCCGATGCCGGGCAGCATATCGACTTCGATGCCGTGCGCCGCCAGGATCTGCGCCGCGCGCGGGCTCAAATCGTCGGAAATCAGGACTTTCGGCATTTTGTACCTTCCCAAGAAGATCTTGCGCAACGCTTGCGGGCCGCGCAACAGAAACGGCCGGCCACCGCTTTCTCGCTTGCGTCTTGAGCGCCTTCCGCCTCGCGTTATTTTTGTTAGAGCGTTATTTTTGTTAGAGTGGCGAGCTTTCAGGCGGCCTTGGCGGCTTGACGCTGCTCGCCCCAGGCCCAGTCGAGCCACGGCAGCAGCGCCACCACATCGTCGGTCTCGACCGTGGCGCCGGTCCAGATCCGAATTCCCGGAGGCGAGGCGCGGTGGCTGGCGATGTCGTAGGCGGCCTTCTCGTCTTCGAGCCGCGCGGTCATCGCCCGGACGGTGCCGAAGCGCTCATCGGGCGACAACGCGGTGAACCACGGATCAATGATCTTGAGCTGTGGCGAAGTGCAGGAGATCGTCGCCGGGTCTTCGGCCAGAAACTCGACCCACGGGGTGTGCCGCTCCCATTTGGCGATTGCGGCGAGGCTCCGCTCGGAGCGCGCGATCAACCCATCGAGCCCGCCCACGGTCTCGGCCCATTTGAGCGAGTCGAGCGCATCCTCGACACACAGCATCGACGGCGTGTTGATGGTTTCGCCCGCGAACACACCCTTGATCAGCTTCCCCTTCGAAGTCAGCCGGAACAGCTTTGGCAATGGCCAGGACGGGATGTAGCTCTCGAGCCGCTCGACCGCCCGCGGCGACAATGCCAGCATGCCGTGCGCCGCCTCGCCACCCAAGGCCTTCTGCCACGACCAGGTGACGACATCGAGCCGGTCCCACGGCAGCCGCATCGCAAACACCGCGGAGGTTGCGTCGCAGATCACCAGACCCTGACGGTCAGCGGCGATCCAATCGCCGTTGGGCACTCGCACCCCCGAGGTTGTGCCGTTCCAGGGAAACACGACGTCACGGGCGAAATCCACCTGCCGCAGATCAGGAAGCGTGCCGTAAGGCGCCTGCAGCACCCGCATGTCGGGGAGCTTCAGCTGCTTGACATCCTCGACCCAGCCTTCGCCGAAATTCTCCCAGGCGAGCAGGTCCACGCCGCGCGCACCCAAGAGCGACCACATGGCGATCTCGATCGCCCCGGTATCCGATCCGGCGACGATGCCGACCTGCCAGTCAGCGGGGACACCGAGGATCGCGCGCGACAGATCGACGACCTCGACGATCCGTGCCTTGCCGATGCCCGAACGGTGCGAGCGGCCGACCAGTGCACTTTCCAACGCCGCCGGCGACCAGCCTGGCCGCTTGGCGCAGGGGCCCGACGAGAAACAGGGGTTGCGCGGGCGCCGGGTCGGCTTCATCGCACCATTCCTTGAAGGTTCCGGGTGGCCCGAAGAAGCGGGCCTGATCCGCCGCCGAACTTATGGTCGGGGCTGGGCGCGGTCAATGCGGCAGCGCAGCATTTACCTCGAATTGCCGGCCGCGGGGCCTCATCCTTCCTGCTTCAGGCGGCTTGGCAGCAACTCACCGCGCTTTTCGAGAACCGGATAGGCGGCGGCCGAAATATGCGCGTTGATCCGTTTCAGATCGCGCAGCATGTCGAGATGCAAGGCACTCGTTTCGACGCTCTCCACCCGGCCGGCGCGGACCCGCGCGAAATGCGTCTCGGTCGCGCGGGTTTCGAGATCGCGAAACACCTCCTTCTCGCCGAGCAAGTCGCGGGCGGCGCGCACGTCGTCGGTCATGAACACCGCCGCGGCGGTGCGCACATTGGTCGCCAGGCGCTGCAGCATCGTGCGGATCTCGGCAGTGCCCTCGGCGGAGAACGCCAGATTGCGCTTGGCGCGCTTGGCGAGGCTGGCCGCGACCCCGCGCTCGACGATGTCGCCGGCATGTTCGAGGTTGGTGATAAAGGCCAGGATCTCGGACAGCCGGCGGTCGTCTCCGGCATTGAGCGCATCGTGGTCGAGCGAGGTCAGATAGGCCTTGACCGCGGTATTGAGATGATCGAGCACATCGTCGATGTGCTTGGTCTCGGCGATCCGCTTGCGGTCGCCCCGGTCGAGCGCGTCGAGTGTCGCGTGCAGCATGGTCTCGAGCACGTCGGCCATGCGCAGCGCCTCGCGCGAGGCCGCGGCGAGCGCCATGGCCGGGATCTCGAGCGCCTGCGGATCGAGATAAACCGGCCGCGACGGATCGATCGGCACCGGGCTTGCCGGAAACATCCGTTTCAGCAGCCGGGCGAGGGGCTCCAGCACCGGGAAGAACAGCGCCGCCATGACAAGGTTGAACAGCGTGTGGAAATCGGCGACGGCGCGCGCCGCGTTGGGCTCGAGCGCCACCAGATAGGGGCCGAGCGTGCCGATCAGCGCCAGACCGAGAACGCAGCCGACCGCGCGATTGAGCAGATTGCCAAACGGCAGCCGCTTGGCCGCCGGGTCGCCGGTCGAGCCGGCCTCGAACAGCGGGTTGAGAGCGGTGCCGAGATTGGCGCCGAGCACGAGGGCAAAGGCGGCGAGCGGCGACACCGCTCCCCGCGCGGCAAAGGACATGATCAGCAGCACGACGGCGACGCTCGAATGCGCTGCCCAGGTGAATGCCGCGGCGACGAGGACATCAATTACCGGCACCTTTCCGGCCGCGCCGAGCAGCAGACGCAAGCTCGGCACGTGCTCGTAGGGGGCGAACACGGTCAACAGCTGCGCCAGCGCGATCAGCATCAGCCCGAGCCCGATGGCGACGCGTCCCAGATCGCGGGTGCGGGTCAGGCCGCCGCGGCGGAACATCACGACCCCGATCAGCACGAACAGCGGTGCGATCCGCGTGATGTCGAATGACAGCACCTGCACAATCAGTGTCGTGCCGATATTGGCGCCGAGCATCGCGGCGAGGCCTGGCACCAGATCGACGAGGCCGCCGGCGGCGAAGCTGGTGACCATCAGCCCGGTCGCGGTGCTGCTCTGCAACACCGCGGTGATGCCGAGACCGGCGAGAAACGCATTGACCCGGCGGCCCAGCGCGGCGCTGAGAATGCGGCGCAGATTCGGGCCAAACGCGCGCTGGATGCCGCTTTGGACCATATGCACGCCCCAGAGCAGCAGCGCGATCGAGCCGGCGAGATCAATGAGGGTCAGGGTCGCGTCCATCCTCGCCTCCCCATGACGGTGCGGGTCGGCACAGCCTTGCAGGATTACTCCCGCTCGCCGCCGAAACTCAACGTCCGGATGCACCGGTCGCGTGTTTCCGGGGGGCAGGTGGTGGGGCTGGACGGATCCGGATATGGGGGCCAATCTCGACGCCTCGCGGTAATGCCGGAGCACCGATTGCAAGCGATGCCGACGATCCCGCCGCGATCACCCGCGGCTGCAACCGACAGGGTAGATGTCCTGGTGCTCGGGGGGACCAGCGAGGGGTTCGCTCTCGCCCGGGTGCTTGGCGACGAGAGCGGGCTGCGCGTCGTCAGCTCGCTGGCGGGCGTCACCAGCAACCCGCGGCTGCCGCGGGGGAAGGTGCGAATCGGCGGGTTTGGCGGCATCGACGGGCTCTCGGCCTATCTGCGTGACAATCGCATCGGCATCGTCGTCGATGCGACCCATCCATTCGCCGCGACGATCGGCGGCAACGCCGAAACTGCCTGCCATCGGGTCGGGGTGCCGCTGCTGCGTCTTGAACGTCCGGTCTGGACCCCGGGCCACGGCGACCGCTGGATCGAGGTGGCTGACTGGGCCGAAGCCGCCGCTGTCGTCGCGCGGACCGCTCGGCGGGTGCTGCTGGCGGTCGGCCGCCGCGAAGTCGCGGCGTTTGCCACGCTCGCTCAAATCTGGTTTCTGGTGCGCGCGGTCGAGGCGCCCGACCCGATGCCGGGCTTCGAGCAGGCTGAACTCCTGCTGGCCCGCGGCCCGTTCAGCCGTGACGACGAACGCCGGCTGCTGATCGCGCATCGCGTCGATACGATCGTCTGCCGCAACAGCGGTGGGTCGGCGGCCAAAGCAAAGCTCGTCGCGGCGCGCGAGCTCGGCCTCCAGGTGGTGCTCCGGCGCCGCCCGCCGCGACCCGGCAGCCTGCCCTGCGCCGCTTCTGTCAGCGAGGCAGCGGCCTGGGTCCGGGCGCTGCGGGCAGGCTGACCAGCGCTGTCGGACCGTCGTAGCGTCGCGGGGTATAGACCCAGCTGCCGCCATCGGCGCGCGCAAAGGCGCGGGTCGCGGACGAGCCGATGATCACGATAGTGCGCATATCGGCATCCGCCGGCGACAATTCCGACAGCGGCAAGACCCGGAGGCGTTCGCCGGCGCGGCCGAGATCATGCCCCAGCACCACCGGTGTTGCCGGCGCGCGATAGCGGCGCACGATCTCGATGGTACGGCCGAACTGCCATGGCCGGGCGCGGGATGCCGGGTTGTAAAATGCCAGCACGAGATCGGCGGCGGCGGCGGATGCCACCCGCTGCTCGACGACCGCCCACGGCTTCAGATTATCCGACAGCGAGAGGACGCAGAAATCGTGTCCAAGCGGTGCGCCGGCCAATGCCGCGGCAGCGTGCGCGGCGGAGATGCCCGGGATCACGACCAGATCGATGAGGCGCCAGGCGGGATCGTCCGACTGGTCGAGCGCCTCGATCACAGCACTGGCCATCGCGAAGATTCCGGGATCGCCCGATGACACGATGGCGACCGACCCGCCGCTCGCAGCGAGCGCCAGCGCGTGGCGTGCCCGGTCCATCTCCGCCCGGTTGTCCGATGGGTGAAGCCGTTGCCACGCGGCGAACGGACCGGCCAGCCGCAGATAGAAGGCGTAGCCCACGATGTCGTGCGCAGCAGCCAGCGCCTCGCGGGCATCCGTGGTCAGCGCCCCACCGCCACCCGGCCCGAGCCCGACAACCGCCAGCCGCCCACGCCCGCGGCCCAATGCGCTTGCTGCGATCGGCGGGGCCGCGTCCGCCGTCTCGAACCGGTGCTCCCTGGTCGTGGTGATCGCCGGGCGCGTGTTCAACGCCTCCCCGATGATCTTTGCCAGCGCGTTGCCGCCGCGCGCGCCGCCGAGCAATGGCACGACGGCGCTGCCATCCGCGGCGACGACCACAACCGGAGGCTCGGTTCGCCTATCGGTAAAAACGGGCTCGGCCAGCAGCGCAGCCAGCGCGCGAATCACGATGCTGGCAGCGCAAAACGCGACGATCGGGACACCAGCCACGAACAACTGGCGCACGGTGCGGCCGAAATCGCTGAACGTCGCATCCGCCCCGGTGACACCGCCGGACAGCCCGTGGATCACCGCGTCCGGGAGTGCGGTGCAAACCTGCCGCGCGGTGGCGAGGCCTGCGTCGCTGAGAACGACGAGTGCGGCGCCTTCGGCTATCCCGGCCATCGCCGTCCCGGGACGAGAATCATCGAGAAATACGGCACATCCTGCGGCTCGATCTCGTCGAGCGGCATCATGCGCTGATGCTGCATCGTCGCCCGCTCGACATAGCGCGCGCGATCGGCACAACCGAGCCTTCTCAGCACCCGGCGCACCTTGGCGAAATTGCTGCCGAGCTTCAGGATCGCCGCGGCGTCGGCCTCGTCGAGGCGCCGCGTGAGCTCGGCTTCGGGCAGCACGCCCGACAGCACGGCGAGGCTTTGGTTGCGATAAGCGAGCGGCGTCCCGAGCACGGCGGCAGCGGCGACGATCGAGCACACTCCCGGGATGATCTCGGTCGGATAAGTTCCGGCGAGCCGGTCGAAGAGATACATGAACGAGCCGTAGAACAGCGGGTCGCCCTCGCAGATGACCGCGACCTCGCGCCCCTGATCGAGATAGCCGGCGAGGCTTTCGGCAGCGCGGTCATAGAATTCGGCGATGATCTCTTCGTAGCAGAGCGGCGGCGGGAGATGCTCAGTCGTGACCGGAAACACCAGCGGCACCAGGAGCTGATCCGGCCGCAGATAGTCCTCGATGATGCTGAAGGCGTTCCCCTTTCTGCCCTTCGCCGCAAGATAGGCGATGATCGGCGCCGCGCGCAGCCGGCGCAACGCCTTCAGCGTGATCAGCTCCGGATCACCGGGACCGACGCCGACGCCGAGCAGCCGTCCGGGCTCGCCCATCTAGCGGCACTCTGCGGCGAGCGCGTTGATCGCCGCTGCGGTCATGGCACTGCCGCCGCGCCGCCCGCGGAGCGCGATGAACGGCACGCCACGACTGTCCTCGGCCAGCATCGCCTTCGCTTCCGCGGCGCCGACAAAGCCCACGGGAAAGCCGATAATCAGCGCCGGCTTGGGAGCGTCTTCGTCGAGCATCTCCAGCAAGTGAAAGAGGGCGGTCGGCGCATTGCCGATCGCCGCCACCGCGCCGGCGAGATGCGGCTGCCACAGCTCGACCGCGGCGGCCGACCGGGTATTGCCGATCCGCTCGGCGATGTCGCGCACGCGCGCATCGTCGAGCGTGCAGATGACCGGGTTCTTTGCCGGCAGCCGGGCACGGGTGATGCCGGCGGCGACCATGCGCGAATCGCACAGGATCGCCGCACCTGCCGTGAGCGCACGCCGGCCGGCCTCGGCAGCTTGTCGCGAAAACACCAGATCGGCGATCGCGTCGGCGGCACCACAGGCATGCGCGACGCGGACCGCCAGCGCTTCGAGAGCGGCGGGGATACGGCGCAGATCGGCTGCAGCCTCGACGCGGATCGTCGCAAAGGAGCGGCGGTAGATTTCGTCGCCGTCGCGCAGATAGCCGATCATTCTCCGGCTCCGGGGCTGATTACCCGGCCGGATGGCTCGCTCAGCCGGGCTGCGGCCTGGGCGACGCTCAGATCGACGGCGATGCATCGGCCGAACCTGCTGGCGGCGCCGGGTGCTTTCGCGAACAGCTCGTAGCGCCCCGGCGCGGAGGCAAGCAAGGTGGCATCGGCGATGCCGGCGCAAGCGCAGGCGCGGGCGCAGCCGCTCAGATGGATCGTCCGCGGCGGCTCGCCGGTCGGCCCGATGGCCCGCGCCAGTTCGAGCGCGTCCGTCTTGGTGTCCGACAGCGCCCGTGCGCACCCGGTCGATCCGGCGCAGGCCACGATCGCGGCGAGCGGATGCTGCCGATCGCAGATCAGTCCGGTCTGCTCCAGGGCGGTGACCGCGTCGGGTGCGGCATTGCGCGGCACCGAGGGGAGGATGATGCTCTGCCACGGGGTCAGTCGGATGTCGCCATCGCCAAAGCCCTCGGCGATGTCGGCGATGCGGCCAAGCATGGCGGGCGACAGCCGGCCGAGCGGCGGCACCGCGCCGATGAACTCCACCCCGGGATCGATTTGATCGCCAAGCCCGATATGGCCGCGCCGTGCCGACAGCGGCCGGCGCCAGCTGTGCGCGGCGCGCTCGACCGTTCCCGGCAGGCGCCCGGCGAGGCGTTCAAAGATCGTGGTGCGGGAGGTTCGCGTCAGCACATGGCGAAACCGGGTGACGGACGGATCGTCGGCCGTGGCTTCGTCGAAGAGAGCGAGGAGAGCGGCGACCGCGGCGACGGCATGCCCGGGATCGATCACCACGAAAGGCGTCGCATCGGCTGCCTCGGTCGGTGGCGAGCCGTCGATCCCCAGCGCGATCTTGGCGCCGCTCGCGAAGCTCGCGAGCCAGATGTCGTGCGGGCGATCGACCGCGGCGATGCTTTCGCCGCCATCAACCAGAACGCCGAATTTGGCCGACCGGATCGGGTGGCGATCCGAGCGTTCGAGCAGAGCCAGCAGCGCGCGAGCGAGTGGGCGGATGTCGCTCTGCTGCCGCCGGTCAATGCCGGCGGTCGGGCTGATCATGATGTTGCGCAGATCGTCCGTTTCCGGCCGGGCCGGTCCGAGACCCGCGGCAACGAGACCATCGGCGACCGCGCTCTCGACGTCACCGCGCACGCCGCGGAGCTGCAGGTTCGCCCGGTTGGTCGCTTCGATGATCCCATTGCCGCAGCGTGCCGCAACTCCAGCGATGGTGCGCAGCTGCGCGGCGGAAAGCTGCCCAAGCGGCAATCTGACCCGGCACAGGCCGCCATCCCGCGCGGCGACGATCCGGAACAGCCCCGGGCACGCGCCGTTCACCCGGCCGCGGCGACCGGCGGCGGCGGCGATTTCGGTGGAGGGTTCGGCCATTCCCGGCTCCCGCGGCATCCCCGGTCAGAGCGAGAGCGGGATCGGCTGACCGCCCGGCGCACCCCGGAACGCCCCGTCCGGCATGTTCGCAGATGACCTTCGCCGGCGGCAGGTCTCCTGGCTTGCGGGTTACTGCCGGCCCGTCCCCTTCCCAGCGGCCCGTTTCAGTGGCAGGGCCCGCCAGTGCTATCGACGTCCGGCTCGCCGCCTACAGTTGCGGGGGCAGCCACGGCCTCGGCACAAAGCCCCACCGTGTTCCCTCTGGGCCCTTGCGGGCACCGCCGAGTGCCGCACAGTAACACGATCACGCCGGTTGCGGTAAACATCGGGCCGATGCCTTCGGGGGCGCGGCCGCCAAACCCGGTTGGCTGCGACCGGCCGCGACGAGCGAGGGTGCGGATGCAGCGATGGCTGAGCGTGGTGGGGATCGGCGAAGACGGGCTCGCCGGGCTTGGCGAGCCGGCGCGCGCGGCGCTGATGGAAGCACGCACGCTGTTCGGCGGCCGGCGCCATCTGGCGCTGGTGCCGCAGCTCGGGCAGGAGCGAACCGCGTGGCCGAGCCCGTTTGCCGCTGCCTTCGCGCTGTTGCTGGAGCGGCGCGGAACCCCGGTCTGCGTGGTGGCGAGCGGGGACCCGATGTGGTTCGGGATCGGCGCCAGCCTGGGCCGGCTGGTCGCGCCGGAGGAGCTCCGAATCTATCCGGCGCCCTCCGCTTTTGCCCTGGCGGCGGCCCGGCTCGGCTGGCCATTGCAGGATGCGGTGTGTCTGAGCATCCACGGCCGGCCGCTCGACGCGCTGCAGCCGCACGTCCAGCCCGGTGCCCGGCTGCTGATCCTCGGCGAAAACGGGCGCAGCCCGGCTGCCATCGCGGGACTGCTGTGCCAGCGCGGCTTTGGCGCAAGCCGGCTCAGCGTTTTCGAGCACATGAACGGTCCCGACGAGCGCCGGCTCGATGGCCGCGCCGGTGATTGGCCGCACCCGTATGTCGCTGATCTGAACCTTGTGGCCGTGCGGTGCATCGCCGAGCCCGATGCGATGCGGCTGTCGACGCTCGCTGGTCTGCCCGATGCGGCCTTCGAGCATGACGGCCAGTTGACCAAGCGCACGGTGCGGGCGATGACACTGGCGCATTTGGCGCCGTCGCCCGGCGAATTGCTGTGGGATGTCGGCGCCGGCGCCGGCTCGATCGGGATCGAATGGATGCGCTGCCATCCTTCGTGCCGGGCGATCGCGATCGAAGCCGACGCGACGCGCTGCGGGCTGATCGAGCACAACCGGCGGCGGCTCGGCACGCCGGGCCTGCGCATCGTCCACGGCCGCGCACCGCAGGCGCTCGACGGGCTGGAGACGCCGGATGCGATCTTTGTCGGCGGCGGGCTGAGCGAGCACCAGCTGATCGAGCGCTGCTGGCAGGAGCTGCCGCCGTTGGGCCGCCTCGTCGCCAATGCCGTGACCCTGCAAAGCGAGGCGGTGCTGGCGTTGTGGCGGCAGCGGACCGGCGGCGAGCTGACCCGCATTTCGGTCGCCCATGCCGGCCCGCTCGGCCGCTACGACGTCTGGCGGCTGGCGATGCCGGTGACCGTGCTCGGCGCGACAAAGCCGCTCCCCCCGGGCGCGCCGGGCTAGGAGCTGCGACCGGCGAGCCGGCCGCTGCGGTCGAACACCAGCACCTCGACCGCGATCGGCGCCTCGTCGAGCACCTCTTGCGCCACCGTTTTCGCCTGGCCGGCGATGCGATCGGCGAGCGGCAGCCGCTGCGCTTCGGCGAGCGCCAGAATCTCCATTGCGGTGTTGGCGCGGGCCGCCTGTTCGACGATTTCGGGCGCCGCGCCGAGCGCCGCCAGATCCACGGCGAGCCGTGCGGTCTCGACCCGGCTGCGCCGCGAATGGAGATCGAGCGCACCCGCCGCGAGCTTTGACAGCTTGGCGAAGCCGCCGGCCACACCGACCCGCTCCACCGGGTGGCGCCGCAGATATTTGAGCATGCCGCCGACAAAATCGCCCATGTCGATCATCGCCTCGGCGCCAAGGCCGAGCAGCTCCCGCGCGGCCAGCTCCGAGGTGTTGCCGGTGCAGCCGACAACGTGGCGCAACCCGGTCGCGCGCGCCACGTCGATGCCGCGCTGGATCGAATGAATCCAGGCCGAGCACGAAAAGGGGACGACGATCCCGGTGGTGCCGAGGATCGAGATGCCGCCGACAATGCCGAGCCGCGGGTTCCAGGTCCGCTCCGCGAGCTTTTCACCGCCGGGAACCGCGATCTCGATCTCGATATCGGCCGGGACCCGGTATTGCGCCGCAAGTCCAATAATCGCCGCCTGCATCATTCGCCGCGGGGCGGGGTTGATCGCCGGCTCGCCGACCGCCAGCGGCAGCCCGGGCTTGGTCACGGTGCCGACCCCGGCGCCCGCCTTGAAGACGATGCCGCTCCCGCTGGGTCCGCGGGTCAGCCGTGCCGCGATAACCGCACCGTGGGTGACATCGGGATCGTCGCCGGCATCCTTGACGATCGCGGCCCTCGCCCAGCCCTCGCCAAGCCGCATGTCGTGCAAGGCAAAGGATGGGGTTTCGCCGCGTGGCAGCGTGATCGTCACCGGGTCGGGAAAGCGGCCGGTAACAAGCGCGGCAAACGCCGCCGAGGCTGCTGCGGTAGCACAGGCCCCGGTCGTCCATCCCCGCCTCAGCTGCCGTCGCGTGACAGCCATCGCCGTATCAGTCATCGCTGTCGGTTTCCGCTGGCCGCCCCACCTCGCGCCGCCCCACCTCGCGCCGCCTCACCTTACGCCGCCTCACCTCGCGCCGCCGGCCCATTGTGCTCCAGATATATGCGGCGCATCCGGCGGGAGAGGGTGGCGCGCCACGACATCCGGTTTGCGGCCTTGCCTCGGCTGCTGCGGCGGGCCATCGTCGGGGCATGAGCGCACAGAGGCTGACCCCTGAGGAGCTGTTTGCGCGCCTCGATCAGCTCGGAATCCCGCATCGCACCTCTTCGCATGCGCCGGTTTTTACCGTCGCCGAAGCCGCCGCGGTTCATGGCGACATGCCGGGTGGCCATTGCAAGAGCCTGTTTCTCAAGGACAAGAAGGGTGGGTTCTGGCTCGCCGTGATGCTCGAGGAGCGGCAGATCGCGATGGGCAAGCTGGCGGCGCTGCTCGGTGCGCCACGATTCTCGTTTGGCGGCGCCGAGGAGCTCGAAGCGCTGCTTGGGGTGCGACCGGGCAGTGTGACGCCGTTTGCCCTCGCCAATGATAGCGAGCACCGTGCGACCCCGGTGCTCGACCGTGAGATGCTCGGCTGCAACCCGGTCAACTACCACCCGCTGGTCAATGATCGTACGACCGCGATCGCGCCCGGCGACCTGCTGCGCTTTATCGCCGCCTGCGGGCACGTGCCGCGCATCGTCGATCTGGGCATCGTCGATCTGGGCATCGTCGATCTGGGCATCGTCGATCTGGGCATCGTCGATCTCTCGGGGCTCGGGCGCTAGCCTGGCGATCGCCGGCAGCGAGGTTTACCGTCTGCCGCCGCCGTCTCGGTGCTTGTCATCGTCACGGCGTGCGGCCATGTTGATGATTTAACCGGAAGAGGATAGCGATGCCGAGCGAACCTTTGATCGGCGGCGCGGCTGCCAACCCCGTCAAGGACGTGACCACCGCGACGTTCATGACCGAAGTCGTCGACGGCTCGTTCGAGATCCCGGTCATTGTCGATTTTTGGGCGCCGTGGTGCGGCCCGTGCCGGCAGCTCGGCCCACTCCTGGAGAAAACGGTGCGTGCCGCCAATGGCGCGGTGCGCATGGTCAAGCTCAACATCGACGAGAACCCCGAGATTGCGCAGCAGATGCGCATCCAGTCGATCCCGGCGGTCTATGCGTTTCGCGACGGCAGACCGGTGGATGGGTTTGTCGGCGCCCTGCCGGAGAGCCAGGTCAAGCAGTTCGTGCAGCGCGTCAGCGGCGGCAAGGAGGGCGGCCCGTCGCCGGTTGAAGAGGCGCTGGCCATGGCCAAGGAGGCGCTGCAGACCGGCGACCACGCGAGCGCGGGCGCCGTCTATTCGCAAGTGCTGCAGCGCGAGCCGGACAATGTCGAGGCCCAAGCCGGTCTCGCCCGCGCGAATTTGGCCAAGGGTGATCTCGCAAAGGCGCGCCAGGTGCTGGATCGGGTGGCGAAGGAGGACGCTGGTCACGCCGAAGTCGCGGCGGCGCGCGTGGCACTCGACCTCGCCGAGCAGGGAGCCAAGGCGATGGCCTCGGCCGGCAAGCTGCGCGCCCGGCTGGGAAAGAACCCCGACGATCACGAGGCACGCTTCGAGCTGGCGACGGCGCTGTTTGGCAGCGGCGACCGAGCGACGGCGATCGACGAGCTGCTCGCCCTCTTTAAGCGCGACCGCGAATGGAACGAGCAGGCGGCGCGAAAGCAGCTCGTCAAGTTCTTCGAGGCGTTGGGCGGGACCGACCCGTTGACCTTGAGCGGCCGCAGGCGGCTGTCCTCGCTGATGTTCTCTTGAAAGCCCGATGTTCTATCAAAAAAGCCGGAGGAAGCGAGCCGATGACGGAGCGAACCGATGAGTGAGTTCCCCCAATGAGCAGGCCTCCCCATGAGTGAACGAAAGGGGGTGACCGCGCTGTGCGAGACCCTGCCGGTCTTCCCGTTGACCGGGGTCCTGCTGCTGCCGCGCGGGCAGCTGCCGCTCAACATTTTCGAGCCGCGATATCTTGCGATGACGCGCGACGCGCTGGCCGGCGACCGCCTGATCGGCATGGTCCAGCCGAATGACCCCAATCAGCCGCTGTCGGGTGATCCGCCGATCTATCAGACGGGATGCGCCGGCCGGATCACGTCGTTCTCCGAGACCGATGACGGCCGGTTTTTGGTTACTCTGACGGGGTTGTGCCGGTTTCGCATTCGCGAGGAGCTGCCGCCGATCAGCGGCGGCTATCGGCGGGTGGTCCCGCAATGGGACGAGTTCGCCGGAGATCTGCGGACCGCACGCGCGCCCGATTTTGACCGCGAGCGCCTCATTCGCAGCTTGCGGGCCTATTTCGAGCGCCATCAGATCAAGGCAGAATGGGACGCGATCGGCACCGTGCCGGGCGAGCAGCTGATCACGTCGATTGCGATGGTCTGTCCGTTCGAGCCGAACGAGAAACAGGCTCTGCTTGAGGCGCGCGATCTCCCGACGCGGGCCGAGTTGTTGACCGCGATCGTCGAGATGGCGGTGCTCGACCGGCCAGGTGGCGGCGAAATGCGGCACTGAGCCGGGATGCGGTGCCGGCTTGGCGCATGCGGAGGAGGACATGGAAGGTTCGGCGGAAATCGACGCGAAGCTGCTCGAAATCCTGGTCTGTCCACTGACCAAGGGGCCACTGCGCTACGACCGTGAGGCGCAGGAGCTGATCAGCGAGGAAGCGGGGCTCGCCTACCCGATCCGCGACGGCATCCCGATCATGCTGATCGACGAAGCGCGGCCGCTCGGCGAGGGCGAAGGCATGACCAAGCGGCTGCCACCAGCGTGAGCCTGCCGTGACGAGCGCCGGCGCGGCCGGTCGGTGGCCTCTTGAGCTGAGGTTGAAGCAGGCCGAAAAGCTGCTCGAAATCAGCTTTGACGACGGCCGCCGCTTTCGCCTGCCGGCCGAGTATCTGCGGGTCGAAAGCCCGTCGGCGGAGGTCCGCGGCCATGGTCCCGGAGACAAGATGCTGGTCGCCGGCCGGGCCGAAGTGGGAATCATCGGGGTCGAGGCGGTCGGCAACTATGCGGTGCGGATCACCTTCGACGATCTGCACGAGACCGGCATTTATTCCTGGAGCTACCTCTACCAGCTCGGCGTCGAGCATGATCAGCGCTGGCGCGCCTATCTCGAAGCACTGGCGGCGAACGGACTGAGCCGCGAACCGCAGCGCTCGTGACCCGGCTCATCCCCCGGTAATCGCCGCCAGATCCGGGGGTGCCGCGCGGCGTCGGTATTCCGGCACCAGCCGCTCCAGCAATTGCAGCATGCGTTCCTCGCGGCGGCTGCGCGCCGTCTCCTCAATCTCGTCGATCGAGCGGGCCAGCATCGCGTAGTCGGCGGTGCGCGGTGCCGCCAGGCGGATCGCCGGGTTGCCGGTCTGGATGAGCGGCTCGGCCGGGTGGAACAGCTCCTCGTGCAATTTCTCGCCCGGCCGCAGCCCGATGAATTCGATCGCGATATCGCGGTCGGGCCGCAGCCCGGCGAGGCGGATCATCTGTCGCGCGAGATCGGCGATGCGCACCGGCTCGCCCATGTCGAGCACGCAGATTTTGCCGCGTTCTGCCTGCGCCTGTGGCGCCGACGAGAGTGCGGCCGATTGCAGCACCAGCTCAACCGCCTCGCGCACCGTCATGAAAAAGCGCGAGACGTCGGGGTGTGTGACGGTGAGCGGCCCGCCGGCGCCGAGCTGGCGGGTGAACAGCGGCACCACCGACCCGGTCGAGCCGAGAACATTGCCGAACCGCACCGTGACATAGCGCGTGCCGGGCACCGGCTGCCGCGCCTCGTAGAGATCGAGAGCCTGGCAGAATCCCTCGGCCAGCCGCTTGGTCGCACCCATCACGCTGGTCGGGTTGACCGCCTTGTCGGTCGAGATCATGACGACGACCGAGACGCCAAAGGCGCGCGCCGCCTCGGCGACGTTGCGGCTGCCGGCGATGTTGGTCAGCACCCCCTCGATCGGGTTGGCCTCGACCATCGGGAGATGCTTCAGCGCCGCGGCGTGAAACACGATTTCGGGGCGTTCGGCGGCGATCACCGCATCGATCTGGCCGCGATCGCGCACATCGCGCAACAGCGGGATCGGCACCGATTGGGCAAACCGTTCGCGCAGCTCCATGTCGATCGTGTAGAGCGCGAATTCGCTGTGGTCGACCAGCACCAGCCGGGCCGGGGCGAAGGTCGCGATCTGGCGGGCGAGCTCGGCGCCGATCGTGCCGCCGGCCCCGGTCACGAGCACCCGCCGGCCGCCGATCAGCCGGGCCATTCCGTCCCGGTCGAGGACCGCCTGAGACCGGCCTAGCAGATCCTCGAGGGCAATCGGCTCGAAGGCATGCTCGGGATTATCGAGCCGACGCTCGAAATCGGTCAGCTTGGGCAGACGGGCGAGCGGGATGGCCAGGGCCTCGGCGCGATCGAGCAGCCGGCGCACCTGGTGGCCGGGCAGGTTCTGCGCGGTGATGATCAGCTTCTGCGGGCGCTTGCCGCGGCGGTCGAGCCGCGCCACGACGGCTTCGAGCGAATCGATCGTGCCCAGCACCGGCACCCGATAGATCTCGCGCCCGACCCGCGACGGGGTGTCGGCCAGCACCCCGACCACGCGATAGACGGCGCGCGGGTTGCGCATCATCTCGCGGATAAAGGTATCGGCCCCATCCTTGGCGCTGATCAGCAGCACCGGCACGCTCTGATGCCGGGCGCGCTCGAGGACGTGATCGAGGCCGCGGTCCTTGAACAGGCGATAGGCGAGGCGAGGCGCCCCTAACAGCGCCACGAGCACGAACCAGTCGATGATCAGGGTCGAGCGCGGCAGTGCTGCGAGACGGGTCAGAACAAACATCGTCGGCAGAAAGACGAGCAGGGTCAGGCTCACCGCGCGGGCGATGTTGAATAGGTCGGGCAGCGACGCATAGCGCCAGATCCCACGGTAGAGACCGGTCAGCAGGAACACCCCGGCGGCGATCACCGTGAAGCTCGCGATGTAGAACGCGGTCAGCCGCGGCTGATAGCCGATCAGATCGATGCCGAGCCGCAGGTAGAGCGATACCGCGAGCGACAGCGCCGCCATCGCGATGTCATGAACAAAGGCGAAGAGCGCCCGCCGGTTGTTGGGAAGGATCAGCACCGCGCCCCTATAACAGGAAATCGCAGCGATGCGAAACATCGAGCGGCAGACGGCAGCCGGATGTACCGCCGATCGCGCAGAAGGCACCGCACGGCGCCGCCAATGACACCGCGGCCTCTGTGGCTCTTCTGTTTCGGCACCGCCGGCTCTCTATTAGAATGACGCATGAGGTGGGAGCGGCTCTACAAGGTGCTGCAGCCCGACGCCGCCGGTACGGCCGCGCGGGTTTTTCGGCTCGTCCACCACGGTATGGTCATGCTCGGCATCGCGGTCATGCTCGCCGACACCGAGGTCGCCTGGCGCCGGGATTATCACAGCCTGCTCGATGCCGGGTTCCAGATCGCCGGCGCCTTTTTTATCGCCGAGTATCTGGCCCGGCTCGCCGCCGCTCCGGGCGCCCCCGCCGCTTATCGGCGCGGCTGGCGCGCGCGGCTCGCCTGGGCGGTTTCGACCGGCGGCGTGTTTGATCTGCTCGGTACTTTGCCTGGGATCCTCGATCTCGCGTTCAACCCGCGATTCGCCAGCCTCTACGGCTTTATCTGGGTGTTCAAGCCGGTGCGCTATGCGCCGGGGCTGGCAAGCCTGCAGCGGGTGATCAGCCGCGCGCGGCACGCTCTCTTATCGGTGTTGCTCGGCTTCGGGATCATGCTGCTGGCCGCCGCCAGCCTTGCCTATCTGCTCGAGCGCCACGCCCAGCCGGAGCTGTTCGGCTCGATCCCGCAGGCGCTGTGGTGGGCGATCGTCACCCTGACGACGACCGGCTATGGTGACGTGACCCCGATCACCCCGCTCGGCCGGATCCTGGCCGGGGTGGTCATGGTCAGCGGCATCCTCGTTTTCGCATTGTGGGCCGGTATCCTAGCGACCGGCTATGCCGAGGAGCTGCGGCGCCGCGAATTCCTGCGCACCTGGGACCTTGTCGCCAAGGTGCCGTTTTTTGGCAAGGTCGGCGCCTCGGTCATCGCCGATGTAGCGCGCCTCTTACGCCCGCGCGACTACCCGACGCGGGCCATCGTCGTGCGCCGCGGCGAGCGCGGCGATTGCATGTATTTCATCGCCTCGGGCGAGGTCGAGGTGCGGCTGCGACCGGGCACGGTGCGGCTGGGGCCGGGGGAGTTCTTTGGCGAAATCGCGCTGTTGACCGGAGAGCCGCGCAACGCGACGATCGCGGCAGTGCAGCCCTGCACGCTCTTGACCCTCGACATCGTCGATTTTCGCCAGCTGCTCGGCCGTCAGCCCGATCTCGCGCGGGTCGTCCGCGAGGAGGCTGAGCGGCGTCTGCAAGCCGACCCGATGGGATCGCCGCGCGCCCCGTCGCCAGGACCGTTCCCGGCGGCGGATCAGCACTGGCCGCGAGCCGACGCATCGGGCGGCGCGCCATCTTCCGGCTCGTAATTGGCTTCCGGCTCGTAATAGGCTCTTGGGAAATTCGCGGCGTGGCGGGCGGCATGGTTATAGGGTGGTTTGAGGCGGCCTCCGAAGCGCCGCGCGACCTGCTCGCGAAAGACCTCGGCGGCGACGCGACCGCGGACCCGGCACAGCCACTCGAACCAGCGCATGCCGGCCGCCACATGGCCGATCTCCTGCAGGCAGATATGGCGCAGCAGCCGGGCACTGCGGTGGTCGCCGGAATGATCGAGCCGCTGCGCCATCTTTGGTGTCACATCGAGCCCGCGCGCCTCGAGCACCAGCGGCACGATGGCGAGCCGCGCCAGGAGATCATCAGCGGTCGCCGCCGCCGCTTCCCAGAGACCGTCATGTGCCGGCAGATCGCCGTAACCGGCTCCGAGCTCCGCGAGCCGTGACGCGAGCAAGGTGAAATGGCTCGCCTCCTCGGCGGCGACCCCGACCCAATCGTCGAAAAAATCGCGTGGCAATGCCGCCTCGCCGGTAAAACGGGCGACGAGGTCCCAGGCAAGATCGATCGCGTTGAGCTCGATATGGGCGAGCGCGTGCAGCAATGCGATACGGCTGGCCGGCGATCCGAAGTTGCGCCGCTTTGGCATCTCGCGTGGCGGCAGCAGCCGGGGCCGCTCGGGCCGTGCCTGGCGCAGCGGCGGCACAGCCTCGCCGACCGGCAACTCGCCCGCGGCCCAGCGGCCAGCGAGCGCCTGGCTCAGCGCCGCCTTCGCCGCCGGATCTGCCGTGGCGAGGATTGCGACGGCACCCCCGGTCAGGCTTGCGGCAGCCGCAGCCGGCAGGCTCGCAGGCGCAATGATCAGAAGGCTCGCGGGTCAGAGGGCGCGCGCCGCTTTCAGCACTTCGGCGACATGGCCGGGCACCCTGACCTTGTGCCACACGCCGCGCACAATGCCCGATCCGTCGATCAGGAAGGTCGCGCGCTCGATCCCC
Source organism: Allostellaceae bacterium (assembly GCA_050729795.1). Classification (GTDB taxonomy): domain Bacteria; phylum Pseudomonadota; class Alphaproteobacteria; order ATCC43930; family CGMCC-115725; genus AP-15. The sequence continues at coordinate 42,128 of JBOHME010000009.1, read as the reverse complement.
ATATATTTGCGCCCGTACATGCTTTTCTCGACCCAGGTGCCGTATTTCTCGCAGACCGCACCATCGGCATCAGAAGCGAGCGTAAACGGCAGGGCATGTTTTTTCTTGAACTTGTCGTGCGCGGCGACCGAATCCTTGGAGATGCCGATCACAACCGCACCCGCCCCGCGATAATCCGGGAGCGCGTCGCGAAACCCGCAGGCCTCGGCGGTGCAGCCCGAGGTGTCGTCCTTCGGGTAGAAGTACAGCACCACTTTCTGCCCGGCGAGCTGCGCCAGGCTGGTGCTGCCGTCGCCGTCGGTCGGCAATGTGAAATCGGGAGCCTTCTGGCCGGGCTCGATCGTCATTCCCTGTTCCCTGCGGTTGGTAGCGCGGCTTCGCGCACGCGGCGCGCCGGTTCGTCGACCAGCTCCTCGTACCAGCGTGCGACCTGCGCGGTGGCGGCAGTGATATCTGCGCCGAGCCGGGCGAAGTCAACCGCTCCGGCGCAGCGTGCGAGGGTGGCGGCCACGGGCTCGGAAAAGTCCGTTTCCCGCGCGCCGTCATCACCGATCAGGATCAGCAGCGCCTGCACCTGGCGCAGCAACGAAAGAGCATCGCCGAGCTCGTTCCCGGCCGGTCTTGGCAGGATCCCGGCTGCGCTCAGTGCTCGCAGCGCCGCCGCCGTGCCGCGGTGCAGCACCTGCGGCGACACCGCGGCTTCGCGAAGCAACAGATATTGGGTGATGAATTCGAGGTCAATGAGACCGCCCGGCCGGTTCTTCAGATCCCAGGGCGAGGCATGCGGAGTTTCCGCAGCGATGCGCCGGCGCATATCGGCGACATCGACGAGGAGGCGCTGCGGATCGCGCCGGGATCGCAGCACCGTGCCGATCACCTCGCCAACCCGGTGGCATAGCCCGGTATTCCCGGCGACCGGGCGCGCGCGGGTCAAAGCCATGTGCTCCCAGGTCCAGGCGGATTGGTGCTGGTAGCGCTCAAAGCTCGCGAGGCTCGAGGCGATCGGTCCCGCGCTGCCCGATGGCCGCAGCCGCATATCGACCGGGTAGAGCGAGCCCTCGGCGGTCGGCGCGGTCAAGGCTCCGATCAGCCGCTGGCTCAGCCGGGCGTAGTAGGCCGAGACCGGCAGCGGCCGGGCGCCGTCGGAGGCAGCGACGCCTGGCGGCGCATCATAGATCAGGATCAGATCGAGATCGGAGGCGAGCGTCATCTCGCGGCTGCCGAGCCGTCCCATCCCGACCACCGCCCAGGCGCCGCCTTCTACCCGCCCGTGCACGCGCACGAATTCCGTCTCGACGGCCGGGATAAGGGCGGCGAGCGCGCATTCGGCGATGTCGGCGAGGGCCGCGCCGGCCGCCCCGGCCTGGAGCGTGCGGCGCAACAGCTGCACGCCGATCTGGAACCGCCGCTCGTTCGCCCATCGTCGCAGCGCATCGAGCGTATCGGCGAAATCGACGGCACCGGCGAGAGTATCGCCGAGATCGGCGGCAAGACGGGGGCGATCCACCGGCGGCGCAAAAAACTCCTCGGTCAGCACCGCATCGAGCAGTGCCGGCCGCTGCGCCAGCTGCTCGGCGAGGCGCGGCGCGCCGGCCATGATGTCGGCCACCAGCGAGAGCAGCCCCGGATTCGCCTGAAACAGCGAGAATAGCTGAACCCCCGACTGCAGCCGCGACAGAAACCGGTCGAACCGCCGCAGGGCCTCGTCGGGATGGGAAGTGGCGCCGAAGATGCGCAGCAGTTCCGGAACCAGCTCGGTCAGGAGTTCGCGCACCCGCTGGCTGCGCGTCGCCCGCATGCGGCCGTAATGCCAGCCGCGCACCAGGGCGGCGATCGCCGGCGGGTCGGCAAAGCCGAGCCGTGCGATCGTCTCGAGCGTTTCCGGGTCGTCCTCGGTCCCGGTGAACACCAGATTGCCGGGCCCGGCGAGGTTGGGCGCCTGCTCGAACAGCTCGGCATATGTCTGCTCGACCGAGCGCAGGTGCCCGGTCAGATCGACGGTAAACGCGTCGGGCGTGCAATAGCCGAGAAACCGGGCGATCCGGGCAATCCCGGCGCAATCCTCGGGCAGGCGATGGGTCTGCGCGTCGTCAACCATCTGCAGGCGATGCTCGAGGCGGCGCAGAAACCGGTAATCGTCGGTCAGCACGGCGGCGACCGATGGTTCGATCCGGCCCATCTCAGCGAGCCGGCGCAGCGCCTCGCAGGTCCGGCGCACCCGCAATTCCGGCCGGCGTCCGCCCCAGATCAGCTGCTGGGTCTGGGCAAAGAACTCGATTTCGCGAATCCCGCCGCGGCCGATCTTGATGTCGTGCCCTTCGACGGCGATGCGAGCGCCGCCGCGATGGGCGTTGATCTGGCGCTTGATCGAATGAATGTCCTGGATCGCCGCGAAATCGAGATGGCGGCGCCAGATAAAGGGCCGCAATTCTCGCAGGAACCCCTCGCCGGCGTCCCGGTCGCCGGCGACCGGGCGCGCCTTGATCAGCGCCGCGCGCTCCCAATTCTGGCCGACGCTCTCGTAATAGGCGAGTGCTGCCGCGACCGACATCGCCGGCGGGGTCGAGCCCGGATCGGGGCGCAGCCGAAGATCGGTGCGAAACACATAGCCATCGCCGGTGCGCTCTTCGAGAATGCGCACAAGGTCCCGCGCGAGCCGGCTGAAGAACGGTTGCGGCCCATCGGCGCCGGCGACCCGGGCCCGCGCCTGATCGAACAGCAGGATCAAGTCGATATCGCTCGAATAATTCAGCTCCTCGGCGCCGAGCTTGCCTATGCCGAGGATGACGAGGCCGCTGTCGCACTCCGGGTCGTTGGGATCGGCGAGTACGATCCGCTTGCTCGCCGCCGCTTGGCGCAATAGCTGGCGGGCCGCTGCGCCGACTGATGCGGCGGCGAACCGGCTGAGGGCTGTCGTCTGCTGTTCGAGCGACCAGGCCCCGGCGAGCTCGGCGACCGCGGCGAGCAGTGCTGTGCGCCGCTTGGCGATGCGCAATCGCCGCATCAATCCCGGCAAATCCTCGCCGCGATCGGCGCGGTCTTCGATCCCGGCTGCGATCTCTCCGAACAGCGGTTCGGCACCCTCGGCGAGGAGCCGGGTCAGAAACCGCCATTCGGCGACCGCGAGCCCGCTCAAAAACGGGCTGTTGCCAAAGATGCCGGCGAGGAGCCGCCGCCCCGGGCCGACCGCGCTCCAGGCGCGCGCGGCCGGTGCTGCGGGGTCAGCCGCAGCCGATCCGAGTGCCTCCTGCCAGGCGGCGAAGCCGAGCTCCAGAAGACGCTGATCGGCGGGCAGCGGCAACCCGCTGCCGTCGGCCGCCAGTCCCGACAGAAGCTTCATCTCACCAGGAACGCAGCAGCTGACAAATCATCGCGCCGGCCGGCGACGGCGCAGACATCGGCCACTCGCCATCTCGCCAGAAAATCGCAGAGGCGACCGCGGTCAGCCGGCGCCGAGCCGGCAAAGGAGCCCGATATCCGCGATATCGTCGAGCCCGGCGACGGTTTCGCGCAATTCGCGCGCCCGTGCAGCACCGAGCACCGGTGCCACCAGCGCATCGAATTTCATGGCGAGGCGCCGGCCCTGCGCGGCAATGTCGGCGGCCGGGATGCCCGAATCATGATGCGCGGTGAGCGGTGCGCCACCGACCGGCGTGACCTCGAGCTCGGCGACGGTCTGCGGCCAATTCTGCTGAAAGTCGATCGTCATCAGCTCGCGCAGCCGCACGAGGCCCGGATCATACGCCGTCTGCTCCCCATAGGTGGCGAGGCTCGCGGTATCGATGCCGGCCAAGGCCATCGCCACGGTCTGGCGCAAGCTGAACTTGCTCTGCAAACCATCGACCGGGGTCGGGATGTTGCAGACCCGGTCGGTGCTGGCATCGATGCGCAGGGTGATGCCGGCGATCCCCTCCGGGGTCAGCCCGTGCCGCCGGCGCAGCTCGCGCGCGCATTCGATCGGCGCATGGGTGAAATAGCACGCCGCGTGATATTTGAAGAGGTTGGCGAGGATATGAAAGCCGTTTTCGGGCTCGGCCAGCGCCTTCTCCGGCGCAAAATCGGGACCGTGCGTCGCGGCAAAGCCCTGCACGCACTCGATCAGATCGGACCGGCTCGAAAAGCCGCGGGCCGCCAGCCGCGCTGCGAGCAGACCGTTTTGCGCCGCCTTCCCCGCATGGAACGGCTTGCACATCGTGCCGAACTCGGATTTGAGCCCGGCCGCCTGGGTCCCGGCGATACCGAGCGCCACCGCGGTCTGCTCGGCATCGAGCGCCAGGAGCCGCGCGCAGGCCGCCGCCGCGCCAAGACAGCCGATTGTCGCGGTCGAATGAAAGCCGAGATCGTAATGACCGGGGGCGAGTGCGGCGCCGATCCGGCATTCGGTCTCGTAGCCGGCGACAAACGCGGTCAGCACGTCGCGGCCGGAACTGCGCGTCAGCTCGGCCAGCGCCAGCAAGCCGGGGAGCACCGCGACCGAGGGATGCCCTGGCATCGCGACATTGACGTCGTCAAAATCGAGCGCATGACCCGCGGCACCATTAACGAGCGCCGCCGATAACGCCGGCAACCGTTCCCGGTGCGCCACGACGCTCGCCTGCGCCGCACCGCCCGCCTCGGCCAGTTCGGCCAGCAACATGCCGACCAGCGGATCACCGGCTCCGGCGATCGCGCAGCCGAGATAATCGAGCACGCATTGCCGCGCCACTTCCCGCACCGACGCCGGCAAGTCTTTGTAATCCAGACGCGCCGTCCGCTGCGCCAGCGTCCGCGTCAGCTCTGCCGGCTGAGTGCGGTCAATTCGATCGCCATCCATCACTCACCTCCCGAGGGGTTAATCTGTCGGCACCCTGTCACCGCAAGCGTAACGACGCAATCTCGGCCCGCCCAGATCAAATCCAAAGCAACTGCGCGCCACCTCGTGCCTCACAATGAATACTATCGGCTCTTGAAATTGATTACTATCGGCCCTTGAAATTCGGTTTGCGCTTTTCGTTGAACGAGGCAATGCCCTCGCGGCGGTCTTCGGTCGGGACCATGCGGTTGTAGGCTTCGATTTCGAGCATCATGCCGCTCGCTAAGTCCATCTGCAGTCCATAATGGATCGCGTGCTTGGCCTGGCGCACCGAAATCGGCGCGTTGTCGGCGATCCGCCGCGCGGTTTCGAGTGCCTCCTCGACCAGCTTGCCTGGCGCGCAGAGCCGATTGACCATGCCCCAGTCATGGGCTTCCTGCGCGGTGAACGGGCGCCCGGTCAGGATGATCTCCTTGGCGCGGCGCTCGCCGACCGCGCGCGGCAAATTCTGCGTGCCGCCGGCTCCCGGCATGATGCCGAGCGTCACCTCGGTCAGCGCAAAGCGGGCGGTCTCGGCGGCATAAATAAAGTCGCAAGAGAGCGCCAGCTCGCAGCCGCCGGCATAGGCCGCACCATTCACCGCGCCGATCACCGGCACCGGGCAGGCGACGAGAGCGCGCACCATGCGCTCGAACAGCAAGTGCTGGTCCTGCCACTCGTCGTCGGTCATGCCGTTGCGTTCCTTGAGATCGCCGCCGGCGCAGAACGCCCGCTCGCCCGCACCGGTCAGCACGATCGAGCGCGCCTCTTTTGGGGCGGCATTGACCGCATCAAAAAAGGCGAGCAGGTCGCGGCCCATCTGGGTGTTGAGCGCGTTGGCGATTTCGGGCCGGTTCAGCGTCAGCAGCACCAACCCCCCGCCACGGTCCTCGGTCCGCAAAGTTGTAAATTCTCGGTTCATCGCTGGTGTCTTCCGCCTAGCTCTTGAGGCTTTATAGAGATGCGTTTCTTACGGACACTATCGCCTCGATAACGGAATCTTGTGCTTACCTCGTGCCTGATCACGAGGTGCATCTCTGTCTTGGCCAGAATGACATATGTCGTCAAAATCCGCTACTCGGGCGCAAATGGGGCCAACGGACGGTTCGCCATATGAAGCAAGTCAACGAGGTCCGCCCCGACCGTTCGTCGCAATATAAACTTTTCTGTTGCGAGTGACTGGATCACGTTTTTCAGCTTATGAACAATGATGCCCTCTTTTTCGAGAATGGAAATCTCACGAGGGTACTTAACATCACCCACAACCAGTTCCGATGTCCATTCGACATTCCAGAGGGATTTCATCAAGATTTTTTTCGCTGGCAGGTAAAATTTCTTTTGCACCCATTTCTTGACTTCCTGATCAAGCTCCGCCTCAGATCGATGTTTTGCAGTATTGGTGTGTGAGATATAGCTGATGGCTCTCACGGCTGCTTGCACCTCAATATGTCGGCAGATGATCTTGTCGTCAGATCGCTTTACCGCGAGAAGGTCGATTTCATGGTTACCTAATTTGATACCGCGCATGGTGAAATGACCATCGCGGCGCAGCCACTCCTCGACAACTTCTTCTGCTAAAAGAGACATCAGTCAATCCTTCAAGGACCGGAATCCGCCGCTCATCATAAAACGCTCTATAGCATGAACCTCGTTTAGCTAACGCCCACCAACTTCCATCGTATCTCGCGCCTACCACTGAGCTTCTCGGCCTTGCCCTTGCGATGCATGCCGCAGAACGCCAGCGCGACTCGGCGCACGAAACCTGTCCGCGTCAGCTTCTCATTCTCGGGATCAGGCCCCTTGTCGCGCATAGCCTGAGCGGCAACCTCGAAGCTCCTCACGGTCCCTCTCACCTGCGGCGCATCGAAGATCCGCTGCGTCAGTTCGCCGTGCATGAGCACAACGCCGCCGCCTTTTATCGGTTAGACCTCCCCGCTCAGCGTCTCGCGCAAGGCGCGCCATAGGGCGAGCTTGGCGGCGAAGTCGAGCCGGGCATGGGCCGGGCTGGTCGATGGCAGGGCGAGATAGACGACACCGGGGCGTCGTGGGAAATGGCGGTCATGGAGCCGCCGCGCGGCGGTGCCGTTGAAGGCGACCGCGCCAATCCGCGGATGCGTGTCGAGCAGCCGGTCGATCGCGTTCGGTACCTCGCGACGGATTGTGGTATCGGCGCTGGCCTCACGCTCGCCGATCGCGCACACGTCCCACAGCGCCACCCGCTGGGCCAGCGCAAAGCCGAGCCGCGCGGCATAATCGGCGGCGAGCGGCGTCTCGAATAGCGCGAACAGGATTGGCCAGAACAGGTTGCGGGGATGCGCGTAATATTGCTGCCGGCGCAGTGATTCTTCGCCCGGCAGCGTGCCCAGCACCAAGAACCGCGCACCCGCGTCGACAACCGGTGGGAAGCTGCGCTTTTTGGCGGCGGCTGGCTGCCGCTCGGCGCTCACGCGACAAAGCGGCCGAGGCGGACCGCGGTGTGCCCCTTGGCCAGCCGCCGCGACGGCATGATCAGCACGCAATCATCGTAGGGGGTGCGCACCTCGCGGCTGTCGTCGCGGCCGATCAGGGTGCCTTTTGGCGATAGCACCTCGAGCCCGCGAAAGTCGCCCGCAAATTCAAAATTGTCGCCGGTGATCGTGACCGCCTCGGTGACCTCGATGGTGCGCTGGCGTGGGTGGGCGTCGAAATCGGGCCCGGCGAGCGGCGCCGCGTCGTCGCGATCGACTGTGCCGACGGTGATCAGAAACCGCAGCATCACATCGGTCGCAACCTCAGCGGCGCGGTTTTGCCAATGCTGCCCGGCCTCGATCAACAGCGCCGTCTTGGCCGAAGCCGGATCGCCGAACGGGCCGTAATCGCGCATCCGCTTGCCGGCGGCGTGGCCGACATCGCACATGATCAGCTCCGGGATGCCGACACGCCGGGCGAGGCTCACCGACCGGTCGAGCGTTCCGGCCAGCATCAAGGGTGCCGTCGCATACTGCATCGAATGGATGTCCAAGAGGAAATCCGCGGCGTCGACAAACGGACGCAGCGAGCGCGCCCGGGCCAGCTCGACCGATTGCCGCGGGCCGTCGAGGGTGGCCTCGTCCCACAGCCGATTGAAATCCTCGTCGACAAAGCGCGATGCGACCGGGTAGCGCCGGTCGAAGCTGCGATAGGCTGCGACATTGTCGAAGGCCAGGGTCAGCCGGCCCTGCCGCGGACGCAACCCGGCGCGAAACAGCCGGTCAACTGCGATCGCACCGCAGATCTCGTTGCCGTGGGTCAGCGCGGTCACCAGCACATGCGGCCCGGACCTGCCGCTGTCGAACGTCGTGACGTATTCGGTCCCGGTATTGCCGGCCCGATAGGGCTCGATATCGGGTGGGATCAGCTCGACAGCATAGTTCGGCTCGGCCACGCTACGCCTCCCTCAGGCGGCTGCATTGTCGAAAATGCGGGCGATAAACCGCTCGCATTGCGCGATCTGCTCGAGATCGATGAATTCGTCGGGCTTATGCGCCTGCTCGATCGACCCCGGACCGCAAACAACCGTCGCGATCCCGGCCTGTTGAAACAGCCCGCCTTCGGTGCCGAAGCTGACCTTGGCGGTGCCATTGGCGCCGGTCAGCGCGGCGACCAATTGGGTGATTTCGGCGTCATCGCTGGTATCGAGCCCGGGAAAGGCGCTCAGCTCCTCGAACTCGATCGCTGCTTCCGGGCGGATTGCGCGCATTTCCGGCAGCAGCCGCTGTTCAGCAAAATCGCGCAACTCGCCGATCCCAGCCTCCGGGGGTTCGTCCGGCAACAGCCGGAACTCGAAATCAAAGCTGCAATCCCTGGGCACGATGTTGAGCGCGGTGCCACCGTGGATCACCCCCGTCTGGATCGTCGTGTAGGCGGGCGTGTAATCGGGATCGAACGGGCCCTCATCGCGCCGCTGCCGGGCCATCGCCCTCAACAACGCGATCATTTCGGCCGCCGCCTCGATCGCGTTGACGCCAAGATGTGAGAGCGCCGAGTGCACCTCGAACCCTCGCACCCGGCAGCGAAAGCTGCGCTTGCCCTTGTGGCCGGTGACCGGCTGCATCATCGTCGGCTCGCCGACGATGCACAGCCGCGGCCGGTCTGGCCGGTCGGCGATCGCCGCGATCAGCCGCCGCACGCCGCGGCACCCGACCTCTTCATCATAGGAGAGCGCAAGGTGGATCGGGCGGCGCAGTTTGCGCCCGACAAGTTGCGGCAGCAGCGCCAGCACCACCGCGACAAAGCTCTTCATGTCGGCGGTGCCGCGGCCGAACAGCCGATCGTCGCGGGTCAGCACCGCAAACGGGTCGCTGTGCCAATCCTGGCCATCGACCGGAACCACGTCGGTATGCCCGGACAGCATGATCCCGCCGATCCCGGCGGGTCCGAGCTTGGCATAGAGATTGGCTTTGTGCCCGGTCTCGTCGAAAACGAGCTCGCTCGTCACGCCGAGCCTGTCGAGATAGTCGCGCACGAACTCGATCAGCGCCAGGTTCGAGCCTCGGCTCGTCGTGTCAAAGGCGACGAGCCGGCGCAGCATCTCGACGCTGCCGATCGCGGTCGCAGTCATTTGGCCAGCCTAGGCTGAAGTGCCGCGCGACGCCAGAGCCGCAGATCGCCAGCTTCACCGGCTTGCCCAGCGGGCGTGCGGCCCGTACATTCGTTGCGACTCGCGGGCGGCGGGACGGACCGCTCTCGCGAGCCGATCCTGGCCTTGCCGGTGGGGGCACAATGCCCGTCGAACTTGCCAGCGCGGTGCTCAGCGAGCGGGACCAGCCGCGGCGGCGCGCGCAATCTCTGGACCCTGCCGATGCGTGAGCGGGTCGCCGAGCTGGCTGCCCCGGGCCGCAAGCCCGAGCGGACGAGCTTCGAAATTGCGGGGGTCTTGTGGCGGCGCGACCCGGAAATGGCAGAAGTGCCGCTCGTCTTCGATTCGCCGCACAGCGGCTCGTTTTACCCCGAGGATTTCCGGTTCAGCTGCGCCTTTGAAAACCTGCGCCGCGCCGAAGATACCTATGTAGACGAGCTCTACGCCGCCGCCCCCGGATATGGCGCCACGCTGCTCGCGGCGCTATTTCCACGCAGCTATCTCGATGCCAACCGCGCGGTCGATGACATCGACGAAGCGCTGATCGACGGCGTGTGGCCGTCGCCCTTGCGCCCGTCGCATTCGACCCGCGCCGGTCTCGGCTTGGTGCGCCGGGTCGCCCGGCCGAGCCTGCCGATCTATGAGCACAAGCTCTCGGCCGCTGAAATCCTCGACCGGATCGAGCGCTGCCACACACCCTACCATCGCCTGCTCGACGAGGCGTGCAGCCGGCTGCATCGCAAGTTCGGCGTGGTCTGGCATATCAATTGCCATTCGATGCCGTCGAAACGCAGCGCCCGCGATATCGGCCGACCCGCCGATTTTGTGCTCGGCGACCGCGATGGCACGACATGCGCGAAGGAATTTACCGATTTTGTCGCCGGCGTCTTGCGCGGGCTCGGCTATGACGTGCGCATCAACGAGATCTACAAGGGTGTCGAGATCGTCAAGCGTCAGGGCCATCCGGAGCTTCAGCGTCACAGCCTGCAGATCGAGGTCGACCGCGCCCTCTACATGGACCAGAAGACCTTGCAGAAGAGTTCGGGGTTTGCGCGCGTGCGGGCCGATCTCACCCGGCTGATCGCCGCGCTGCGCCGGTTCACGCAGACGCGCCAGTGATATCTCTCGCGCCGATCACGCTGCACCCGCTGCACCGACGCGCGACGTTTCCTCGACCCTGGACCAGGTCGCTCAATTGACGGGGAGGTTCCGAGATGACGAAAATTCCGAAGGTTCTGCAATCGCATATCGACACCGCGTTTCCGGCGAATGTGTGCCTCGTCGGCAGCGTCCTGCCGAATGGCTTTGCCCAGATCACGCCGCGCGGCGGCACCATGGTTTATGACGACACGCACATCGGGCTGTGGGAGCGCGGCAAGGGCTCGACCAACGCCAACCTGCAAGACGGCACCGCGCTGACGGTCTATTTGCGCAAGCCGCAACTGCGCGAGGAAGGCATCCTGCCGAAGGGCGGTATCGCGCGTTTTTATGGCCGTGCCCATATCCACAAATCGGGGCCGGTCTATGACGAGGTGTGGCGGCGGCTGGTGCAGCCGGAAAAGGACCGCGACCCGCAAAAGAACGGCTATGCGGTGTTGATCGAGATCGAACGTGCCGAGGACCTCGACGGTCAGCCGCTGGCGCTCGACTGATCCGCCGGGTATCCGAGGGCGATCTGCGAGCAAAGCGCGATCACCGGGTAAAGCGCGGGCATCTGGCGCAGCGTGGCAAACTGGCTCGGCAATTTTGTTCTTCCCAAAATCCGGGCGGTGGTCCGCAAGCGGGACGTTCCGGACAATCTGTGGACCAAATGTCCGGGCTGCGGGCAGATGCTGTTTCACCGCGAGCTCGCCGCCAATCTCGAAGTGTGCCATGCCTGCGGGCATCACCTGCGGATCGGCGCTGCGCGGCGCCTGCAGATCCTGTTTGACGAGGGTACGGCGAGCCGGGTCGAGCTGCCGCGGACGGTATCCGACCCGCTGCGCTTCCGCGACCGGCGGCGCTATGCCGACCGGCTGAGGGAAGCGCAGGCGGCGCACGGGCCGGGCAGCGACGCGGTCATCGTCGCGCACGGCCAGATCGGCGGACAGCCGGCGGTAGTTGCGGCGTTTGAGTTCGGCTTTATGGGCGGGTCGATGGGAACGGCCGCCGGTGAGGCGCTGCTGACCGCAGCGAGGCTCGCCGTCTTGCAGGAGGCGGCGCTGATTGTTGTGCCCGCCTCGGGTGGGGCGCGCATGCAGGAGGGGGTGCTGTCGCTGATGCAGCTGCCGCGCACGATCATCGCCACCGATCTGGTCAAGGAAGCCGGGCTGCCCTACCTCGTGCTGCTGACCGATCCGACCACCGGCGGGGTTTCGGCCTCGTTCGCAATGGTCGGCGACATCACCTTGGCCGAGCCCGGTGCCGTGATCGGCTTTGCCGGGGCACGCGTCATCGAGGAGACGATCCACGAAAAACTGCCCGATGGATTTCAGCGCGCCGAATATTTGCGCGATCACGGCATGATCGATCTCGTTGTGCCGCGCGCGGAATTGCGCGCGACGATCGGCCGCCTGCTCGGGCTGCTTGGCGATCGCGAGCGGGCCGATGCGCCGGTGCCGGTAATCCCGGAGGCGGTGTGACCCCAAACAGCGACGTCGTGCTGGCGCGGCTCAGCCGATTGCATCCGAAGCTGATCGACCTGTCGCTCGGACGCGTTGAGCGGCTGCTCGCCGCACTCGGCAACCCGCAGGAGCGGCTGCCGCCGGTCATCCATGTTGCTGGCACCAATGGCAAGGGATCGACGATCGCGACAATGCGCGCCTGCCTCGAAGCCGGCGGTTTGCGGGTGCACGCCTATATCTCGCCGCATCTCGTGCGCTTTCACGAACGCATCCGTCTCGCCGGCAGCCTGATCGAGGAGGAGGCGCTGCTGGCGGTGCTCGAAGAATGTGAAGGCGCCAACCAGGGCGATCCGATCACCTATTTCGAGATTACCACCGCGGCGGCGTTTCTCGCCTTTGCCCGGGTGCCGGCCGATATCGTGCTGCTCGAAACCGGGCTCGGCGGAAGGCTCGATGCGACCAACGTGATCCACCACCCGGCGGCGACCGCGATCACCCCGATCTCGCTCGACCACCAGGCGTTTCTTGGGACCACGATCGCCGCGATCGCCGGCGAGAAGGCCGGGATCCTGAAACCCGGCGCGCCGGCGGTGATCGGCCCGCAGCCATCCGACGCGGCTTTGGTGTTCGATACCCGCGCGGCCGAGATCGGCGCGCCGCTCTATCGGTTCGGGCGGGAATGGCGGTGCGCGGCCGATCATGGCGGCATGCGCTACGAGGGCCGGCATTGGCAATTCGATCTCCCGCTGCCATCCCTGCCGGGGGTGCATCAGATCATCAATGCCGGCACCGCGATTGCGTGCCTCGAACAATTGGCCGGCTTCCCATTGTCGCGTGAAGCAATCGCCGTGGGGCTGCGCCAGATCGACTGGCCGGCGCGGCTGCAGCGGCTGCGGCAGGGGCCGCTGATCGCGATGTTGCCCGAGGGCTGGGAATTGTGGCTCGATGGCGGCCACAACCCGGGCGCCGGCGAGGTGCTGGGGGCGATGGCGGCAAATTGGCGCGACCAGCCGCTCTACCTCGTCGCCGGCATGCTCAACACCAAGGATGCCGCGGGTTTTCTGGCACCGCTCGCGGGCCGCGCCCGAGCGCTCTGGGCGGTCACGATCCCGGGCGAGGACAACCCGCTTCCCGCCGCCGACATCGCCGCCGCCGCCCGCTCGGTCGGACTGTCGGCCGAGGTATCACCGTCGGTCGCCGCCGCGCTCTGTGCGATCGCCGCCAAGCCCGGCCCCGCTCGCGTGCTGATCTGCGGCTCGCTGCACCTCGCCGGGACCGTGCTCGCCGAGAACGGCTGAAGTGCCACCGGACCGCTGTGCGCCGGTCGATTTTGCTAAAGCGAGACGGCGACGACCGGCTTATGATCACGGCGACGGAGCGACGAAAGCTCGCCCGGTCATCTGAAGCGGAAAGGGAGGTGCGCGATGGAGAAGCGGTTTGGCGTGGTCTCCGCCGATGGTCATTGCCGGGTCATGCACCTTCCCTTTGATCTGTGGACCAGGCGGCTGCCAAGAAAATTCCAGGAGGACGGGCCGCGGGTCGTCGAGCGTCCCGACGGGACCCGCCAATGGATCGTCGAGGGCCGCGCCTGGAGCGGGGTGGGGTGGGCCGGTGTCGGCCGGGGGCCGGTGAACTGCTATACCCGGGCAGGCATGGCTGAGGAGCCCGAGCCCGGGATTTTCCGTGCCGCCAATGCGCGCTACCGCTGCGAGGACATGGATCGCGACGGGGTCGATGCCGAGCTCGTCAACGGGCCCTATGAGCAGATCTGGCAGATCAGGGACCCGCAGCTGCGCGCGGCCTGTGTTCGGGCGGTCAATGATTGGGCGCGCGAATTGTACGAGGAGTCGGATGGCCGTTTCATCATGCTGCTGCCGCTGCCCTGCCAAAGCGCCGAGGAGGCCGTGGCAGAGCTGATTCGGGTGGCCGATTTCGGACTGCCGACCGGCGTCATTTTCGACTGGGCGAACGCCCCGGAGCCGGTCCTGCACCAGATGTGGGAGCCGCTCTGGGCCGCGGCCGCGCAAACCGGAATGCCGGTCAACCTGCACGCCAATCCGAGCGGCGGGTCACGGCAGATCGGGGTCGGTGTCGCGGGGCTCGAGCCGCGCAACCAGGCGCTGATGCGGGTGGCCAACTTCCCGATGGGGCTGATGGCGGAATTGATGAGTGCGGTCGTGTTCTCCGGCATCTGCGACCGCCACCCCGGCATCCGCTTTGTCCTCGAAGAGGCCGGTGTCGGCTGGGTCCCGTTTCTGTTCTGGCGGTTCGACCGCGAATATGATTTCGGCGGCCCGCAAAGCCGGGTCTTCAAACCCGACATCGCGCTGTCCCAGAACCCGACCGAGTTTGTCAAACGGCAGGTGTTCTTCACCTTCGAGGTCGAGGAGGAGGGCGGCTTTCGGCGCGTTCCGGAGATCGGCCTGCAAAACTTCCTGTGGGCCAGCGACTTTCCCGGTCTCGACAGCCCCTGGCCGCATTCGAAAGCGCTGGGGCACGCCCCGGCCGAAGCGGCGCTGGGGAAGGCGGCGCTCGCTCGGCTGGTCTTCGACAACGCGGTCAGCCTATACAAAATCCCGGTAGCCTTGCCAAAATAGCGGACGCCTGGCGCGCCGCCGTCTCGGCCTGGCAGGCAGCGGCAGTCCGGACCCCGCGCACAGGCGATCTTGGCGGCGGCGCGAGGCGCGACCACATCCTGGTCCCGGGTGAAGGGAGGCCAGGATGGCCACGACAGGCAGACAGGATCTGTGGGACAATCCGATGGCGACGGACGGGTTTGAGTTCGTCGAATACACCGGGCCCGACCCGCAGGCGCTCGGTGCTTTGTTCGGCCGCATGGGGTTTGTCGCCGCGGCCCGGCATCGCTCGAAAAACGTGACGCTCTACCGCCAGGGCGATATCAACTTCATTGTCAACGCCGAGCCGGAAAGCTTTGCCCAAGCCTTTGCCCGGTTGCACGGGCCGTCGGTCTGCGCGATCGCCTTCCGCGTCGCCGACGCAGCCAAAGCCTATGAGCGCGCGTTGAAGCTCGGTGCCAGGCCGGTGCACGGCAAGCTCGGGCCGATGGAGCTCAACATCCCGGCGATCGAGGGGATCGGCGGGAGCCTGATCTACCTCGTCGACCGCTATGGCGAGCACACGATCTACGATGTCGATTTTGTGCCATTGCGGGCCGATCCGGCCGCCTCCGGGGTGGGGCTGACCGGGATCGATCATTTGACGCATAATGTGCATCGCGGGCGGATGGGCCAGTGGGCCGAGTTCTACGAGCGTCTCTTCAGTTTCCGTGAGATCCGCTATTTCGATATCGAAGGCCGGCTGACCGGGCTGCGCTCAAAGGCGATGACCAGCCCCGATGGCAAGATCCGCATCCCGATCAACGAGAGCGCCGACGACAAATCGCAGATCGCGGAATATCTGGCGGCTTATCATGGCGAGGGCATCCAGCATATCGCGCTCGCCAGCGGCGACATCTATGCCACGGTAGAGGCGCTGCGGGCGCGCGGGGTCTCGTTCGTGTCGGTGCCGGACACCTATTACGAGGCTGTCGATGCCCGCGTGCCGGGACATGGCGAGGACCTGAGCCGGCTGCGGCGCGACCGCATCCTGGTCGATGGTGCGCCCAGCATCGGGCAGGGGGGCGCGGGTCAGGGGTTGCTGCTGCAGATTTTCACCGACACGGTGATCGGCCCGATCTTTTTCGAGATCATCGAGCGCAAGGGCAACGAGGGGTTTGGCGAGGGCAATTTCCGCGCATTGTTCGAATCGATCGAACGCGACCAGCTCCGCCGCGGCGTCCTCACCGAGGAGACCTCCGCCCGTTGAGCCGCTGCGGCCGCGAGGCGCGCGCCGGCGTTCTTCGATTGCTCGGAACCCGCCCGTCCTAAGCGAGCGGCTGCTCGACCGTCGGCGCGTCGCCGGCAAGCGTGGTGCGACGCACATCGCGAACCTCGTTGCGGTCGAAACGGCGGGCGCGGTGCATCGTCGAGCGGTTGTCCCACACCACCAGATCATAGGGCTGCCAAGCGTGCGAGTAGACGAACTCGCGTTGCGTCGCATGCTCTGTCAGGTCGCGCAGAAATATCCGTGCTTCGGGGATCGTCCAGCCGAGGATGGCGCCGGCATGCGCGGCGAGGAACAGCGAGCGGCGCCCGCTCGACGGGTGGGTGCGCACCAGCCGTTGACGCACCGGGCGAAACGCCTCGACTTCCTGCGGCGTCAGATCGGTGAAGCCGATCTGGGCACGCGAATGGATCAGCGAGTGCTCGCAGACGAGGTCCTCGATCTCGGCCTTGGTGGCGGGATCGAGCGCGTCATAGGCGGCGCGCATGTCGGCAAACTCGGTATTGCCACCGGCTGACGGGATGGCCCGTCCAGAGAGCAGCGAATATTTCGCCGGGATCGGGCGGAACGAGCTGTCGGAATGCCACAGCCGGTCGCCGAGCTTGAAAAACCACACCCGGTCCTCGGCCGACATGATCGTCCCGTCCTTGTCGAGGTTCGAGAGATCGGCAATGCCGGGCCCCAGCCGCTGATCCTCGCGGCGGCGCACATGCCCCGGTGCGGCATAGCTTTCGAGCTCGCCGAAATGACGGGTGAATGCGATCTGCTCGGCATCGCTCAGCCGCTGGTCGCGAAAGACAAGGACGGCGTATTTGTCCATGCCGGCTTCGATCGCGGCGACCTCCTCGCTGTCGAGCGGGCGACGGCAGTCGATACCGGCGATTTCGGCGGCAAAGACCGGGTGCAGCGGATGAAAGGTTATCGACACCGGCGTCACTCCTGTTGCGCTGAACGCGGCTTGCTGATCCTGGCGATCGGGCGGCGATCGGGCGGCGATCGGGCGGCGATCGGCGATAAAGGTGGCGTGCTTGCGCCGCCCGCTCGGCCGGGTTACAGCTATCCTGTGAAATATGGGAGTGTTCCAATGCCAGAGGCAAGGTTCGACGTATCGGCGGCCCCGGCCGAAGCGGTCAGCCCGTCCGGCATCAACCATCTGGTGCTGAACGTCCGGGATATCGACGAGTCGCATAAGTTCTGGACCGAGATCGTCGGCTTCAAACAGGTCGGCGAGTTGCACCCGAAGCCCGGCCGGCCGAACCCGCCGAAGATGCGGTTCTACAGCGCCGTCAACGACGGCAAGCTGACCCATCACACCGTCGCGCTGGTGGAGAGCCCGAACCTGCCGCCGCCCGCCGAATGGGTGCTGTCGGATGGCAGTGTCGCGATCAACCACGTGGCGCTGACCATGCCGAGCCGCGAGGCCTGGCAAAAGCAGCTCGCCTTTCTGCAGAGCCGTGGGGTCAAATTCAACTGGCGGGTCAATCACGGCGTGACTCACAGCGTCTATATCAACGATCCGAACGGCTATGGGGTCGAGTTCCTTTATGAAATGCCGCGCGAAATGTGGGAGAACGACATCGACGCGGGCATCAACTGGCTCGAAAATCTGCCGGCCGAGGGCCCCGAGGCGCTGATCGACCGCACCGATACACCGAGCTTTGGCACGGCCCCGGTCGCCGCAGACTAGCGGCTCGCTTCCGCATCCGGTGTAGCGGGGCCGGCGCCGTCGGGTTCCGCCCCAGCTACCACAGAGGCTCGCCAAAATTTGGTGCCTTGGCCGCGTTGGCACGGGAAGATCCCGAGCGACGTTACCGGCAGTGTGGCATGACCTTTTCGGCAAACAGGGTCATCGACCGGCGAACCATCTCGTGGTCCATGATCCCGCCTTGGTTGAAATAGCAGATGAACTCGTTCATGCCGTATTCGCGCTCGAGTTGCCGCACCCGATCGACGCAGTAGTCCGGGTCGCCAAACACCCCCATCTCGCGGTCCATATCCTCGAAGGTGACCCGCTCGATGCGCGCCAGCACCTGGCGGAAGGCTTCAAAGCTCTTGATGTCGGCTTGGCCCAACGGGGCGAGCCGCGCCGCGGCCTCGTGCAGAAACCGCATCAGTCCGGCCTCGCAGTCCTGCCGCGCCTGCGCCCGACTGGTCGTCACATGCACCGGAAACGCCAGCGCGGCGTCGCCATCGGGCAGCCCGGCGCGATAGATTCCGAGCCCTTCCTTGAGCTTGTCCGGCGGATTGATCAGCGGTGTCGCAAAGATCGGCAGCCGGCGCCGCGCCGCAAACGGGAAGGTATCGGGACTGTTGGCGGCAATCCGTACCGGCGGGTGCGGCTGCTGCAGGGGCCGCGGGGTGAGGCTCAGCCCGTCGGCGTGAAAATGCTTGCCGGCATAGGAGAAGGATTCGCTGGTCCAGGCGCCGATGATAAAGTCGAGCGCCTCGTCGAAACGCTCGCGGCTCTCCTCCTGCGGGATATCGTAACCCGCATAGTGCAGCGGGGCGGTGCCGCGGCCGCAGCCCAGCTCGAGCCGCCCGCCGCTCAGAATGTCGGCGGTCGCCGCCGCCTCGGCGATCCTGACCGGATTGTGCAACGGCAAGAGCGTCACCGCGGTGCCAAGGCGAATACGGCGGGTGCGCTGTGCCGCCGCTGCCAGCACCATCAGCGGGTCGGCAAGGATGGAGAAGCTGCGGCTGAAATGAAGCTCGCCGAGCCACACCGTATCAAAGCCGATCGTGTCGCCGAGCTCGATCTGGGCGAGGATATCGCGATAGCGCTGCGCCTCGGAAAAACCGCTCGCGCATGGCAGCTGGTCGAAAAAGCCGAAGCGCATTTGTCTTTTCCTGCAACTGGTTATGAGTGGACGACGGGTTCGCCGCATAGCACGCCGGGCCATGGCGACGCAAGTGGCGCCAAACCTCTCGCCCGCTGCGGTGCGGTTTATGCTAATACGCGCAGGCCCTGCGCCAACTCTCGTGCCCGGCGCCGGCACGGCCCGGACACCTCGTTCCTGACGGAGTTTCGATGTCGAGCAGCAGCCCGCTTTCCGGCCTCGTCGTGATCGAGATCGGGCAGAGCATCGCCGCACCCTATGCCGGGATGATCCTTGGCGAGCTCGGCGCCGAGGTGATCAAGGTCGAAAACCCGCGCACCGGCGATGCCGCCCGCGGCTGGGGGCCACCGTTTGCCGCCGGCGCCGCGACCTGCTTTCATGCGGTCAACCGCGCCAAGCGCGGGATCGCGATCGATCTTGCCGAGCCGCGTGCGGTGACAGAACTGCGGACGCTGATCGTCGGTCGCGCCGATGTCCTGATCCACAATCTCAAATTTGGCGCGCTCGACCGCTGCGGGCTCGGCGCCGCGGCGTTGCTCGCCGAAAAGCCCGGCCTCGTCTATTGCAATCTCGGGGCGTTCGGCGCCACGGGGCCGCTGCGCGAGCGGCCGGGCTACGATCCGCTGATGCAGGCGCATGGCGGGCTGATGAGCCTGATGGGCGAGGATGGACGCCCGCCGGTGCGTGTCGCGGTGTCGATCGTCGATCTCGCCACGGGCATGTGGTCGGTGATCGGCATCCTCGCAGCACTCGCTGAGCGGCGCCGGACCGGCCGCGGCGGGGTCGTCGATACCTCGCTCTACGAAGCGGCGCTCGCCTGGATGACGATCCCGATCGCCGCCCATCTCGTGAACGGCGAGATCCCGGCGCGCCAGGGTTCGGGGGTCGACATGATCGTTCCGTACCAGGCTTTTTCCGCGGCCGACGGGGCGATCATGGTCGCCGCCGGCAATGACAACCTCTATCGCCGCTTGTGCACGGCGATCGCCCGGCCCGAATTGGCGATCGATCCGCGCTTTCGCTCGAACAAGGACCGGGTGGTCAATCGCCACGTCCTGGTCCCGATCCTAGAACAGATTTTCGCGACGGAGCCGATCGCTGTCTGGACGGCGCGGCTCGATGCCACCGGGATCCCGAATGGCCCGATGCAGAGCGTCGATCGGGTCGTCGCCGATGCCCAGACCGTGGCGCTCGGCATGATCCAGCATCTGGCGGTCGCTGCCACAGAGCCCCCATTGTCGCTGGTCGGTCTGCCGCTGTCGTTTGATGGGGTCCGGCCACCTTTTGTCAAATCGGCCCCGGCGCTCGCCGAGGACAACGCCGCGATCATCGATCGCGGCCAATGCGAGGACAACGCCGCGATCATCGATCGCGGCCAATGCGAGGACAACGCCGCGATCATCGATCGCGGCCAATGAGGCCATCCCGCCGCGGCCCGTCGTTTTTCGCGGTGGTGATCGGCACGGCACTGGCCGGCTGCGCCGCGCTGGCTCCGTCGGGCGAGCATGTCACGACGGGGCTTCCGGCCGGGGTGGTGATGCGCGAGCACCTGTCGGGTCGGTTTATCGAGCTGATCGGGCTGAAGGCCCAACACGCCGCACCCTTTCTCGGCACGCCGGACACCAATTTCTATTGCCTGCGCAGCTTTATCGATCGGAAGACCGGTGCGAGCGCCGATCAACTTTATGTCGCCGACAGCTATGACGGGGCCGAACGCCGCTGGTCGGCAGCATATGATACGTCAGGGCACGCGCTGCCGTTTATCGCGATCAGCCGCAACCGGATCACTTGCGCGGCCGACTGCACCTATGCCGAGGAGTTCGCTGCCAACCTTCCGGAGCACCAATTACGGGAAAGCCCGCGGGGTTTCGCGGTCACTTTCACCGATCATGCGGGCGATCACGAGACGATTGACGTCACCGCCGATCAGATCGCCGCACAACTGGCAGCACTTGCTGCCGAGGCGGATGCCGTCGCTGTGATGGGGGCCCGAACGGCTCTGCCGCCGGCCGAGACTCACCAGCCGTAATAGGACGCCTCGGCGCGCTCGATCGCGCTTTCCACGTCGGCCGAGCAGGACGGAGCCACCGATGCGGTCACCGCGTCGGGGCCGGCGCAGCTCGCGTCGTGCTGCGGGATCATGACACCGGAATAATCGTATCCGGAAAGCGAAGCAGCCGGGCGCGAGGCGACTGCCTGAGCTCCGGCAAACAGCACCAGTGCGACAATCGCGACGGCCCAGGCCCCGGCGATCATGCGCCAGCCGCCAAAAGACCGATCGGCGAAGCGCGGCTCTCCAGTGTTGGGAAACTCTTCCGGCATCGTTTGATCCGTGGATTGAGGTTCTACTGCAGTGCAACAAATAGGCGATCAAGGCTGACCGATCTAGCCCGTGTTTGGCATGGCTGTCCTGCGCATCACATTGCCGTGAGCGGCTCGCTACGGCAGCAGCCGCGATCGCGCGTTGCCCCCACATCGCTCGGCCAGATCTCCCACGCCGCGGCAAATCAGGCTAGGATCAGCAGAGCTGAGGCCTTGGCGGCGATCGCGACCCGCGGGACCCAGCGGGAGCAATTCGATCATGACCGACGCCGACCATGACAGCCTGATCCGCGACCAGTTCACACGGCAGGCGACGCCGTTTACCACGGCACGGCCGATCGCGGATGCCGACGCGCTGAAGCTGATCATCGACGTCGCGGAACCGTGCGCGACCGACACGCTCCTTGATGTCGCCTGTGGCGGCGGCCTCGTCGTCTGCGCGTTCGCGCCGCATCTGCGCCATGCAACCGGTATCGACATGACCCCGGCGATGCTCGCCCGTGCCCGCGCGCTTGCCGCCGAGAAGCGGATCGGCAATGTGACCTGGCGGGAGGGTGACGTCACGGCGCTGCCCTTTGCCGACGCCTCTTTCGATATCGTCGTCACCCGCTTTGCCGTGCACCACTTCCCCGATCCGGCAGCGGTGATGCGCGAGATGGTGCGAGTCTGCGCGCCGGGCGGGAGAATCGTCGTCGTCGATACCTGCGCCTCGCCCGACCCCGACAAGGCGGCCGCGTTCAACCAGCTCGAAATATTGCGCGACCCCTCGCATGTGCGCGCGCTGCCGCTCGCCGAGCTGCAGGGTTTGTTCCGCTCGGCCGGGCTCGGCGAGCCGCGCATCCGCCACTCCGAGCTGCGCGACACGGTCGAAAACCTGCTCGCCCGCTCGTTCCCAAACCCCGGCGACGAGATCAGGATCACCGCGATGTTTGCTGCTGCGGCCGGGGACGATAGCCTCGGCATCCCGGTACGCCGCGGCGACGACCGCCTCGAATACGCCTACCCGGTGGCTATTCTCGCGGCGTCTCGCCCGTGAGAAGCCCGGCCGGGTTTTGGCCCGCAGCGGGTTTGCTTAGACCGCAGCCGGTTTTGCTCATACGAGGGGTGCGGGAGGCGGCGACGGACGGCTCTGGGAGGCTAGCATGAAATTCGGGCTCTTTGGCGGGGCGCGGGCCAAGGGTGGGCCGGCCGGCGACAGCTCCGCCTATCACGACTTCGTCAATTACGTCGTCGAAGCCGAAAAGCTCGGCTTTTCGAGCGTATTCCTGGTCGAGCACCATTTCACCGGGTTCGGCCAGGTCTCGGCCTCGATGAGCCTCTTGGCTTTTCTCGCCGCGCGCACCGAGCGGATCCGGCTCGGCACCGCCGTTGTCGTCTTGCCGTGGCACAACCCGATCCTGGTGGCCGAGCAGGCCGCGACCCTCGATCTGCTGTCGAACGGCCGCCTGGATTTCGGCGTCGGCAAGGGCTATCGCAGCTACGAGTTCAACGGCTTCTGCATCGATCCCGGCGAGGCCACCGAGCGGTTTGACGAGGCGATCGAGGTGATTCGCAAGGCCTGGACCTCGCCCGGCCGGTTTTCCTACGAGGGCAAGCGCTGGCGCTTCGACAATGTCGTCGTCGAGCCGAGCCCGATCCAGCAGCCGCATCCGCCGTTGTGGCTCGGCGCCGGCAGCGCCGAATCGATCCGCCGCGCCGCGCGCGAGGGGTACAATCTGCTGCTCGACCAGATCGCCCCCACCGATTTGATCATCGATCGCGTCGCCACCTTCCGGCAGGAATGCGAGCGCCTCGGACGCCGCTGGAACCCGTCGAGCGTCGGCGTCACCCGCGGGCTGCAGATCGTGCACAACAGCGAGGAGCGCCGCCGCGCGATCGCCACCCGCCGGCAGGTGCTGAAGAACATCGGCGATCTTGCCCGAGGCCCCGGCGCCGAGCACTACGCGCACATCAGGGATGACGAGGGCTCCTTCGTGCTCGACGACGCGCCGCTGCTCGGCACCCCCGAGGAGATCATCGCTCGGCTGAAACGGCTCGAAGCCGGCGGCGTCGAAAATGTGCTGTTTGCCGCCCCCGGCGCCTCGGTCGCGCATCTGCGCACTTTCGCCGAGGAGATCATGCCGGCCTTCGCCGACCGCCCGCTGTCGCTCGCCCAGGTCTAATCGAGAAATCATTATTCAGCGCAGAGGCTCGAAGGATACGCGAGGACGCAAAAGCTTTTGGCCCCCGCGGACATCGCGCCTCCTTGGCGTCCGTTGCGCCGAAGGCATTTTTGCCGAATTTCATTATCAAGGAGGAAATGATGGAACGGCGGGTTGCGATCGTGACCGGCGGGCTGCGCGGGCTCGGCCGCGCGATGGCCTTTGGCCTTGCTCGCGACGGGTGTCAGGTTCTGGCGGTCGGCCATGTCGAGAGCGATGTGCCGGAGATCGACCGCGCGGCGGCGGCCGCCGGCGTCGGCGAGCGGTTGGTTGCGCTGCTCGCCGATCTGCGCCGGCCCGGCGAATGCGACCGGGTGGTCGCTGCGGCCGAGGCGCGGTTCGGCCGGACCGATATTCTCGTCAACAATGCCGGGCTCACCTTCACCTATATCGATCCGGCCCGCTATCGCCGGCCGACGATCCAGAAATTCTGGGAGGTCGGTGACGAGGTCATCGAGAATGTCGTCGCCACCAATCTTCTCGCCGCCGACCGGCTGTCGCGTCGCGTCGCGCCGGCGATGGTAGCGGGTGGCTGGGGCCGTATCGTCAATGTGACGACCAAGCTCGACACGATGAACCGTGCCGGGACCCACCCCTATGGCGCCACCAAGGCGGCGCTAGAAATGGCGACCGAGGTGTGGGCCAAGGAGTGCGAGGGGACCGGGCTGACGATCAACATCGTCAATCCGGGTGCGGGCGCCAACACGCCGGGCATGGCCGCGGAGATGAGGGAGATGAGCCGTGATGGCCGTGCCACCCGCCTCGTCGAGCCCGAGGAGATGGTGCCGCCGCTGCTCCATGTCGTCTCGCGCGCCGCCGATCGCGTCAATGGCTGGCGGTTCGATGCCAATCTGTGGGACCCGGCGCTGCCGCCAGCCGAAGCGGCCCGTCGCGCCGGCCGCCCCGCCGGCTTCGAGATGCACCCGGTCCCGAGCTGAGATCCCCGGCGGCACCAGATCGAGCGAAAATCGGTGCTAGCCGTCGGCGCGGTCGAGCGCGTAGCCGGCCGAGCGCACGGTCCGCACAAAATCCGCTTCGCCGTCGTCGTTCAAGGCCTTGCGCAGACGGCGGATATGCACATCGACGGTGCGCGCCTCGACATAGATATCGTGGCCCCAGACCGCATCGAGCAGCTGCTCGCGCGAGAACACGCGGCGCGGATGCCGCAGCAGATGGCGCAGCAGCCGGAACTCGGTCGGGCCGAGATGGATCGGCCTGCCGTTCCGCGACACGCGATGCGCCGCGAGGTCCATCATCACCTCGCCGAATTGCAGGGTCTCGGCCGCGGCGTCGGGCTGCACCCGGCGGATCACCGCGCGCATCCGGGCGCTCAGCTCGCGCAGGCTGAAGGGCTTCGCGATATAGTCATCGGCACCGCTGTCGAGCCCGCGCACGCGGTCGGCTTCCTCGCCGCGCGCAGTCAGCAGGATCACCGGCAGCGTGCGGGTCTCGACCGAGCGGCGCAGCTGCCGGCAGACTTCGAGACCGGAGACCAGCGGCAGCATCCAGTCGAGCAGCACGATGTCGGGCCGCCGCTCGGCGATACGGATCAATGCTGCTTCGCCGTCGCCGGCGTCGCCAACCTCGAAGCCCTCCTTTTCGAGGTTGTAGCGCAAGAGGGTGACGAGCGGCGCCTCGTCCTCGACGATCAGCACCAGCGGTTTCATGGCAGCACCAGCGGTTTCATGGCAGCACCAGCGGTTTCATGGCTGGAGCCGTCCCGGCCTGATCACGGCGAGGCTAGACGTGTCGCCTTTTGGCCGGTTCTGGGTCAGCGGCGTGCCGTGCACCAGGTAATAGAGATCTTCGGCGATGTTGGTGGCATGGTCGCCGATCCGCTCGATGTTCTTGGCCATGAACAAGAGATGGGTCGCGGCGCTGATGTTGCGCGGATCTTCCATCATGTAGGTCAGCAGCTCGCGAAACAGGCTCGCATACATCTCGTCGAGCTCTTCGTCGCGCATCCACACTGCGTAGGCCTTGTCGGCGTCGCGCGCGACATAGGCGTCGATGACCTCCTTGACCAGAAGCTGCGCCAGATGCGCCATGCGCGGCAGGGCATGGACCGGCTGCACCGGTGGCGACTGCGACAACGCGATCGAGCGCTTGGCGACGTTAGCGGCATAGTCGCAGATGCGTTCGAGATCGCTCGCGATCTTCAACGCGGCGAAGATCTCGCGCAGGTCGCGGGCCATCGGCTGGCGCAACGCCAAGAGCCGCAAGGCGAGATTGTCGAGGTCGCGCTGCAGCTGGTCCACTTGCGCATCGCCCTCGACGACGCTGGCGGCAAGCGCGCTGTCGCGCGTGACGACCGCCTCGATCGCCGCGGCGAGCTGGCTCTCGGCGAGCCCGCCCATTTCGGTAATCGTGTTGCTGAGCCGGCGCAGCTCCTCGTCGTAGCTCTTGATGATGTGCTCCGAAGACATCGGTATAGCACTCCTCGGTTCAGCCAAAGCGACCGGTAATGTAATCCTCGGTGCGCTTCTCTCGCGGGTGGGTGAAAATCCGCTCGGTCTCGTCGAACTCGATCAGCCGGCCCAGATACATGAAGGCGGTGAAGTCGGAGCTGCGCGCCGCCTGCTGCATGTTGTGGGTGACGATGCCGATGCAGTAGTCCGGCTTCAGCTCGGCGATCAGCTCCTCGATGCGCTGGGTCGAGATTGGATCGAGCGCCGAGGCCGGCTCGTCGAGCAGCAATATTTCGGGCCGGACGGCGATCGCGCGGGCGATGCACAGCCGCTGCTGCTGACCACCCGACAGGCTGAGACCGCTCTGCTTGAGCTTGTCCTTGACCTCGTCCCACAGCGCGGCGCGGCGCAACGCCTGCTCGATCCGGTCGTCGAGCTCGGCGCGCGCCAGCTTCTCGTAGAGGCGGATGCCAAAAGCGATGTTGTCGCGGATCGACATCGGAAACGGTGTCGGCTTCTGGAAGACCATGCCGATTTTGGCGCGCAGCAGATTGAGATCGACACCGGGTGCGAGGATATTCTCGCCGTCCACCAGCACCTCGCCGCTCGCGCGCTGCTCGGGATAGAGCTCGTAAATCCGGTTCAGGATTCGCAGCAACGTCGATTTTCCGCAGCCTGACGGGCCGATGAGCGCCGTTACCCGGCGATCGAACAGCGGCAGCGTGATGTCCTTGAGCGCCTGCGCCTTGCCGTAATGAAAGCCGACATCGCGCAGCTGCACCTTAATCGGCAGGTCGGGAACAGGCAGAGCCGCCGCTGGCGCATCCGTGACCGCGAGATCGCCGCCGGGCGCTGGCCGGTCGGGTGCGAGTTGCGCAGCGGGGGCGCCGCGACTGGAGGTTCGCGACAGGGATGGGCTGATCATGCAAGCTTGCTCCATGCCGGCCTCTGACGAGACTTGGCGATGCGGAAGGGGATCGAGTTATCGGGCGGGCGCATCACTCGGCACCTCGCACCGTCCCGCCGCCCCCGCGCCATAGAAGCGACAGGCGCGCACCGACGCTGAGCACGAACACGGCGATGATCAGGATCAGCGCGCCGGCCCAGGCCTGCTGGTGCCAATCGCGATAGGGGGAGATCGCGTAGGTGAAGATCTGCAATGACAGCTCGGCCATCGGCTTGGTCGGATCGACTTCCCAGAACTGGCTGCCGAAGGCGGTGAACAACAGTGGCGCTGTCTCACCGGTCACCCGGGCCAGCGCCAGCAGCAGCCCGGTGATGATCCCCGGTCGGGCGGCGACCAGCAGCACCTTGGCCGTCACCCGGTGCTCCATCGCGCCCAATGCCGTCGCCGCCTCGCGCAGTTCGCGCGGCACCAGGGCGAGCGCGCCTTCGGTCGTGCGGATTACCAGCGGCGCCATCAGCATGGCGAAGGCAAAGGAGGCCGACACCGCCGAAAAATGGTGAAATGGCTCGACCAGAAGTGTGTAGGCGAAGATGCCGATCGCGATGCTCGGCACCCCGGCCAGCACGTCGGCGAGATAGCTCAGCGATTGCGCCATCCGGCGGTGCGCGTAGACCGCGAGATAGATGCCGACAAAGAGCCCGACCGGAAACGCCATGACCGCGGCGATGCCGACGATAATGAGGGTGCCGACGATGCCGTTGCCGACCCCGCCGCCCGGCACCCCGACGGGGTGGGGCAGGCGGGTCAGAAACGACAGCGACAGCGCGCCGATCCCCTCGCGCACGACATAGCCCATGATCAGCAGCAGAACGATCGCGACGCCGATCGCGCAGCAGCCGGAGGCAACCGTCCATAGCCGGCTCGCGAGCCGCCGCTGCGTCCCCACCGACAGCACGATCATCGGGCGTTGCGCCACTCAGCGCAGCACGAGACGGATCATCAGCCGGCCGAGGCCGATGACGATCAGGCTGACGACCAGCAGGATCAGGCCGAGCTCGAACAATGCGCTCAAATAGAGATCGGTTGTCGCCTCGGTAAATTCGTTGGCGATCGCGCTGGCGACCGTGTAGCCCGGCGCAAACAGCGAGGCCGAGATCACCGGGCGGTTGCCGATCACCATCGTGGTGGCGATGGTCTCGCCGAGCGCGCGCCCATAGGCCAGCATGCACGCGCCAAAGACCCCGCTGCGCACCGAAGGCAGCAAAACCTTGGACACCATCTCCCAGGGCGTCGATCCGAGCGCCAGCGAGGCCTCGCGGTAGCGCATCGGCATCGCCGCGATCAGATCGCGCGAAATCGCGGTGATCGTCGGCAGGATCATCACAGTCAGGATCAGCGCCGCCGTCAGCATGTTGACGCCGTAGATCGTGCCCTGAAAGACCGGCAGAAAGCCAAAGGCGGCCTGCAGCGCCGGCCCGATCCAGTGGCTGACCAGCGGCGCCAGCACGAACAGGCCCCACAGCCCATAGACGATGCTCGGCACCGCGGCCAGGAGCTCGATCAACAGCCCGAGCGCGATCCCCAGCCGGCGCGGCGCAAATTCGGCGAGAAACACCCCGGCCAAGATGCCGATGCCGGCGGCCAGAACGAGCGCGATCGTCGAGCTCACCACCGTGCCGTAGATAAAGGGCAGGGCGCCGAACTGCCCGGTGACCGGGTTCCACGCGGAGCTCCACAGAAAGGCCGGGCCAAAGGTCCGCAGCGACAGGCGCGAGCCCCAGACGAGCTCGATCGCCAATCCCGCGACCAGCGCCAGAAACAGCCAGCAGAACCCGTGCAGACCACCGCGGAACAGGACCGACAAGAACCGGTCGCGCCGGCGCAGCACGCGCGCTCGTGGCAGGGACCGGGCCGGATCGTCGCCGGCGAGGGTCTGGTCAGCCATGCGGCGGGATCCTGCAGCCGAAGCCGGTCGTGCCTGGGCGCATCGGCGAGCGAAACCAAGCCATGCTAGTCCTGCATCTGCCCCAGGATGTGCAGCGCCTGCTGCTGGACATTCGCTGGAAGCGGCACATAATCGACCGTCCTGGCGATCGGCTGCCCATCGGTGACGAGCCACGTCATGATGCTCTTGACGAGCGCTGCGCGGTGCGGATCGGCCGGCTTCTGGTAGAGCAGAACCCACGAGTAGCCGCTGATCGGATAGCACGCGGCGCAGCTCGTATCGACGATCGAAAAATTGGTGGACGAGACGTCGGGCTTGGTCGCAGCCGCCGCCGCGACCGTCACGATCGACGGCAGCACATACTGGCCAGCGCGGTTTTCGAGCGCCGCGTAGGTCATGCTGTTTTCCAGCAGATAGGCGAGCTCGATATAGCCGATGGCACCCGGTGTCTGGCGCACCAGCCCCGCCACTCCTTCATTGCCCTTGCCGCCGATACTGCTCGCAGCCGGCCATTGGACGCTCTTGCCAACCCCGACCTGCTGTTTCCATTCGGGCGACACGCTGGCGAGAAAATCGGTGAAGATGTAGGTGGTCCCGGAGCCGTCGGACCGATGCACGATCGTGATCGTTGTATCTGGAAGCCGAACCGCGGGATTGAGCTTGGCGATCGCCGGGTCGTTCCATTTGGTGATCTTGCCGAGATAGATATCGGCGACGAGCTGGCGGGTCAGGTGCACCCCTGTGGCGACACCCGGCAGGTTGTAGGCGATGCCCTCGCCGCCGAGCGTCACCGGGATCTGCAGGACCGGCGCCTTGGCACGCGCCAGCTCCTGCGCATCCATCGGCACGTCGGTGGCGCCGAAATCGATGGTCCGCGCGATGAACTGCTGGATGCCGCCGCCACTGCCGATCGACTGATAGTTGACGCGCAGCTCGGGATGTTTCTCACTATATTCATAGAAGGCTTTGGAAAAGAACGGATAATCGAAGGTCGATCCGGCGCCGGTCAGTTGCGTCGCGGCAAAGCCCGCGGGAGCGACGAGACCCGTTACGACGAGCCCCGCTAGCAGCCGGGCGCCGATACGTCGAGAGCGGGCGGATAGCCCGGTGGTCGATCTCGGCGGCATCGCGTGTCCCCTTGGTTGCAACGATTGTAATGCCTCTCCGGCGGACCGGCCTGCGGCAGTGGCCGAGCGCCGATCTGTTATGACAAAGCCTGCCCGAGGGCGCTCTGTGCCGTGCCCGGCAGATGCGCCGTTCGAGACCGGCTGCCGTCGGCGTGAAAGTGCACCGGCGCTTTCTCTTATCTCGCCCGCGCGACGGTTTTATCTCGCCCAGGCGACGGCTCTATGACGTTTGTATTGCAGTCTCATGACAGGCTGTCGGTACCGGTCATGAGGGTCACCGCCGCAGCCGGTCGCAGCAGCACGGTGAAGACCGAGCCCTCGCCGAGCGTGCTGTCGATCTCGAGAAACCCGCGATGGCGGTTGACGATGTGCTTGACGATCGCCAGGCCGAGCCCGGTGCCGCCCAGTTCGCGTGAACCGGCGGGATCGACCCGATAGAACCGTTCGGTCAGGCGCGGCAGATGTTCGCGGGCGATGCCGGCGCCATGATCACGGATCGCAACCGCGACAAACCCGCCTGCCGCCGGGTTCGCCGCGGCGAGCCGACGTGTCACCATCGTCACGGTGACCGCGATCTCGCTGTCGGCATCGCCGTATTTGATCGCGTTGTCAAAGAGGTTCTGGAACAGCTGGGCGAGCTCGTCACGATCACCCATCACCGCGGGAAGACCGGCGGGCAGGTCGAGCCGGATCTGCATGCCGCGTTCACCGGCGCGCAGTTCGAGCGCCTCGGCGAGGTGAGAGAGCAGCGGCGCCAGGTCAATCCGACCCGCGGGTGCGACGTGCTCGTTGCGCTCGATGCGCGACAGCGACAGCAAATCCTCGACGAGGCGGGTCATGCGCGCCGCCTGCTCGCTCATGATTGTGAGAAAGCGCTCGCCGGCCACCGGGTCGTCGCGCGCCGGGCCCCGCAGCGTCTCGATAAACCCGCTCAACGCAGCAAGCGGCGTGCGCAGCTCGTGGCTCGCATTGGCGACAAAATCGGCGCGCATCTGCTCGGCGCGCTTCAATTCGGTGATATCGTGCAGGGTCAGGACCGCGGCCGGGGCGCCAGGCAGCGGATCAGCGACACGGGCGAACCGGGCGCGCAGCTGCCGCTCGACCGGGATTGGCGAGGCGAATTCGACGACGCGCGCCGTCTCGCCGTGCAGCACCGCATCGGCCGCCGCCAGCACCGCCGGGTTGCGCAGCAGGGCGGCGAGATCGCGCGGTCCGGACCACCGCCCGAAGAGATCACCGGTCGCCGGATTGGTGCCGACGACCCAGCGCCGCGCGTCGATCAGAATGACCGGATCGGGAACGGCGGCCAGCACCGCCTCGGCGGCGTCGCGTTGCTGCTGCGCGCCGGTGAGCTGTGCGCGCCAGCCCTCGGACACGCGCAGGATCGCGCGCCGGGCCTGATCCGCGGCGCGGGCGAGGCCGAGCGGCTTCCAGAGCAGCTGCGGCCAGAGTGGCTGCGGCCGCAGGCCCGGCTCGATGGTGAGCGCCGCGATCGTATCGTGGAGAGCCGTGGTGGCGATGACGAGCCGGGCGATGACGAGCGCCGTCAGCACCAGCACCACGCCGCCGCCGGCAAATGCCGCCGCCGGGCGCAGCATTCCCAGCGCCGCGAGACCCGCCAGCACGACCACCCCCGGCGCTGCCACCGGCAGGACCAATGCCGGGATGCGGCAAAACCGCAGAGCCCGGCGCCCGATCATGACCGGCGCGGCGCCCCGCCGAATTGCATCCCGATCAGCGGATCGCGTCGTGCGCCGAAAGTGCCGCGAGGTTGACGAGATCCGAGACGGTCGCCCCCATGCTGACGATCTGCACCGGCTGCGACAGGCCCAGCAGCAGCGGCCCGACCACAGTGCCGCCGCCCAGCCGCGGCAGTGATTTGGCGGCGATATTGGCGCTGTTCAGCTCCGGCATGACCAGGATGTTGGCCGGCCCGGCAAGGCGGCAGAACGGGTAGAGCTGGCGCATCAGCCGCTCGTCAAGGGCGACATCGGCGCTCATTTCCCCATCATATTCGAAGGTCACACCACGCCCATCGAGCAATGTCACCGCATCGCGCACGCGCTGGCCGTCCTCGCCCATCGGGTTGCCGAAATTGGCGTAGGACAAGAGCGCCACCCGCGGCACGAGCCCGAGCTGGTGCGCCTTGGCGGCAGCCTGGATCGCGATGTCGGCGAGCTGCGCCGGGCTTGGCTTTTCGTGCACCAGCGTGTCGGCGAGCAGCACGGTGCGCTCGCGGGCCAAGAGCACAGTGAGACCGAACAACACGCTGCCGGGCTTGACCGCGATCACCCGCGAAACCTCGTCGAGCGCGTCGAACGAATTGCGGGTGACCCCGGTCACCATCGCATCGGCATCGCCGCAGGCCACCATGCAGGCGGCAAAGACGTTGCGGTCCTGGTTCACCATGCGCTGGCAGTCGCGATACAGCATGCCGTGGCGCTGCTGCCGACCATAAAGAAAATCGGTGTAGCGGCGGTTGTCGTGCGACAGCCGGGCATTGTGGATTTCGAGCCCGACCGAGGAGTTGAGCCCAATCGCCGCCATCGTCGATCGGATCCGGTCCTCGCGTCCGACCAGCACCGGTGTGCCATAGCCGCTGTCGCGGTAGAGGAGCGCCGCGCGGATCGTCTTTTCCTCCTCGCCCTCGGCAAACACGACGCGCTTCGGCTCGGCGCGCACCCGCTCGAAAATCAGCTCGAGCCCGGCGGCGGTCGGGTCGAGCCGGCCGCGCAGCGAGCGTCTGTAGGCGTTCATGTCGGCGATCGGCCGGCGCGCCACCCCCGAATCGATCGCCGCCTGGGCCACCGCGGACGGCACCGCCCAGATCAGCCGCGGGTCGAACGGCGCCGGGATGATGTAGTCGGGTCCATAAGTCAGCCGCTCGCCGGAATAGGCGGCGGCGACCTCGTCCGGCACGTCCTCGCGCGCCAGTGCCGCGAGCGCCTCGGCTGCGGCGATCTTCATCGCGTCGTTGATGGTCGACGCGCGCACGTCGAGCGCGCCGCGGAAGATATACGGGAAGCCGAGGACATTATTGACCTGGTTGGGATAATCCGAGCGCCCGGTAGCGATGATCGCATCGGAGCGGACCGCGCGCACCGCCTCCGGGGTGATCTCCGGGTCGGGGTTGGCCATCGCGAAGATGATCGGCTTATCGGCCATCGCGCGGACCATCGCCTGATCGACCGCCCCCTTGGCCGACAGACCAAAGAACACGTCGGTCCCCTCCATCGCCTCAGCGAGGGTGCGCGCCCGGGTGTCGACCGCATGCGCCGATTTCCACTGGTTCATGCCCTCGGTGCGGCCGCGATAGACGACGCCGCGGGTGTCGCACAACACGACGTTCCCCGGCGGCAGCCCCATCGTCTTCAGCAATTCGACGCACGCGACCCCTGCCGAACCTGCACCATTGATGACCATCCGTACCTGGTCGAGGCGGCGCCCGGTCAGGTGCAGCGCGTTGATCAGCCCGGCCGCGGCGATGATTGCGGTGCCGTGCTGGTCGTCATGAAACACCGGAATGTCGAGCAGCTCGCGCAACCGCTCCTCGATGATAAAGCATTCGGGTGCCTTGATATCTTCGAGATTGATGCCGCCAAACGCCGGGTGCAGATAGCGCACGCAGTTGACAAACGCGTCGACATCGCGCGTGTCGATTTCAAGATCGATCGAATCGATATCGGCAAAACGCTTGAACAGCGCCGCCTTGCCCTCCATGACCGGCTTGGCGGCGAGCGCGCCGAGATCGCCGAGACCGAGGACCGCGGTGCCGTTTGAGATCACCGCGACAAAGTTGCCTTTCGAGGTGTACTCGAACGCAGCACTCGGGTCGCGCGCGATGCTCAGGCACGGAAACGCCACCCCCGGCGAATAGGCGAGCGACAGGTCGCGCTGCGTCGTCAGTGGTTTGGTCGGGGCGATCGCGAGCTTGCCGGGGCGGCCGTTTGAGTGGAACAAAAGAGCCTCGTCCTCGGTCGCGCGAATGGTGCCGGTGTCCATGCTGATCGACGCTCCTCGTCCGCTCGGGCCGAAATCGGGTGCCAGCCCTCTCTTGTCGGCGACCCTCAATTTAGGCAGCACACCGGCCAGCGTCAAAGCAGCGTGAGATCGAGCGCTCCGTTTGTCATCGTCACAACGCATGCCGGTAAGGCGGATCGCGGCCCTTGAAATCGCCGCGTCGATCGCGGTTACTGATGCGCGTGACCGGTTTGATCAGGTTTCGCCGATTCGCTCGGCAGCGGGTGCAGTGGGAAATCACCACCCGCGGCGCGGTGCCGCGCCATATCGCTCCCACGCGCCGGATGGTGCCGCTGGCGACGATCCCCGGTCGATGATCACCGAGTTCGGCGAGGAGCGGCAGCGCCGCCTGATCCTCGATTATTTTGGCAGCAATGCACGGATCCGATTGCTGCGCCGCACACCGACTTTTGGTTCGCCCGTCTTTGTCGTGGATTTCGACCGCGGCGTGCGCCATTTCCGCACCCTCGGCTCGTTTGGCAGCAGCATCCAGGTGACCGAGCAGTCGTGCATGGACATGCTCTATCCGGCGCGCCTCGTATTTCACTATGAGCGGCTGATGTCGCTGGTGCTGGCGATGAGCCGGCAGGCGGTCAATGTGCTGCTGCTCGGTGTCGGCGGTGCGGCGATGTGGCGCTTTCTGCGCGCCTATGCGCCCGACTGCGCGGCGACCCTGGTCGATGCCGACGACAGCGTCGCGGCGATCGCCCGCCGCTGGTTCTATCTGACCCAGAACGCGACCATCGAGCCGGCGCAGCAATACATCGCCGGCACGACGCACCGCTTTGACGCGATTCTGGTCGATCTTTACAATTCCTCGGGGCCGGCCGAGATGAGCGAGCCGTTCTGGGGCCATTGCCTCGACGCGCTGAACCCGGGTGGCGTGCTCGCCAACAA
This sequence comes from Allostellaceae bacterium, assembly GCA_050729795.1. Classification (GTDB taxonomy): domain Bacteria; phylum Pseudomonadota; class Alphaproteobacteria; order ATCC43930; family CGMCC-115725; genus AP-15. Next base: position 7,590 of record JBOHME010000009.1, on the reverse strand, counting down.
CTGGGCCGATTTCTCGGTCAACCCGGCCGTGCGGCCGATGTCCGATGCGCTCGCCGCGGTCGCGCAGGCGCGCGGATTCGGGCCGATCTATGTAACGCGCCGCGGGTTTCGCGACAACCTCGTGCAATATGTGCCGACCGAGCCCGGCGTCACCGCGGAGGCGATGGCCGAAGTGCATGAGCGCTTTGTGCGTGCACATCACCCTCCCGACCGCGGCCGCGGCATTCTCGAAAACTGCATTATCACGACCCGCTTCCCGCTCGCCTGACTGTGGACGCCGGCGGCGCCAGGATCGAGGTTCACCAATTCGTGAACAGGCGAAGCGGCGAGATTGTGGCAAAATTAGGAGAATTGAAAAACCCACTGCACATTTGGGAGGCAACGCGATGGGGTATACAAATTCCGGCCGCAGTGCGGGTATCGCTTGCGCGGCGATCGCGGCAGCGCTCTTCGCCGGAGCCGGGGAGGCGCAGGCCGCGGGCTTGTCCTGCACCGGCTTGCCGGCGGTGGGCGGGGTGACCTCGAACCCGGTCTCGTGCACGGTCAATTGCGCGGCCGGCGGCACCTTGGCCTCGGCGGTGGCATTGCAGCCGCGCACGACCGGCCGGCTGACGATCACGATCAAGGGGACCTGCGTCGCTTCGACCGATGATCTGCCCAGCAGAATCACGTTGCAGGGCGCGACCGGCGCCACGTTGCAGGCGCCCAAAGCGACGACCGACCCGGTGCTCGGCATCAGCGGCATCGGCGTCGAGCTCAGCAAGCTGACGATCTCCGGCGGCGTCTATGCGTTGCGCGGACACCAAGGCGCCGCCTTTGATGGCACCGATCTGGTGATCGAAAAAGCCTCGACCGCGGATGTGCTGCTCAATCACGCGGTCGCGACGCTGAATACCTCGACGATCGAAAGCTCGGCCAGCGACGGGATCGATGCGGTGTATGGCGGCACCATCTCGCTGAACGGCGGGGTTGTGCAGAAGAACACAGCCATCGGCGTCAGCGCCACAGAAAGCGGCAGCGCGGACATATTTGGCGGCGCGATGTTGGAGGATAACGGCGTTGCGGGAGCGTACGCCGGCAGTGGCGGATCGGTCGACGTTAGCGCCGGAAGCGTCACGAAGAACGGCTCGGGCAGCGGTGGGATAGGGGGAATAGACGTCGGCACGGGTGGCGCCGCTGTTGTCGAAGGAAGCACCACCAGCGTATCGGGCAACACCGGAGACGGGATCGCCGTGTTTGAGGGGGGTGTCGCCCGGATTGACGATGCCAAAATCGAAGATAATTCTGGGGAAGGACTCCTTCTCGACCAGGGTGCTTTTGCCAAGATACGAGAGGGTGCGATCGTCGAGGGTAATGAAATTGGGATTTACGTTGGAAGCGGCACCGTGACAGTGGGTGACACCCTTGGGCCAGCAACCATACAAAGCAACAAATCAGACGGGATATTCTTGCGGACTAACAGCGTGGCACTCTTTGGCAACTCGGCCAACAAGATCATCGACAACAGCGGTTGGGGCATTCTCTGCACAGGTTCGCCATCGAACCCGCTGATCTATGGCACGGTCGGGACGGTGTCCGGCAACAAGGCCGGGCGGATCGACTGCAAGACTTCGCCCTAGCCTGTGCGCGCCTGACGCCGGCGTGTTCTTCAGCCCGCCATCGCGTCATCTGATGGGGTTTTCGCCGGCGGACGGCGGCGGGGCGGCAGCATGCGGTCGAGCACGTGGTCGCGGCGGATCAGGGCGTGATGCAATGCGCCGGTCACGTGCAGCGCGACGAGCAGATAGACGAGGTACTGGCCGACCAGATGCACCGCGATCGCGAATTGGGACAGGCGCTCGTCGGTCGGCAATAATGGCGGGATCACGACAAGGCCGAACAGGCTGACGCTGTGGCCGGCGGCCGCGGCGTTGACATAGCCGGCGAGCGGCATGACGAGGAAAATCGCGTCGAGCCCGGATTGGGTCAGATGAGCTAAGGCGCGCTGCAGATGTCCGGCCGTCGCCGGCAGAGGCGGGGCCCGGTGCCACAGCCGCCACAGCATGCGGAAGACCACCAATGCGAGGATGACGAGACCGAGCGAGCGGTGCAGCAAGAGCAGGCTGTCGCGTGCCGGGGTGTTGCGCGGTGCGGCCTCGCTGGCCCAGCCAAAGCTGACGACAATCACCACCAGTGCCGCAACCAGCCAATGCGTCGCCCGCGCAACGCGGTCGTAAGCACCGCCATCAAGGGCTGAGGCGATCGTCAACACTCGGCCGTGCCGCAGCCCGTGATCCTGATGCGATAGGCGTTGATGACTTCCCCCTGCCTTCTGCCTGCGCCCTCGGAGCCCGTGGAAATGCGAAAAACCGTCATCCCACGGTCGGCCTCCAGGACCGCCGCGGAACGACAAGCCATTGGAAAGAGCAATTCTCTTTCATGCCCTATAGCCGGCGCCGCCGCTGCACGATAAGACATATCGCAGCATCGGGGGAGCAATGGAAATAGTGATCACGCGAGTTCTTGACCTGCCGGCGGCCACCCTGCTGTCGGCCCTCCTGCTGCTGTTTGCGCTCGTAGCACCGGCCGCGGCGCAGCAGCCGAGCACGGCGCAACGCAACGCGATCCGCCAGGCTTGTCCAGCCGACTACCAGACGCACTGTGCTGCGGTCCCGGCCGGCGGCAAGGCGTCGCTCGAATGCCTCGAACGCAATCTGGCGAGCCTCTCGCCGGGATGTCAGCAGGCGGTCAAGGCGGTCGCCGGCGGCGGTGCGGCGCCGCGTGCAACCGCAGCACCTGCGACGGGCTCGGCGATAGCGGCACCCGCACCCTCCGCCGGTGCTGCGGCGCCACCGCCGATGTCGCCGCGGCAGCAGCTGACGATCGTGCGCCAGTATTGCGGCGGCGACTATCGCGCCCTGTGCCGCGGCGTGCCGCTCGGCGGGGGCCGGGCGATCGCCTGTCTGCGGGCCAATGCGTCATCTCTGTCGCCCGGCTGCCGCAACGTTCTGAGCGCCGCCCGCAGCAGCCGGTAGCGCGTGCCGCCGGCGGCGTTGCGGAGCGTGGCGCCGGGACCTGCCGCACGACGGGAGGGACCGGTCCTCTCCTCCGGTTTGCCTGGCGGATGGTCGCGGCCGCGGCGCGGGCTTAATCTCTGCCGCAGCCGAGCCATGAGCGGAGGCGCGCGATGATCGAGCTCCAGACCGCCGCGGCAACCCTGCGCGACCCGCTGGTCGTGGCACTGGTGGTGTTCGCGCTGAGCGGTCTCGTCACGCATCTGCTGTTTCGCCGGCGACCGGTGCGGCGGGCGATCGTGCGGGTCGTCTTTCTGATCGCGCTGTCGATCCTGCTGGTCCATGCCGGGGTGGTGCCCTGGCAGCCGCTGCGGATGACCCGGGGGCCGTTCCGCGACGTCGCGCATGCGATCCTGAAGATCGCCTGGTGGCTGTGGTCGGCCTGGTTCGTGGTCGGGATTCTGCGCGCCTTTGTCGCCACCGAGCAGCGCGCCCACGACAGCAAGCTCATTCAGGACCTGCTCGCCGGGTTCGTCTATCTCGTCGCGCTGTTCGCGATCATCGCCTATGTCTTCGACCTGCCGGTCAAGGGCCTGCTGGCGACTTCGGGGGCGATCGCGATCATCCTCGGGCTGGCGCTGCAGAGCACATTGAGCGACGTGTTCTCGGGCATCGTCTTAAATTTCAGCCGCCCCTACCGGCCGGGCGACTGGATCAGCATCGACGGCACGACCGATGGCCGGGTGATCGAGATGAACTGGCGGGCGACGCATGTGCTGACCGCCAAGCGCGATCTGGCGATCGTGCCGAACAGCGCAATCGCCAAGGCGAAGCTCGTCAATTCGAGCTCGCCCTCCGGCATTCACGGCCTCACCGTGACGATAGAGCTCGATGCCGCGGCCTTGCCTGCGGCCGGTGCCGAGATCCTCGGACAGGCGATCCTGAACTCGCGGCTGATCCTGGCGACGCCCGCCCCGTCGATCGCGGTCAAGTCGATCACCGCCAGCGCCATCGAATACGACATCGCGGTTTTTGTCGAGGAGCTGGGCCAGTCGGCGCGCGCCCAGAACGAATTGTTCGATTATATCTCGCGCCATCTGGCCGCGGCCGGGATCGCTCTCGCGTCGAGCCAGACCCCGGCTTATCCGGTGCTGTCGTTCGCCGACCCGCCGTCCAGTCGGGATCGCGCCGTCGAGCGGGTGTTCGATCTGCTCGATCTGTTTGTCGGTCTGAACGAGGCGGAGCGCAAGACGCTCGCCGGCAAGACCACGCAGCGGCATTATGACAAGAATGAGGCCCTGGTCGAGCCGGGCGAGGTGCTGCACTCGCTCTACATGATCGGTTCCGGCGTGGTGTCGCTGAGCGTGATGGCGTCCCTGGGGGAGATCGAGCTGATGCGGCTCGGCCCCGGCGACCATTACGGCGAGGTCGGGCTGTTGACCGGCCATCCGGCCGCCGGCCGGCTGACGGCGCTGACCCTGGTCACGATCTACGAGCTGACCAAGGAGGATCTGGCGCCGGTGCTGGAGGCGCGGCCCGAAGTCTCGCACGAGCTGTGCCGCGCCTTGGCGCGCCGCCAGGTCGCCGGCCAGCTGATCGCCTCGCCGGACATCGACAAATCATTGCCGGCCAACCGCGTCGCGGGCTGGTTCTCCGACCGGCTGCACCGCCTGTTTGATCTCGCCGGCACCGAGTGAGCGGCCGCCGCCGTGGCCGGCTGCGCCACGGCGCTCGAACCTGCGGTCTCGACGCGAGCGAGTAGGTTGCGCTAGACCTCGTTGCCACCAACCAGGAGAACCAACGCATGCGCCGTTCGTTTCCGACCGTCCGCGGGTCGCTGATCGCCGCCGCGATCCTGGTCGCGGCGACCCCCGCCTTTGCCGGCTATGGTGCCATCGCCTGGGACCGGGCGAGCGGCAAGTATGGCGGCACCTGGAACCAGGCGACGGCGCAAGCGGCGGCCGAGCGCGCGCTCAGTGATTGCGGCGCCACCGGCTGCAAGGTGATCATGCGCACCGGCACCGGTCAATGCGCGGCCCTGGCGACGATCGCCAGCGGCAAATTTGTCGGCGCCGCATCGCGCAAGACCGTCGAGGACGCGCGGCTCGCGGCGCTCACCAACTGTCAGAAGGGTAAGGCCGGGGAGTGCGCCGTCCGGTCCAGCAACTGCAACAAATAGGGCTGGGGAGAATGGGTTGGCGCGGAACCTGCGGTCAGCCGCGCCGAGGGGCGATGTCGAGGCCGGCGGCCTGCGCCTGGCGCACCAGCGTGTCACGCCCGTCGAGCATGTCGTCGAGCGAGCCGAACGCATTCATGTAGTGTCCGGTGAACCCGGCGGCCTCGACCCGCCGGAACATATCGACAAAATCGAGGTCACCCGCTCCCGGCTTCAGATGCACCTCGCGGCCGTTGCGCCAGCAATCGGCGAGGCGGACCTCCGCGACGCGGCTCATGTCGAGCGCCGCGACAAAACCGGCGACGCCGTCCTCGACCAGATGCGCATGATTTACGGTGAACGACAGCTTGAACATCGGCGACCGAATCGCGTCAAAATAATATCGCCACTCCTCGACCGTGTGCGCCAGGTAGTGCATCTCGGCGTCGGCCGGCTCCTTGTTCAGGTTTTCGAGCAGCAATGGCACGCCGTGGGTCTCGGCCATCGCGACGATGCGCTGCAGCCGCTCGCGCCCGGCCGCCATGCGCGCCGCCTGGTCCGAGCCGAAATGATATCCCGCGTGCACGACGATCCATCGGGCGCCGAGCCTGCGCGCGATTTCGAGATGGGCGCCGAGATAGCGATCGACCGCGTCGCCGACATAAGGTGCGAGCTCGGCGACATTGACCGCCGACGAGGTATGCAGGCCGAGCGCGACACGATGGCGGCAACACGCCTCGCGCACGTGCCGGGCCCGCGCGTCGTCGAAATCGTTGAACGGGTTGAGCGCGGTGCCGAGCTCGATATCGATGTGGCGCACCCGGTGCTCGCCGGCCCAGACGATTGCGTCCTCGAGCCTGAGACGACGTCCGACATCGACCCCGATCCGCTCCTGCAAATTCATTCGATTGCCTCCGGCTGATTACGAGCGATTGCCTCCGGCCGATTACGGGCGAGGCGGCTCTACCGCGGGGTCATCGCTGATAAAGCAGCGGAGCGGTACAGCAGCGGACCGGCCGCGTCGGACCGGCGTCGCCGGCGCCCGAGACGGTTGGGGCCGCAAACCGGGCCGCGCGGTCTTGCGTCGCCTCCGTCCGCTACCATAGCATCGCTGCAATCGACGCCGGATCAGGCGCGAGGAGACCGGCGATGAGGTCCGGGGACATCGAGAGCGCGATCGCGCGGGCGCAGCGGCTCTGCGCGGTGCAGGGGAGGCGGTTTACTGCGCTGCGGCGCCGGGTGCTCGAGCTGATCCTCGCCGCCGACCAGCCGATCGGCGCCTATGCGCTGCTCGCCGCGTTGCAGCGCGAGCGCGGCCGGCTCGGCCCGCCGACCGTCTACCGTGCGCTCGACTTTCTGCTCGTCGGCAAGCTCATACACAAGATCGAGAGCGCCAGCGCGTTTATCGCCTGCGCCGATGTCGAGCATCCGCACGAAAGCCAGTTCGTGATCTGCGACGATTGCGGGGCCGCCGAGGAGATCCGCGACGAGGATATCGTGCAGCGCCTGCGGCGCTTGGGCGAAGGCCGCGGCTTTGCCGTCGCCCGGCAGGTGATCGAGGTGCGTGGGCTGTGTCCGCACTGCCGCGCCCAGCGCTGAGCACTGCTTGCCGGCGATCGGCTCTCCCCGTGACGGCTAACCCTGTGCTCGGGTGCGTTGCCGCCGCCGTTTGGCCTTGAGCTTGGCCTTGCGCCGGGCGATGCGCTCGCCGGTGCGGGGCCGGCGCGGTTGGGCTCGCTTCATGCATTTTCTCCTGCGATAGCCTCGCCTCGGCGCGTGGCCGGAGCGATTACCGGCACGCCGGTCATCGCCGCACCGGTCATCGCCGCACCCAGGGCGGAAACAGCTCGTCGGGATCGTTGACCCAGACAAACGGGATGCCGTTCTGGTCGGCGCATTCGACGGCATGGCGGAACTCGGCGAGGACACCGGTATCGGGCCGGCTCTCATCGACCAGTGACGAGCGGCCGTGGGCAAAGCGCCAGCGGCCGACAATGCGATTGGGGTCGGTCGGGCTGCGTGACACCTCGAATTCGATCAGGATGGCGCCACCGGCCTCTTCTCTGCCCTCGATCACTGCCGCCATCGGCCCCCCCTGCCGGTATTGCCGCCTCGATGCCCTCAGCCCTCGCCCGGGCGATCCGGCCATGCAATGCGGCTGGTGGGGCGAGTGACCGGGTTCGAACCGGCGACATCCAGATCCACAATCTGGCGCTCTAACCAGCTGAGCTACACCCGCCGCCGCCGGCCGAGGTAGCGGTTCACGCGCGATCCGTCAAGCGCGGGCATCCGGGTCGTCGCGGGCATCCGGGTCATAAGGGCCATCCGAGTGGCGAGGATCTGTCCGGGTGGCAAGGGTGACACGCCCGCTGGCAAGGGTGACACGCCCGCTGGCAAGGGTGACACGCCCGCTGGCAAGGGTGACACGCCCGCTGGCAAGGG
>JBOHME010000008.1:0-72047 GCA_050729795.1 Allostellaceae bacterium | reverse complement strand
CGGTTGGACCGCTCAGCTGCGGCGCGTGCCCATCAGCTGCATCAGCATCATGAAGAGATTGATGAAGTCGAGGTAGAGCCGCAGCGCGCCCATGACCGCCTTTTTGCTGGCGATCTCGGAGCCGTCGCCCTCGTAATACATTTCCTTGATCTGCTGGGTGTCCCACGCAGTCAGGCCGACGAAGACGATGACCCCGATCACGGAGATCGCGAATTGCAGCGCCGAGGAGGCGATGAACATGTTGACCAAAGAGGCGATGATGATGCCAATCAGCCCCATAAACAGGAACGAGCCGAACCGCGACAGATCGCGCCGGGTCGTATAGCCGTAAAGGCTCATGCCGGCGAAGGTGCCGGCGGTGATGAAGAAGACCCGAGCGATGCTGGCCCCGGTAAACACCAAGAAAATCATCGCTAGCGACAGCCCCATCAACCCCGCATAGAGCCAGAAGACCATCTGCAGCGTGCTCGCCTGCATACGCTGGACGCCAAAGCTCATGACCATAACAAGGCCGAGCGGGGCCAGGATGATCAGCCACAGGAGCGGGGTGTGCATGATCCGGGCGTAGAAGCCGGAATAGGCCGCGACATAGGCGACAATCCCGGTCAGCGCCAGCCCCGATGCCATGTAGTTGTAGACGCGAAGCATGTAGTCCCGCAGACCGACGTCGATGCCGACCTGCGCGTCCGCCGACCGCACCGTCCAGCGGGGCTGCGAACCCAAAGCCATAGACCCCCTCCAGAGAGAGAAGCACGCCGAGGAAAACCCTCGCCGCGGATATTGGCACAAAACGCGATCTTTTCAATGACTATCGACCTTTTCAATGACAATCAACGAGGGCGCGGTCGAACAGCTACCACAGCAGGAGCCTCTATTCATCGCGCAAATAGGGTGCCGGCGGAGCGCCGAGCGCGTGCCAGGTGCCGGCAAAGCCGATGACCAGTGTCAGCAGCGCCGAGAGTGCCACGGTCCATAGCAGCGGTCCCGGCAGAAAGACCCAGTCGATCCGGACCAGCCGCAGCACGACAAAGGCGGCGGCGAGGCTGCCCACGGCCGCGCCGACCAGCCCCACGACGAGGCCGAGGAGACCGTATTCGAGCAGAAACGCGGCGAGGATCGTGCCGCGGGTGGCGCCCAGCACCTTCAGCAGCACCGCCTCGTAAACGCGACGGCGATACCCCGCGGCAATCGCTCCACCGAGCACCAGCGCGCTGGCGACGACGGAAACAAGCGCCGTCAACCCGATCGCAGTGCCGATCGTGGCGACCACCCGGTCGACCGCCGCCAGCGCCTCGCGCACCGGGATCGCCGAGATGTTGGGAAAGCGCTCGGTCACCCGGCGCACGAGGCTGGCTTCCTCCGCCGCCGGCAGGGAAACGGCGGCGAGAATGGTCTGCGGCGCGTGCTCGAGCGTGCCCGGGGCGAACACGATCGCAAAATTGATGCCGAGCCGCTGCCAGTCGATGCGGCGCAGACTGGCAATTTGCGCGGTAATCTCGCGGCCGAGCAGGTTGACGCTCAGCGTGTCGCCAACCGCGAGCCCCATGCCATGGGCGAGCCCGGCGTCGAACGAAACGAGCGGCGGGCCGTGATAATCGGGCGGCCACCACTTGCCGGCGACGAGGCGCGAACCCTGGGGCAGCGTTGGCGAATAGGTCAGTCCGCGATCGCTTCTGAGCGCCCAGCGCGCCTGCGCCTTTACCGCGGCACGCTCGACCGGGACCCCGTTCAGCCGGGTGATACGGCCGCGCAACATCGGCACCATTTGCGCCTGCGCACCGCGAAAACCGCGGACAATCGCCGCAAACGCAGCGCGCTGGCCGGGCTCGATGTCGATAAAAAAAAATGCCGGCGCCGCCTCCGGCAGACGGGTCTCGACCTCGCGTGCGAGATTGCCTTCGACGAGCGTCACCGCGGCGAGCACACTCAAACCAATGCCGAGCGACAGCACGACCGGCACCGTTGCGGCACCGGGTCGGCATAAATTGGCGAGCGCCAGCCGCAGCATCGGCGAGCGCCGGCGGCCGAACGCCCGCGCCGCGGCGGCGATCACGGTGGCGGCGATGCGAAACAGCGCGAAGGCGGCAAGGGCTCCGAGCACAAACCACAACGCGACGCTGCGGTCGTGCGCGCTGAGCACAGCCAGAGCCGCGAGGCCTAGAGTGAGCGCCGCGGTCGCACCCAGCACCGCCGCCGGGAGCGGGCGGCGCCCGCGATCGACCCGGTCGCGAAAGAGCGCGCTGACCGGCACGCGCCCGACTGCGGCGAGCGGCGGCAGCGCGAAGACCAGGGCCGTCAACAGGCCGAAGAGCGCGGCAAGACCGAGAGCCGCCGGATAAAGGCCGCACGACACAGCCACCGGAAACACTCCGGCGAGGAACGGTCTTGCGGCAATCGGAACCAGCGCGCCGATCACCAGCCCGGCGGCGATCGCCAGGAGCGCCGGCACCAGGATTTCGATCAGATAGACCGCGAACACCAGCCGTCCAGAGCCGCCGAGGCATTTGAGGGTCGCGATCGTCGCGGTCCTGGCGGCGAGATGAAAATGCACCGCGTTGCCGATGCCGACCCCGCCGACCAGCAGCACGGTCAGCCCGACCAGCGACAGAAACAATGCCACTTGCGCGATCAGCTGCTGCAAGCCCGGTGCGGCCCCAACCGAGCTGCGCAACTCCCAACCCGCCTGCGGAAAGGCGGCGCGGGCCGCGGCGATCCAGGCGCTGGCGGCGGTCCCGGCGGGCAACCGCAAACGGTAACGGTAAGTGACCAGCGTACCCGGCCGGATCAGCCCGGTCGCGCCGAGCGCCGCGGAAGAAATCAAGACCCGCGGCCCGAGGACGAGGCCGCTCAAGGCGGGGTCCGGCTCGCTCGCGATCGTTGCGCGTAGTTGCAGCGCTGCGTCGCCGACCCGGATGGTATCGCCGATCGCGAGCCCGAGGCGGCCGAGGATCGCCGGAGCGACGACCGCGCCGTATTCACCGCTGCGGCGGCTGAGCGCCGCGCCGAGCGGCTGGGGTGGGGCCAGCGCGACCGCACCATAGAGCGGGTAGGCCCGATCGACCGCCTTCAAATCGATCAGACTCTGCCGCGCGCCATCCGCGGTGCGCGCCATCGCCCGCAGCGTCGCGATCGCCGACAAGGCCCCGCTTCGTGCCAGAAATGAGTGCTCGGACGGGTCGGCCGGGTGGTAGGCGAGAACCGCTTCGGCGTCACCGCCGAGCAGGGCGCGGGCATCGCCGTTGATTGCGGCTGTCAGCGAGGCGGCGAGCGAGCCGATCCCGGCGATCGTCGCGACACCGAGCGCCAGCGCCGCGACGAGCACCCGAAGGTCGCCGATCCCGCCGCGCAGTTCGCGCAGCGCTAGCCGCAGGGCCAACCGGGGCGTCGGCCCGCTCACCAGCCGCGCCGCGCTCCGCCACGTCGCTCAGCATCGCGCCGCGCCGTATCATGCCGTGTCATATCGTGCCGTTCTGTATCGGGCGGTGCCGTATCGGGCGGTGCCGTATCGGGCGGTGCCGTATCGGGCGGTGTCTGGGCGATGCCCCGGTGTTCGACGATCTGCCCGTCGGCGAGAGCGATCCGCCGCCCGCAGCGTACCGCGAGACCGGCATCATGGGTGATCAGCAGCAGGGTCGTGCGATGGCGCGCCTGGTGCTCGAACAGATAATCGACGATCTGTGCACCGGTGGCACCATCGAGATTGCCGGTCGGCTCGTCGGCCAAAATGAGCCGTGGCCCGGCGATAAAGGCGCGGGCGATCGCCACCCGCTGCTGCTCGCCACCGGAAAGCTGTGCAGGATAATGGCGAAGGCGGTGAGCGAGACCGACCGCAGCCAGGCCCTGCGCGGCGGCGTCGAACGCGCCGCGGTCACCAGCGAGCTCGCGCGGCAGGGCCACGTTTTCGAGCGCGGTCATCGTGGCGATCAGATGAAACGACTGAAACACGATGCCGATCTCGGCGCGCCGCAACCGCGCCAACGCGTCCTCGCCGAGCGTGCCGAGGTCGCGGCCGGCGACCCGCACGCTCCCGCGGTTCGGCCGCTCGAGCCCGCCCAGCACCATCATCAGGCTCGATTTGCCCGAGCCCGACGGCCCGGTCAGCGCCACGACCTCGCCGCAACTGATCTCGAGCGAGACGCCGCGCAGAATGTTGACGGGCCCGGCGGCGCTCCCCAGAGTGAGATGGACGTCCTCGACCACCACGAGCGGATCGCCAGGATGAAGCGCGCTGGTCATGTAGCGTCCAGGCCAGAGGTGGCGCGGCTGGGCGACCGGCATCCGGTCCCGCCTTTGTCCAAGGGTGGCGAGCGGCGCCGAGGTCGCGGACCATATGGCACGGCGCAGAGGCTTTTCAACGCGATCCGTCCGGCTGCCGCACGCGGCGAAGAGCAGCGGTCCGCGCGCGCGCCGGTTTCACAGCCGGAGCACCGGGACTGGTTGCGGTTGCGCCGGGTCAGCAGAGTTGCCGGCGCAGTGGCCGCCGCCATGCTGACGCTCGCTGCGTTTGCCACCGCGGCGGCGGCGCATGCCCCGGTGATCGTCGATTTTGGCGACAGCCTGACTGCCGGCTACGGGCTGATGCCCGACGAGGCGTTTCCCGCCCGGCTCGAGGTGTGGCTGCACCGCCATGGCATCGACGCGCGGGTGATCAATGCCGGGGTCTCCGGTGACACCACCGCCGACGGTCTCGCCCGGCTCGATTGGGCGCTTGCCGACAAGCCTGATCTGGTGATCCTTGCGCTTGGTGCGAATGACGCGCTGCGCGGCATCGACCCGGCAACGGTGCGCAGCAACCTCGACAGGATGCTCGACAAGATTACGGCGGCTCATGCCAAGGTGCTGCTGCTTGGCATGCTCGCCCCGCCGAACTGGGGACAAGCTTATGATCGCGCATTCGACCGGATCTTTCCCGATCTCGCCAAGACCCACAAGGCAGCGTTTTATCCGTTCTTTCTCAAAGGGGTTGCGATGAAGCCCGATCTCAATCAACCGGATGGTCTCCACCCCAACGCGCGCGGCGTCGATGTGCTCGTCGATCACATCGGACCGGTGGTCGCTCGCTTGGTCACCGGATCCGAGGGAGGTGCCGGATGAGCCGGCAATTTGCCGCGGCGGCGGCGAGCGGTGACCCGGCGAGCCTGGCGGCACGCTGCTGCGCCGAGCTGGCGCCGGTCGACGGCGCCAATCTCGGCATTCTCTACACGACCGAGCCCGCGGCCACGGTGTTGCCGGAGCTGGTGCGCGAGCTTTCGCGACACACCGGGGTAAGTTCCTGGGTCGGCGGCGTGGGGCTCGGAGTCTGCTCGCCGGCGAGCGAAATCTTCGACGAGCCGGCGGCGGTGGCGATGATCGCGGCCTTGCCGTCGGACGGCTTTCGAGTGTTCGCAGCGACCGACAACCCGGGCTCGGACCTGCCGCGCCGGCACGCCGGCTGGATCGAGAAATCCGGTCCGGCGCTGGCGCTGGTGCATGCCGACCCGCGCTGTCCGGACCTGACCAGGGCGGCCGTCGATGTCGCCGCAGCGAGCGGCGCCTTTCTGGTCGGCGGTCTCGTATCGCATCGCTGCGAGACGCCGCTGGTGGCTCAAACGGCAGGCGAAACCGGCCTCGGCGCCAATGGGGTCGCTGGACTGCTGCTGGCGCCCGAGATCGCGGTCGCGACCTCGCTGACCCAGGGCTGCACGCCGATCGGCCCGTCGCATCGCATCGACGAGGCCCGCGACAACATTGTCATGATCATCGACGGACGCCCGGCGCTCAGCGTCTTCTGCGAGGATATCGGACCGGAGCTGACACAGGATCTGCGCCGGCTCGGCGGGGTGATCTTCGCCGGTCTGCCGGTCGCCGGCTCCGACACCGGCGACTATCTGGTGCGTAACATCATGGCGATCGATCCCGGCCGCGGCTGGGTCGTGCTCGGCGCCGAGATCGCCGCCGGCGACCCGATCCTGTTCTGCCGGCGTGACCCCGACAGCGCGCGGCACGACATGACGCGCATGGTGCGCCAGCTGGCCGGCCGGCTGCACGCTCCACCAAAGGCCGGGATCTACGTCAGTTGTGTCGCTCGCGGGGCGGCGCTGTTCGGCGAGTCGGCGGTGGAGACCGAGCTGATCCGCGAGGGCCTCGGCGAGTTCCCATTGATCGGGTTTTTTGCCAATGGCGAGATCTCGCGCGACCGGCTCTATGGCCATACCGGCGTCCTGACACTGTTCACTTGAGCGCCACGATGCGGCTCTTTGTCGGTATCACCTTTCCGCCCGAGCTGAAGCTGCGTCTGTCGCTCTTGTGCACGGGCATGCCCGGCGCACGCTGGGTCGATGCCGGCAATCTGCACCTGACCTTGCGCTTTATCGGCGAGATCGGCGCGACGGCGGCGGCCGATGTAGACGACGCGCTGGCCCGGCTGCGGGCCCGCCGCTTCGCGTTGCAGCTGGCCGGGACCGGGGTCTTCGCCGGCGGCGAGCGGCAGCGGAATCTGTGGGTCGGGGTCGAGCGCAGCGCCGATCTCGTCCGGCTGCGCGACAAGATCGAGCGGGCGCTGATCCGCGCGGGTCTGCCACCCGAGCCGCGCCGCTATGCGCCGCACGTGACGCTGGCGCGTCTGCAAAACCCGGCACCCGAAGCGGTTGCTGCCTATCTCGCCGCGCATGCCGGGTTTCGTGTCGAGCCGCTCATGCTCGAGGCGTTCAGCCTGATCGCGAGCTTTCCAACCAAGGCCGGCTCGGTCTACGAGGATCAGGCGGATTATCCGCTCGCCGCGTGATCCTGCGGCAGGGAGGGGAGATGGCTCACTGGCTGGTCAAGTCGGAACCCTCGAGCTACTCGTGGGCACAGCTCGTCGCCGACGGCCGTACCAATTGGGACGGTGTGCGCAATGCTCAGGCGCTGAACAATCTGAAGGCGATGCAACCCGGCGATCGCGCCTTCTACTACCATTCGAACGAAGGCAGGGACATCGTCGGCATTGCCGAGGTGGTGGCGCCGTTTTACTCGGACCCCAATGACAAGGCCGGCAAGCTCGGCATGGTCGATCTCGCGCCGGTGATGCCGGTGGCACGGCCGGTGACGCTCGCGGCGATGAAGGCTAATCCCGAGCTCGCCGGCATGGCGCTGCTGCGCCAGTCGCGGCTTTCGGTCTGCCCGGTCAGCGATCACGAATGGCAGGTGATCTGCGAGATGGCCGGCGTCTCTGCCGAGCCCGGCCGCTGACCGCGCGGCGCCGAGGCGCTCTCCGGCAACGACTGGAGCAAACCTGTTCGCAGCTGATCTGGCCGCTGCCGGTAGCGGCAACCGGCACCGTCCTGCGCGAGGGCGACCAAGATATGACAGCGGGCGGTGGGTTTAGTCCGCGCGCCACCCGGCCGTCTCATCCTCCGGTATTGTGGCCGCGGGGATGGCATTTTGCGGTAGCCTTGCTGCGGCCAACCGATTATCACCAGGGCAGCCGCGGCGACCCGGGACCGTTGCTTCAGCGCCGACCCGCCGCTCCCCGCGCGGACAGCGATAAACATTCAATCGCGGCGCAACCAGGTACGAGCTTCGGTTTACCATGGCATTTCAGCGCTTGCTCGTTGGCCTTGTCGACTTCTGCTGGCGCCATGCGGCTCTTGTCTTTGTCACTGCCGCAGTCATAGCCGGATTTGCCGGATTTTACTCGGTAACTCATCTCGGCATCAGCACCGACACCGACAAAATGTTTGCCTCGAGCCTGCCCTGGCGCCAGCGTGAGCTGGCCTTCAGCGCCGATTTTCCTCAGTTCAACGATTTGCTGGTGGCGGTCATTGACGGGAGGGAGCCGGAAGAGGCCGAGGCGACGGCTTCCGGCCTGGCCAAGGCGCTTGCCGCCGACCGGGGGCATTTTCTGTCGGTGGCCCGCCCTGACAGCTCGCCCTTTCTGCACCGCGAAGGGTTGCTGTTTCTCGATACAAAGCAGCTCGAAACGCTGCTCGAACGCACCGTTGACGCTCAGCCCTTTCTCGGCCAGCTGGCCAAGGACCCGAGCGCGCGCGGGTTGTTCACGGCACTCGCACTGCTGGGCAAGGGGCTGCAGCAAGGCCAGGTCGACCTGACGTCATACCGGGCAGCGCTGGCTGGCTTCCAGCGTGCGATCGCGGGTGCCCTTGCCGGACATCCGCAGCCTTTGTCCTGGACCCGCCTGCTCGGCGGCGGGGTCGCCGATCTCGGCGGTCGCTTCAAGTTCGTGCTGGCGCAGGCCAAGCTCGATCACGCCACGATCGAGCCTGGAGGTGCGGCGACCGCGGCGCTGCGCAAGGCGGCGAACCAGCTCGAATTCGTCCGGTCGGGCGATGCGCGGGTCCGCATCACCGGCAATGTGGCGCTATCCGACGAGGAGTTCGCCAGTGTCGCGCATGGCGCCGTGCTCGGTCTCGCCGGCAGCATCGTGCTGATCTCCTTATGGCTATTCCTGGCGGTGCGCAGCTGGCGGCTGATCGTCCCGATCCTCTTGACCCTCGGTCTCGGTCTACTGCTGACCCTGCTGTTCGCCGCCGCGGCAGTGGGCACGCTGAACCTTGTCTCGGTCGGCTTCGGAATTCTGTTTGTCGGCATCGCCGTTGATTTCGCGATCCAGTTCTGCGTGCGCTATCGCGCGATGCGGTGGCAGAACCCCGATCCAGCCGCGGCCGTCGACCGGACCGGCCAGCGGGTCGGCGGGCAGATCCTGGTTGCCGCCGCGGCGACATCGGCAGGATTTCTCGCTTTCGTGCCGACCGATTTCCGCGGCGTCGCCGAGCTCGGGCTGATCGCCGGGGTCGGCATGCTGATCGCATTCCTGTGCACCGTCACCTTCCTGCCGGCGGCGATCGCGCTGTTTCGGCCACATGGCGAAACCGGTGAGATCGGCTTCCGCTGGGCCGCACCGCTCGATCATTTGCTGCGCCGGCGGCGCCGGCCGGTGCTGGCGGCGTTCGCGATCCTGGCGGCGCTCGGTGTCGCGCTGATCCCGCGGCTGAGCTTTGACTCGAACCCGCTGCACACCAAGAACCCGAACACCGAGGCGATGAAAACTCTCGCCGATCTGATGAATTCGCCGGTGACCAACCCGTTCACGATCGACATCTTGACACCCGATGCCGCAGCCGCGGCAGCGCTCGCAAACCGCTTGCAACAGCTGCCGGTAGTCTCGGACGTGCTGTCGATCAATTCCCTGGTTCCCAGCAATCAGAAACAAAAGCTGGCGCAAATCGCCGACGCCGCCCTGCTGCTGGGTCCGACATTGACGCCCTATCAGCCGGCCGCTCCGCCCAGCGCCGAGGACATCCGCCGCGCCGCGGGCGAAGCCGCGCAGGCGATCGCACCGGCCGGCAAGCCGCCCGCCGATCCGCTGCTGGCCGCAATCGCCGAAGACCTCCACCGGCTGGCGGCAGCCCCCGACCAGGTCGTGCTCGCCGCCAATTGGGCCTTGACCCGGTTTCTGCCGATGCAGCTCGACGAGCTGCGCACAGCGCTTGGCGCGCGACCGGTCAGCCTCGGAAGCATTCCGCCGGCGCTCGCCCGTGACTGGGTGCTGCCCGACGGCCAGGCCAGGGTGCAGGTGGTGCCGGCCGCCCCCGCTCGCAGCAGCCGAGGGCTCGCCAAATTCGTGGCCGCCGTGACCGCGGTCGCCCCCGATGCCGGCGGTCCGGCGGTCACCATCGAGGCGACGAGCGCCACCATCGTCGGCTCGTTCCGCACCGCGGCGATCGCGGCGCTGGGTGCCATCGCCGTGATCCTGTTTGTGGCGCTACGGCACCCGCTCGACGTGGCGCTGGTGCTGGCGCCGCTCTTGCTGTCGGCGCTGATGACGGTGATCGTCATGGCCTTGCTGCCGCTGCCGCTCAATTACGCCAATATCATCGCGCTGCCGCTGCTGCTCGGTGTCGGGGTCTCGTTCAACATCTATTTCGTCATGAACTGGCGGGCCGGGCGAAGCGAGGTGCTGAGTTCGCCGACCGCGCGCGCGATCCTGTTCTCGGCGCTGACCACCGGGACGGCGTTCGGCTCGCTGGCGCTATCCTACCATCCCGGCACCGCGAGCATGGGCCGGCTGCTGCTGATCAGCCTCGGCTGCACCCTGGTGGCAAGTCTCGTGTTCATCCCGGCGCTACTGGCTGCAGCACCCGCTTCGCGGGCGCGGCGCGGCGCCCATGCCGTGCCGGGAGGCAAGCGCGACACCCAGCCCCGGCCTTGACGGGCGGCCTTGACGGGCTACGCCACGCCGGCCAACCGCGCCGCGCGGGTTTCGCGGGCAGATGTCCTGCCGGGTTCGGGCGAAATTCCGAACGCAGCCATGTAGCCCGCGTAGCGTTCATGCTCGCGCGCCGGATCGAGCCCATAATCCTCGAGCCGGGCGCGGCGGCGGCCATAGCCGCCATTCGGGCTCGCCGCCACTCGCCGTCCGATGCGCGACGCGGCTTCGGCGTCCAGCCTGCGCCCGAAATGCCGATAGAGTGCGGCAACGGTACCGGCCGGATCACTGACCAGCTGCTTATAATGAATATGGACGATCGGCCGCGCGAACCCGTTCTGGGTGGCGGCGGCGACCATCAGCCCGGCCGCTTCAAGCCAACGCTCGCTATCTTCCCGGCCGATCGTGAGGCGGTCGACGTGACGGGTGAACGGCCGGCGCAACACCTCCGTCAGCCGCGCCACGGATGCCAGCACGGCCACCGGATCTCGGTGGACGAACACCAGATCGGCGTCGGGGTAAACCGAACGGAGCGCCGGCAGAGCAAAAATGTGGTCGGGGCATTTGAGCACCCACCGCCCCGCCCGCCCCGCCTGCCGCTGCAGATGCTGCAGAAAGCGCTTATGAAACAGATAGGCGTCGAGATGCCCGGTCTGATCGAGCCAGTTCCGGTAGCTCGGAATCCGATAGGTCGTATCAAACCGCAGACTGGTGAACAGATGTGCGGTGATCTCCGAACATTCCTGCGGCGAGTGGGCATCGATTGGATGCAGGTGGCGGAACTGAGGCGCCAAGAGCCGGAACAGCCGCAGCTGCCGTGCGACCTGCTGCGGCCGGCGGTCGCGCCCGGCGCCGGCGCGACCCCGCGGATAGGGATGGATCGGCTGCCAGACCCGCGGCACCAGGTTCGCCGGATCCTCGGCCAGCAGTCCGTGCAGAAAGGTCGTGCCGGAGCGCGGCAGACCGGCAATCATCAGCGGTCGTTCGATTTGCTGATCGACGATTTCTGGGGCCCGTTTTTCCTCCGCGCGCAGCCGCAGCAGGTTCGATAGAAAACGCACCGTATCCCAGCGCAGCGCTGCGGCGCCAAAAAAGCTCAGATCGGCCTCCTCGCGGCAGGCGTCGAGCAGGCGACCGAGCGGGCGCTCAAACGCGAAATCGCCAAAATCGGTGAGCCCGGTCTGCCGCTCGGCCCGCGCGATTAGCACCGCCGCCTGGGGCGGCTGCCGCAGAAACTCCAGGATGTCAGCCACTGCAGCGGCAGACAATCATGGCGACCGCGGATGCAGGACCGATGCCTGGCGCCGGCTCGGGACAACGAGGGAATTCGACAACACGACCGTTCCATGTCAGTGGGTCACGGCGCCGCAGTTGCGCCCGAGCTACGGCACAGAGTTGAGGCGTCGTTATCAGGTAATTCAAGCCCATCCGATCGCGGGCGAGGGTCGCGGATCGCGCATGATCCGCGCCGCCAGGTGCGGCACGAGGACAGGCCCGCGGCACCTTGCGCAAACCGATCGACCCGGTGCGCCCCATCCCGGCCCGCTAGCCCCGCTGCCGGCGACCGGGCGGTGTCGGATGCGGCGCCCCGCAATCACCCGCGCCGATCCAAGCAAGGCTGTCACGCAGTCGCACGACCTCGCCGATAACGACGATTGCCGGGGTTTCGAGCCCGACCGCAGCGGTGGTGATCTCGCTCAGCTGCGACACCACGACCCGCTGCGCCGGGGTGGTCGCCCTGCTCACCACCGCGGCGGGCTCTTCGCGCCGTCGGCCCGCGGCCAACAGCCGCTCGACGATCTGCGGCAGGTGCCGAAGCGCCATATAGATGACGAGGACCGGGGAGCCGCGGGCAACCGCGTCCCAATCGAGCCCGTCGGGCACCACTCCGCTGCTGCTGTGACCGGTGACGAAGGTGACGGCGGAGTTGATCTCGCGATGGGTGACCGGGATGCCGGCATAGGCGAGGCCGCCGATGCCGGCGGTGATGCCCGGGACGATGCGGAACGGGATTCCGGCGGCAGCGAGGCTCAGCGCCTCCTCGGCGCCCCGGCCAAAGACGCAAGGGTCACCGCCTTTGAGGCGCAGCACACGATGACCGGCTCGGGCCAGCCGGATCAGCCGGGCAGATATGTCCGGCTGGGTCGGCGATGGCCGCCCGCCTCGCTTGCCGGCAAAATCGAGAGAGGCGCCAGACCGCGCGAGATCGAGGATGCGCCGATCGACCAGCGCGTCATAGACAATGCTGTCCGCATGCGACAGCGCGTGCAGCGCTAATGCCGACAACAGCCCGGGATCGCCCGGTCCGGCGCCGACCAGCCATACCTGGCCGGCAGTGAATTCCGGCAGGCCGAGACGCGCGCTGTCGATCACGAGCTTCTCCGCGGCGCCGTCCGGCGGACGGCGAACGGGCACAACGTAATCATCCGCGCCGGTTTTGCCAGAATCCTGTGGAGTGCGCTGCGTGCCGACAGCGGCGATTGCCGTGCTCGGCGCAGTGGACGGGCGATTGCTGTGCTCGGCGCAGTGGACGGGAGCGACCGATCGAGCCACCCCCGGCCGCTTGCTTATCGCCAAGTGTTAATCATTCGCGCGTACCAACGCCACAGGCTCGTCTATACAACAGCGGCTCGGCGCAGCCCGGCCGCCGGGGAACCATGCTGACCGCCGGGTGCCGGACACGGGGCCGCGGATTGCGCGATGGAGGCTTTGATGGAGCGGGGGTTTGCCGTCGTCGGTCTCGGCTATGTCGGACTGCCGGTGGCGCTGGCGCTGGCAAAGCAGTTCGATCCGGTGATCGGCTTTGATATCTCTCCGCACCGGATCGCGGCGCTGCGCGAGGCCCGCGACGTGACCGGAGAGGTCCCGCAGGCGGCATTGCGGGCGACCCGGCTGCGTCTGACCGACGATGCCGACCGGTTGGCCGAAGCGAGCTTTCTGATTGTCACGGTGCCGACCCCGATCGACGCCGAGCGGCGCCCCGATCTGGGTCCGCTGAGCGCGGCTTGCGCGCTGATCGGGCCACGGCTGCGGGCGGGTGCGGTCGTCGTGTTCGAGTCCACGGTCTATCCCGGTCTGACCCGCCAAATTTGTGGCCCGCTGCTCGCCAAATCCTCGGGGCTGGTGCAGACCAAGGAATTCAAGCTCGGCTATTCGCCGGAACGGATCAATCCCGGGGACCGGCAGCACCGGCTCGAAACCATCGTCAAGATCGTCGCGGGCGAGGACGAAGAGACGCTCGACCGGGTCGCCCTGGTTTACGGCCGGATCGTCAAAGCCGGGCTGCATCGCGCCTCGTCGATCGAGGTCGCCGAAGCGGCAAAGGTCATCGAGAACACCCAGCGCGACCTCAACATCGCGCTGATGAACGAGCTCGCAATCATCTTCGACCGGCTCGGCATTTCGACCCGCGAGGTATTGGCGGCGGCGGGCACCAAATGGAATTTTCTGCCGTTCACGCCGGGGCTGGTCGGCGGCCACTGCATCGGGGTCGACCCGTATTATCTGACCGCCCGCGCCGAAGCCGCCGGGTACTACCCTGAGGTGATCCTGTCGGGCCGGCGGATCAATGACGGCATGGGCAGCTTTGTCGCGCAGCGCCTGGTCAAGCTCCTGATCGCCGCGGGGCGTCCGGTCAAAGGTGCGCGGATCGGCATTCTCGGCGTCACATTCAAGCAAGATGTGCCCGATCTGCGCAACAGCCGGGTGCCCGACATCATCGCCGAGTTGCGCGAATTCGGTATTGCCGCCAGCGTTGCCGACCCGCTCGCCGACGCGGCGGAGGCGAAACGCGAATACGCGATCGAGCTGGTCGGGCTCGATCGTCTCGCGGCGCTCGACGGCCTGATCCTCGCGGTCCCGCACCGGGTGCTGGCGCAGGAGGGATGGGACTGGATGTTCGCGAGCCTGGTGCCAGGCGGGGTCCTGGTCGATATCAAATCGGCGATCGCCCGGAGCCAAGTGCCGGCGCATATCAATTATTGGAGCCTCTGACCCCGAGAAACCGTCAGAGCTCGTGGGCGCAGCCCGGCCGGGCGCTGGCGCTTGTGCGGAAATCCGGCGTCAAACACCGGACGATCGCCGCACCCGATTGCTGCCCCGCGCGCCACGCAGACCGCGCTGGACGCGACCTACCCCATTGAATCAGATGCGTATTCCGGATCCGGATGGTTCGCCAAGAGGTTGATCCTTTAGGTTGTGACCCATTTTAGTTGGTTGACCCTGTGGTTGCCGATTGGTGACGCTTCGCCCCCACCGTGGCATCTGGGGGGAGAAGTGATGCGCCTGCGATCCGATCCGTTGTTGAGGGTTCTGGTTATAGGGGTTCTGGCCGCGGGCGCTTGCGCAGCGCGTGCCGAGGCCGACAGCGTGCTGAAGGTCGGGCCAAAAGCGCCGTACCAGACCGTCTCTGCTGCGGTCTTCGCTGCCGAACAAGACACCAATCTGGCGACTTATTATGTCATCGAGGTTGCCCCGGGCACCTATATCAACGATTTTCCGGCGGTTACTCGGCCGATGACAATCGAGGTCGATCCAGCCAAAGCCGGCCGGTCGGTCATCCTCAAGGCAACCGAGGCGCTGCCCAATGAGAAGGGGATCATTCTCTCGACCGCTGATCTGACGGTGAACGGGTTGACCTTCGAAGGCGCCGAAATCCAAAATTATCTGGGTGGCAACGGTGCCGGTATCCGCGATCAGAACCCGAGCACACCGGCCAGGCTCGTCGTGGAGAACAGCACATTCGTCGGCAATCAGGAGGGCATCCTGACCGGCGACAACCCGGCGCAGTCGATCTCGATCATCAACTCCACCTTTAAGAACAACGGCAACCCGAACATCGGTTACTTTCAGCACGGCTTGTACGTGAACCAGGCGGGCAGTCTGACCGTAACCAGCAGCGTGTTTTGCGGCCAGCTGATCGGGCACGATATCAAGAGCCGGGCGATGATGACGAGCGTTTCCGACAGCCAGCTTTACGACGGAGAGGCCGATTCCACCATCGGCTGCCGCGCCGGATCGACGAGCTTTGCGATCGACATTCCCAATGGCGGGATCGCCACAATTACCGGGAATTTGATCACCCAGGGTGCCGCCTCGCAGAACTACAAGATGGTCGCGTATGGCGAGGAAGGCCTGCTGTACAGCCAGAACAGCCTGCTGGTGTCCGACAATAGCTTCACAAGTATCGGACCGGAGCCGGCAACCGGAATCTACGATCCCGATTGCATTGCGATACAATTGGCCGGCGACAGCTTCACCAACATCGCGACACCGGTCGATCCCGCCAGCTGCGTCGTCTCGGGCGACTGAAGCGGTGCGGCCCGGGGGGCAACCCACATCCCACCGGGTACGGCGCGTAGACGCGGACAGCCCGGCGCGGATGTGATTGGTGATGCCGCCGGGCTGCGGCTCATCCCTGGCGCAGCCGCGCCGCCGGGACGATAAAGTTGCTGACGATGAGCCGCAGCCGCTCGTCTTCCTGACCCAGCAGAAGTTCGCGCAGGCGGTAGAGCGCGGCGCCGGTCACCGTCTCGTGCCAGAACCAGTCGCCGAGCTGGCGGCTCGACGGCTTTGCCGCTCCGGCACCCGCCGCTTCCAGGCAGTACGCCTTCAGATCATCGACCGCGAAGCGCAGCACGAGCGGCGCCGAGAACCCGGTGCGCGGGCTCGGCGGCGCCTTGCCACGCAGCCAGTCGGCGACATAAGCGGCGCAGTCCTCGATCACCAGACCGCTGAGGCCAAGGGTGCTGCGACCGCGCCTCGCGATCCATTGCCGATGGGCCTCGCTCAACAGTGCAACTTCCGCTTCGAGCCCCGAGGCGAGCGCCTGCACCGAAGCGGCTCTCACGGGCGGAGACGTGAGTGGCGTACGCCAACCCGGATCGGGCTGCGTCCGCGGATCGTCCTCAGCAAAATCGGTGATGACGACCGGTCCTCGATCGTGGCCGAGCAGCCCCAGGGCCGCAGCGATCACTCGCTTCTGAAGGGCGGGGTCACCCGGCGGACCGAACGGCCGGCCCAGCTCGAACGGCACCCATAGCGCGCGCGGCGGCTTTGTATTTTCGGCTTGCGGTCGGACCAGTGCTATCGCCACCGTGGCGATGCCTTCCTCCTCGAGATAATGCCCCAGCGCGCTCACGGCGCGCGTGCAGAGCGGTCAAACCGGGGAAAGCAGCGCGGCGTCGACGGCATCCGCCCTGAGCCGGGCGGCGAGTTCGCGGGCGTATGGCTCCATCTGCACCGGGTCGGTAGCGCCCATGAACGAGTAGTGGCGTTCCGCGACCGATCCGATCACCCCCTCTCCCATCATTTCCCGCAGGCGATCGAGCGGGAAGACGATGTTCCAATCCTCCTGGAAGCCGGTGCGGTCGAAATTGATCGAGATGTGGCTGCACAGAAGATCGCCGGCTTTTGTGCTCGACGGGAGCACCCGGTAGTCGGGGTCGCGGCCGCGAAACGGGTCTTCGCCGCGCACGACAAGACCCGCGGAGGAGACGATCGCGACGCGGCGCTGCGCCAGCGCGGCCCCCGTCACCCAGGGGCGCGTCGTGAAATCGGGGCATTCGAGCTGGGCCAGGCGTTGCGCCTGGTCCGGCGGCAGGTCGCTCAGTCGGGTCATGGCCTCGCCTCCTAGTGGTGCGATGGCACGGATGGTCCCCATCCGCTGGCTCAATCGCACCACCAACGTTCTGATTTTGTGATCCGATTCACGAAACACTGGGGAAGCAAGCGTTTCGATCGGACCACTAGCGCACCGCCCGGTAGAGCCGCTCGTCATAGAGCGCCCCTTGCAACGGCGTCAGCTTGTTGCGGAATTGGCGGGTCGAGGGCGTGTCGATATGCGTGGCGAATGCGTCGCGGTTGCGCCATCCCTCGACCAGCGTGAAGTGATTCGGACGGTTTGCCTGCTGCAGCACATCGAACCACAGATTGCCGGGCTCGGCGCGCGCTGCCGCGGCCAATGCCTCAGCCAATTGCTGCGTCTCGTCCTTGCCGGCGGGCACGACATCGACATGAGTCAACACATAAACCGCGTCCGCGCCCGGTTGCGCCTTTGGGGCGGCGATCGACAGCCCGCTCGACAGCCGCACATCGAACGGGCTGATAAGCTCCGCTTGCAGCTTGGCCTCGAACGTCTTTGCGGCGGCGGCATGCGCGTCCGCAGCCGATTTGTCCTGCCACGCCTCCAGCGTTGCGAACCGGCCCGGCCGGGCAATTTCCTCGAGTGCATCGAAGCCGGCATTGCCCGGTTCCTTGCGGCTCACTGCGGCATATTGGCGCGCGAGCGCGGCGGTCTCGCCGGCGGCCGATGGCGACACCTCGAAATAGGTGACCGCGTAGACCTGTCCGGAAGGTTGGGTGGGCTGCTGCGCATGAGCGGTCGCCGCACCTCCCAATGCCAGCGCGACGACACCGAGGGTCAGATTCGTTAAACGCATGTTCCTGCTCCATCCCGAAATCATTGACCACGATCGACCTCGGCGGTCGCAGCCGTCGTCGCGGCTAAACCGCGCCAGCCGACCGGTGCGTCACCCCGCCGCTGCGTCACCCCGCCGCTGCGTCACCCCGCCGGTGCGTCACCCCGCCGGTGCGTCACCCCGCCGCTGCGGCGAGCCGGAAGCGGCAGTCGGCGTCGCGGGCGATCTGGTTGACGAGCTCGACCTCCCAGGCGAGGTATTCACGCATGTAGCGCTCGCGCTCGGCCGGGCGGTCGCGTGCCGACAATGCGACGTCATCGGGCTCGTCGGCGGCCCGATCCATGCCGGTTTCGAGCGGCAAGCCGGCGGCTTTCCACGCCGCGGTCCCGCCGGCCAGCGCACGGACCCGCCGGCCGGCCCGGGCCGCCATCTCGGCCGCAGCATAGCGGGCGACAAGACCATCCTCGCTGGTCAGCACCAGATCGCCCACAGCGGGAAGTCTGGCGACGGCCGAGCCCAGCCGGGCGCGGATCGCGAACCAGGCGCCGGGAATATGGCCCTGGCGGTGGTGCCGGCTCTGCGCCAGGTCAACGACGACCGCCGTCGTTTCGGCGCATAGCGCGGCGGGCGTCACCATCGCCGGCTCGGGCCCGGCGAGCGGGAAGCTATTGATATCGGCTGCCGGAATTCCGGTTTCGAGCGCCGCGCCGGCGAGCCCGCCATCAAGCACCACCGCGTCCCAGCCCATGCGCCGCAGCCACGACGCGGTCATCCGCGCCCGCACCCCGTTATCATCGATCAGCACGACCCGCGCGCCCCACACCGCGAGCCAGCTATCGGTCTCCTGCACCAATTGCCCGCCGGGCGCCATCTGCGAACCCGGCAGGTGGCCGGCGCGGTACTCGGCCGGGTCGCGCACATCGATCAGATAGAGGGTGCGCCGGGCGGCCTCCTGCTGCCAGCGGGCGAGCCCGGCGCGGTCGATCAACGGCACGCCATAGCGCTGTGCGACCGCTGCCGCACGCTGCCGGGCCGCGGCAATCCCCTCGGCCGAGACTTCCGGCGCCCGCCCGGTCGCGCCGGCAACCACATCGAGGCCGGCGAGATGCCAGGCCATTGTGCCGTCCTTCAACGACACGACCCGGTTCGGCACGCCGGCGTCGATCAAGGACTGGGCGCCGATGATGCTGCGCGTCCGCCCGCCGCAATTGACGACGACAAAGGTTTCGGGCGACGGCACCAGCTCCTCAAACCGATAGACAAGCTCGGCACCCGGAACACTGATCGCGCCGGGAATGCTGTTCGAATGGTATTCCTCGTAGGAGCGGCTGTCGAAAATCGCGAGCTTCTCGCCCGTCTGTCGGCGCCGCGCCAGTTCCTCGACATCGATCCACGGCGTCTTCATCTCGTGCTCGACGACCTCGGCAAAGGCCTTGCTTGGCACATGGACGCCGCTGTAGGCGGGAAGGCCGGCTTGGGTCCAGGCTGCGACCCCGCCCCGCAGCACCGAGACATCGTTCCAGCCACCTTCGATCAGCCGCGCGGCGGCACGCTCGGCGAGGCCGCCCGCGAGGCCGTCATCATCGCACACAACGACCGGCGCCGAACGTCGCGGCAGCAGCGTGGGCGCGACTAGCTCCAACCGGCTGAGCGGCAGGCACGACGCCATCAAGAGGTGCCGCTCGTAAAAGCTGCCCTCCTCGCGCGCATCGACAATCGCGATTTCGCCGCCATCGTGCAGCCTGCCGCGCAATTCCCGCGGCGTGATCGTGCCGGGTCCCGTCGCCATGTCGCCCTCCGCGAATTTTCCGAGGTTCCGTTTGCCCGAAATCGCGGCAGGCGTCAAAGTCTCGATCGGGATCGCCAGATGGAGATGGGGGATGTCCGAGGGACGACGCGCGCGGCCGGTGCCGACGCCGGAGACGCAGCATTTCTGGGAAGGCACGCGGGCCGGTGAATTGCGGCTGCAGCGCTGCAACGCCTGCGGCAAACCCTATTTTCCGCCGCGACCGTTCTGCCCCGCCTGCGCCTCACGCGAGGTCGCGGTGTTTCGTGCCTCGGGCAAGGGCCGGCTCTTCAGCTATGTGATCCACCACCGGCCGGTGCCTGGCTTCACCCCGCCCTATTCAATCGCCGTCGTCGAATTGGATGAGGGCCCGCGCATGATGACCAACATCATCGGCTGCCTGCAGACGCCCGAGGCGTTGCAGCTCGACATGCCCCTCGAGGTCGTCTTCGAAAAGCTCGACGTCGACATCACCCTGCCGCTGTTCCGGCCGGCCGCGAGGTAAATGCGATGCAGCCAAAATCGATCGCCATCGTCGGTGCCGCCGAGACCACAAAGCTCGGAATCATTCCCGACATGTCGCAAATCCAGCTGCACGCCGATGCGGCATTGAACGCGATGGCCGATGCCGGATTGAAGCCGTCCGACATCGACGGCATCGCCACCGCCGGCGAGACGCCGGTGACCGTGGCGCACTATCTCGGCCTGACGCCGAAATGGGTCGACGGCACCGCGGTCGGTGGCTGCTCGTTCATGATCCACACCCGCCATGCCGCGGCGGCGATCGCCGCGGGGCTGTGCGACACGGTGCTGATCACCCATGGCGAAAGCGGCCGCTCGGGGGTCGGGCGCACCCGCAATGTCGTCGCACCGACCAGCCTCGCCGGCCAGTTCGAGCAGCCCTATGGCCCGATGGGGCCGCCCTCTTTGTTCACCGTGCCGGTGCTGCGCTACATGAAGACCTACGGGCTCAGGGACGAGACCCTGGCGATGGTCTCGGTCGTGCAGCGCGAATGGGCGGCGAAAAACCCGCGCGCCACCTTCAAGGCGCCGATCACGGTCGATGACGTGCTCAATTCGCGGATGATCGCCTACCCGTTCCGCCTGTTGCAGTGCTGTCTGGTGACCGATGGCGGTGGTGCGCTGATATTGGTTTCGGCCGAGCGTGCCAGGGATTTCCCGCAAAAGCCGGTCTACCTCCTCGGCACCGGTGAATCCGTCGAGACGCCGATGGTCAGCCAAATGGCGGATTTCACCTCGTCGCGCGCGTTCCGCGTATCGGGCGCCAAGGCCTTTGCCGAAGCCGGCATCACCCACAGCGATGTCGATCATCTGATGATCTACGACGCTTTCGCGCACCTGCCGATCTACGGCCTCGAGGATCTGGGGTTTGTCGGGCGCGGCGAGGCTGGCGCCTTCATCGCCGATCGCAACACCGCCCCCGGTGCCAAATTGCCGCTGAACACCAACGGCGGCGGCCTCTCCTACATGCATTCCGGCATGTACGGCATGTACGCATTGCAGGAGAGCGTGCGGCAAATGCGCGGCACCGCCCCCGCGCAAATCTCCAACGCCAAAATCTCGGTCTGCCATGGTGTCGGCGGCATGTTCGCCGCCTCCGGCACGATCATCATGGCGAACGAGCCGCCCTGAAAATTCGCGTCCTCGCCGTAGAGCAACACTCTTGCGGGCATGTCCTTGCCAGAGCTCAAGGCGTTCCAGATGGTTCCGGACGGGTGCAAATTCCGGACGCGTCCAAATTACTGTCGACCAGTCGGCTGCCATTGGAGATTGAGCAGACCCGGACAATTCCCGAGCTCGCGCAGCAGCCCGACCGGCGGTTCGCCGGGCCGCACCGTCTTCCAGCGCAATTCGCACTGCAGCGTGCAGACCATGCCCTGCTCGTCGAGCGAGATCGCACGATGATGGACGGCAAACCCGGCTGCGGCGATACGCCCCAGCACCGCTTCGTCGGCGGCGCTTGCCGCTGCGAAGGTGACGCTCAATTCCGCGCGGAATTCATGCCCAATGTGGCGCTCAACCCGCTTCAAGCCCCACAGCACAAGCAAGCCCAGGATCAAGGCGGCAAGGCCTAGACGGAGCTGACCTCCGCCAAAGCACAGCCCCATGACCGTGACGTACCACAGCGTTGCCGCGGTGGTGACGCCCAGCACCAGGTCGTGGCGCCGGACAATCGCTCCGGCGCCGATAAAGCCCATCCCCGACAGGATGCCGAGCGGCAACCGCATCAGGTCGAGCACGACGAACGAGCCGGTCGCCTTGCCGACCGTGGGCAACAGCAGGTTGGCCTGGATCATGGCAATCGCGGCGGCGAGCGCTACCAGCATCGTCGTCCGCAAACCGACCGGGCGATCCTCCTCGCCGCGATTGAAGCCGATCGCGGCCCCGGCCAGCGCCGTCAGCACGAGGCGGAGCAGGATCGTGGGCCAGGTGACGTGAAGCAGCATCCGCCCTGCCAAACGAGAGATGCGCCCGCCGGTTCCGCCACCGGGCACTCCGGAACCGCTTGCGATGATGGGTGTTCGAGGGGGCAGCAACCCCCCGCGCAAGGACTGGAGAAAATGGCCCAGACCGTCGGCGACTTTCTTATCGAGCGGCTGCACGAGTGGGGAGTGCGGCGGATTTACGGGTACCCCGGCGACGGCATCAACGGCGTCTTTGGCGCCTTGCAGCGCGCTGAAGGAAAGATCGAGTTCGTGCAGGTGCGTCACGAAGAGATGGCGGCGTTCATGGCCTCGGCCCACGCCAAGTTCACCGGTGAGCTGGGCGTGTGCATTGCCACCTCGGGGCCCGGCGCAGCGCACCTCGTGACCGGGCTCTACGATGCGCGGCTCGATCACATGCCGGTGCTGGCGATCACCGGCCAGCAAGCGCGCATGGCGATCGGCGGACATTATCAGCAGGAGGTGGACCTGCCGGCGATGTTCAAGGACGTGGCTGGCGCCTTCGTCCAAACTGCGACCTTGCCAGGCCAGGTGCGCCACCTGACCGACCGCGCTGTGCGCATCGCGGTCGCCCAGCATCGCGTAACGGCGATGATTTTGCCAAATGATCTGCAGGAGCTCGACTACGAAGAGCCACCGCGCGCTCACGGCACGCTGCATTCGGGGATCGGCTACAAGGCGCCAAAAGTGGTGCCGTATGACGCCGACTTGCATCAGGCCGCGGATGTGCTGAATGCCGGTAAGCGGGTCGCCATCCTGGTTGGCGCGGGCGCCCTTCATGCCACCGACGAGGTCATTGCGGTCGCCAGCCGGCTTGGCGCCGGCGTCGCCAAGGCGCTGCTCGGCAAGGCCGCGCTGCCCGACGATCTCCCTTGGGTAACCGGCTCGATCGGCCTCCTCGGCACCAAGCCGAGCTGGGACCTGATGAACGATTGCGACACGCTCCTGATGATCGGATCGGGCTTTCCCTATTCCGAGTTCCTCCCCAAGGAGGGTCAGGCCCGCGGGGTGCAGATCGATATCGCGCCCGAGATGCTGAGCCTGCGCTATCCGATGGAGGTCAACCTGGTCGGCGACGCGGCCGAGACCTTGCGCGCAATGCTGCCGCTGTTGCACGAGCGCAGCGACCATGCCTGGCGCAAGAAGATCGAAGGGTGGACGAGAGAGTGGTGGAAGACACTGGAGGAGCGGGCGATGCAGCCGGCGCATCCAGTCAACCCGCAGCGCGTCACCTGGGAATTGTCGCCGCGCCTGCCCGAGCGCGTGATCGTCACCAGCGATTCCGGATCATGCGCCAACTGGTACGCGCGCGATCTCAAAATGCGCCGCGGCATGATGTGCTCGTTGTCGGGCGGGCTCGCCTCGATGGGTGCTGCGGTGCCCTATGCGATCGCTGCCAAGTTCGCCCACCCCGACCGCCCGGTCATCGCGCTCGTCGGCGATGGTGCCATGCAGATGAACAATATGGCCGAGCTGATCACGGTCGCCAAATACTGGCGCAAATGGTCGAGCCCGCGCTGGATTTGCGGCGTCTTCAACAACGAGGATCTGAACCAGGTCACCTGGGAGCAGCGGGTCATGGAGGGCGACCCGAAATTTGATGCCTCGCAGAAAATCCCGAACGTGCCCTATCACAAATTTGCCGAGCTGATCGGGCTCAAGGGCATCTTCGTCGACAATCCCGACCGGGTCGGCCCGGCCTGGGAGGAGGCGCTCGCCGCCGACCGGCCAGTGGTCGTCGAGTTCAAGACCGACCCCGAGGTGCCGCCGCTGCCGCCGCACATCACGCTGAAGCAGGCAAAGGCGTTTTCGGAGACGCTGCTCAAGGGTGATCCGCGCGAGGGCGGGGTGATCGCCGGCACCGCCCGCCAGGTGCTCGCATCGGTATTGCCCGGGAGATCGGACAAATGAGGACGCACGAAGCGCCGATCGGCCGGGTCGCGGCGGCGGCCTACGAAATCCCGACCGATGCGCCCGAGGCCGACGGCACGCTCGAATGGGACCGCACTGTGCTGGTGGTGGTCGAGATCGAGGCCGGCGGCAAGACCGGGCTCGGCTACACCTATGCCGATGCCTCGATCACCCGGCTGATCGAGGGCAAGCTCGCCGAGGCGATCGCCGGCCGGCCGGTGTTCGACATCCCGGCGGCAAACACCGCGCTGTGGCGTGTCGTCCGCAATCTCGGCCGCTCCGGCCTGGTCGCGACCGCGATCTCGGCGCTCGATGCGGCACTGTGGGACTTGAAGGCCAAGCTGCTCGGAGTTTCGGTCGCCGCCTTGCTCGGGCGTTGCCGCGAGACGGTGCCGATCTACGGCAGCGGCGGGTTTACCTCTTATACCGATGCGCGGCTGTGCGACCAGCTTGCCAGCTGGGTCGAAAATGACGGTTGCCGCTGGGTCAAGATGAAGATTGGCACCGAGCCGGCGCGCGATCCTGAGCGGGTCGCCGCGGCACGTCGTGCGGTTGGCGATGCCGGGCTGTTCGTCGATGCCAACGGCGCGTTCTCGGCGCGGCAGGCGCTGGCGCTCGCCAAGCGGATTGCCGCGGACCGTGTCACCTGGTTCGAGGAGCCGGTGAGCTCCGACGACGTCGACGGGCTGGCGCTGATGCGGGCGCGCGCTCCGGAGGGCATGGATATCGCGGCCGGCGAATACGGCTACACACTCGACGATTTCCATCGCCTCCTCGCCTTGCCCGCGGTCGATGTCCTGCAGGCCGACGTGACGCGCTGCGGCGGGATTACCGGGTTTCTCGCCGCGGCGGCGCTGTGCGAGACGCGCCACATCGACCTGTCGGGGCATTGCGCGCCGTCGCTACATCTTCATGCCGCCTGCGCCGCAAAACGGCTGCGCCATCTCGAATGGTTTCACGACCATGTGCGCATCGAGCACCTGCCGTTCGACGGCGCGCCCGTGCCACGGGCCGGTGTGATCGCCCCCGATTTGTCACGGCCCGGTTTCGGGCTCGTGTTCAAGGCCCGCGACGCCGAGCGCTTCCGGGTGCGGTGAGGCGATGGCCAAGCCACGATCCTTTATCGGTCTCGCGGTGACATCGTTTGCCGTCGTGGCCGCGGCGGCGGCGCTCGAAAGCGCGCTGCGGAAATCGCTTTCCCGGCCGTCGCTCGATGGTCCGCCCGGCACCAGCGCGGCACGCGGCCTCGACCGCGCCGGCGCGCTGCTCGCCGCCGCGGCACTCGCCGATAGTGCCACCGAGCATTACCGCGGGTCGTTCCATAACCCGATCATGGCGTTGCCGCTCGGTGTCGCGGCGCAGACGCTCGGCGCGAGCCTGCATGGTGCCGCTGACCGGCAACAGCCCAGCGTAACGCGCGATTTCAGCCATGCGCTGGCGCTGATCACCGGTATCGCCGGCACCGGCTTTCATTGCTACAACGTGTTGAAACGGCCGGGCGGGTGGAGCTGGCTCAACCTGTTCTACGCCGCTCCGCTCGGGGCACCCGCGGCATTGTCGCTGTCGGGGATGCTCGGCGGCCTCGCCGAGCGGCTGCGGCGCGGTGGCACCACGATCTGCGGAACCCGGACCGGCCTCCTGATCGCCCGGCTGGTCACGCTTGGGCTCGTCGGCACCACCGGCGAGGCTGCGCTGATGCATTTCCGCGGCGCCTACCACAACCCGGCGATGATCGTGCCGGTGACGGTACCGCCGGTCGCCGCCGGCCTCTTGGCCGCAGCGTCGCTGGCGCCATGCTGGATCAGCCCGGCGCGCTGGTCGATGCGGCTGCTGACCGCAATCGGGCTGATCGGCGCCGGGTTTCATGCCTACGGCATCCAGCGCAACATGGGCGGCTGGCGTAACTGGTCGCAGAACCTGTTGAACGGCCCACCCTTGCCGGCGCCGCCGGCCTTCACCGCGCTGGCGCTCGCCGGGCTCGCCGCGCTCAAGCTGATCGAGCGCCAACGATGAACGGCCGCTTTCCCGGCTACGACGTGCGCGCCAAACGGCATTCCCCGTCGTGGAATGAAAAGACCCGGCAGGTCATCGATGAGCGCCTGTCGCTGCCGCGCGAGCCGCGCTTTTTCGCGCCCGAAGAGTGGCGGACGCTCGACGCGGTCTGCCAGCGCATCGTGCCGCAGGCGCCCGACCACCCGCTGGTTCCGCTCGCCGCGATGATCGACGACAAGCTGTCCGCGAACCGCGGCGATGGCTACCGCGATCACCGTCTGCCGCCGCTGCGCGAGGCATGGCGGCAGGGTCTTGGCGGTATCGACGCCGAGGCGCGGCGCATCCACGGTGTCGCGTTCGCGGCGCTCGACGCCACCGAGCAGGACGCGCTGCTGCGCGCGGTGCAGATCGGCGAAGTCGCGCGCGAGGCATGGGGCGAGATGCCGCCCGCGGTGTTCTTTACCAAGCGGCTGCTGTTCGACATCGTCAGCGCCTATTACGGCCATCCGACCGCATGGAACGAGATCGGCTTCGGCGGCCCGGCGAGCCCGCGCGGCTATGTGCGCATGCAGCTCGACCGCCGCGACCCTTGGGAAGCGGCGGAAGCCACACCGGGCCAGGAGGCCGAAGCATACCGTGACAATGCCCGCATCGGTTGATCCGCAAGCAGCACCGCGCGGCGTCGGCGGACGCGCGCCCGACCCGTTCCGCGTCGGCGGCTGGGTCCCGATGCGCGAGCACCGCGACGACGAGCCGGTCGATTTCGCGATCGTCGGCACCGGCGCCGGCGGCGGCACGTTGGCGTGTCGCCTGGCCGAAACCGGGTTCTCGGTGGTCGGCTTCGATGCCGGACCCTGGTGGCGCCCGCTCGAGGATTTCGCCTCCGACGAGACACACCAGCAGAAGCTCTATTGGACCGGCGAGCGGATTTGCGACGGCGCCGACCCGCTGGTGCTGGGCGCCAACAACAGCGGCCGTGCGGTCGGTGGCAGCACCGTGCATTTCGCGATGGTGTCGCTGCGCTTCCGGCCGGACTGGTTCAAGGCGCGCACCCGGCTCGGCTACGGCGCCGACTGGCCGATCGACTGGCGCGAGATGTGGCGCTATTACACCGCGGTCGAGCAGGCGCTGAAGATTTCGGGGCCGGTGCGCTATCCCTGGGGGCCGCACCGCCCGCGCTACCCCTATCGTCCGCACGAATTGAACGCCCCCGCGCTGGTGCTGGCGCGCGGCGCCGAGGCGCTCGGGATCGGCTGGGCGCCGACGCCGCTGGCCACGGTCTCGGCACCGCGTGGACTATCACCGCCTTGCGTCTATCGCGGGTTCTGCGTTTCCGGCTGCTCGACCAATGCAAAGCAGAGCGCCCTGATCACCTGGATTCCTCGGGCGGTTGCCGCCGGCGCGGAGATCCGCGACCTGGCGATGGTCGGCCGGGTCGAGACCGACCCGAAAACCGGCCTTGCGACCGGCGTGCATTATTGCCGCGAAGGCAAATGGCGGTTCCAGCGCGCGCGCAACGTCGTCATCGCCGGTTATGCAATCGAGACGCCGCGGCTGCTGTTGAACTCGGCTGACCGGCGCCACCCGGACGGGCTCGGCAACAGCTCGTCCGGCCTCGTCGGCCATAACCTGATGGTGCAGGCGAACCAGGCGGTCTACGGCACGATGGACGAGGAGGTGCGGTGGTACAAGGGCCCTCCGTCGCTGAGCCTCACTGAGCACTGGAACTACACCGACACAGGCAAGGATTTCTTCGGCGGCTACTGCTATATGAGCCAGGGACCACTGCCGGTCGCCTGGGCTGGTCTCGTCGCTGGCGCGCGCGGGCTGTGGGGCCAGGCCCTGCGTGACGAGATGGAAAAGTACAACCATCAGGTCGGGGTCAAGATCGTCGGCGAGGTGATGCCCGACGAGCGCAACCGGGTGACGCTCGCCGAGGAGACGGACGAGCTGGGCCTCAAGATCCCACGTGTGACGTTTTCCTGGGGCGACAACGACAGGCGGCTGATCCGCCACGCGATGGGGTCGATGCGCGACTGCCTGGCCGCCGGCGGCGCGCACGAATTGTGGGACGAGATCGACGACACCTGCCATCTGAACGGCACCGCGCGCATGGGCGACGACCCGCGCACCAGCGTTGTCAACGCCGACTGCCGAAGCTGGGATGTGCGCAATTTGTGGATTTGCGACGGTTCGGTGTTTCCGACTGTCGGCGGCGTCAACCCGTCATTGACAATCCAGGCGATCGCCTTGCGTACCGCCGACCGCATCCGCGCACTCGCCGACCGCGGCGAGCTCTGAGCTTTCTGCGGACGGCCGGCGACATGCCGTAAATGACAATTGAGGCCGGGCGGTCCCCGCCTGTGCCCGCTGCCGTTTACCGCGACAGGCTCCGTCGGAGCGCAGGCGGCCGGAACCACGGCCGAGCGGTGGTCGTTGAGCGGATGACCTCTCGCGGAGTCGCCCGATGAAATCGAAGCTCGTCGCCGAAAGCGCTGGTGTGCGTACCTACGTGCTGGTCCTCGACCCGCCTGATGAAGCGTTTTCGACGATCACCCGCTTTGCCGAGAGCGAGCGCTTGACCGGCGCCTCACTGACGGCGCTCGGCGCCTTTGCCAAGGCCACAGTCGGGTGGTTCGATGTCGCCGCAAAGCGCTATCGGGAGATCCCGGTCGCGCAGCAATGCGAGGTGCTGAGCGCGATCGGAGACATCGCCACCGGCGACGACGGTAAACCATCATTGCATCTGCACGTCGTGCTCGGCCTCGCCGACGGCACGACCCGCGGCGGCCATCTGCTCGAGGGTGTCGTGCGGCCGACATTGGAAGTGACCCTGGTCGAGGCGCCGGCGCATCTTCGCCGCAGAAAGCGGCCCGAGCTCGGCATTGCGCTGATCGACCTCGCATGATCGCCGTCGTCACCGGTGCCGCGCGTGTCGAAACCCGGCTCGGGCCGATCGGCATCTGGGTCAACAACGCGTTGGCGGCGATCTTTTGCGCGTTCGATGTGGTCGCGACATGAGCCCAGATCGAGCCGCGAGAATGGCGGATCGCGCGCGACGTGCGTGACAAACAGCACCACGTCGCGCAGTTGGCGACGCACGCACGCGTCAGCTGGACTAGAGGATGAATTTTGACAGATCGGCGTTTTGCGCCAAGGCGCCGACCTGGTCGCGGACGTAGGCGCGGTCGATCCGCACCTCGGTCCCTTCGGGGCGGTCCGAGGCGGTAAAGCTGATCTCTTCGAGGAGCCGCTCGAGGATCGTGTGCAGGCGGCGCGCGCCGATGTTCTCGACCGCGCTGTTGATCTCCTCGGCCAGCAATGCGAGCTCGTCGATCGCGTCCTCGTCAAACTCGAGGCTGACCCCTTCGGTCGCGAGCAACGCCTTGTATTGCTTGATCAGGCTCGCCTCGGGCTCGGTCAGGATGCGGCGCAAATCGCTGCGGTCGAGCGCTTTCAGCTCGACCCGGATCGGCAGCCTTCCCTGCAATTCGGGCAGCAGGTCGGACGGCTTTGCCTGATGGAAGGCGCCCGAGGCGATAAACAATACGTGGTCGGTCTTGACGGCACCATGCTTGGTCGCGACCGTAGTGCCCTCGATCAGCGGCAACAGGTCGCGCTGCACACCCTCGCGGCTGACATCGGGCCCGCCGCCATAGCCGCTGCCGGGGCGCTCACCGCGCCCGCAGATCTTGTCGATCTCGTCGATAAAGACGATGCCGTTCTGCTCGACCGCCGCCACCGCCTCGCGCACCACCATATCCTGGTCGAGAAGCTTGTCGCTCTCCTCGGCGATCAGCACCCGGTGGCTGTCCCCGACCGTCATCCGCTTGGGCTTGGCCCGCGTGCCGAACGCCTTGCCGAAAATGTCGCCGAGGTTGAGCATGCCCATCTGCGCACCCGGCATGCCGGGGATTTCGAAAGTCGGCAGGCTCGCTGCAGCGCTCTCCTGAATGGTGACCTCAATCTCGCGCTGGTCGAGGGCACCCTCGCGCAGCTGCTTTCTGAATTTCTGCCGCGTGTCGGCGCTGGCGGAGCCGCCGACCAGCGCATCGAGCACCCGGTCCTCGGCGGCGATCTCGGCCTTGGGCTCGACCTCCTTGCGCAACCGCTCGCGGGTCATTGTGATCGCGATCTCTACGAGGTCGCGCACGATCTGCTCGACATCGCGGCCGACATAGCCGACCTCGGTAAACTTGGTCGCCTCGATCTTGACAAACGGAGCCTGGGCAAGGCGAGCGAGACGGCGCGCGATCTCGGTCTTGCCGCACCCGGTGGGTCCGATCATCAGGATATTCTTGGGCAAGACCTCCTCGCGCAGCTCCGGCGGAAGCTGCTGGCGCCGCCAACGGTTCCTGAGCGCGATCGCCACGGCGCGCTTGGCGTCGTGCTGCCCGATGATAAAGCGGTCGAGCTCGGAGACGATTTCGCGCGGGCTGAAAGCGGGCATCGGAGGTCAGCACTCGAGTTTTTCGATGGTGATCTTGTCGTTAGTATAGATGCAGATGCCCGCGGCGATGGCCATCGCCCGGCGGGCGATCTCTTCGGAGCCGAACGAGTCGATGCCAATTAGTGCGCGCGCCGCGGCGAGCGCATAGCCGCCGCCCGAGCCGATGCCGATCAGCCCGTCCTCCGGTTCGAGCACGTCGCCGGTGCCGGACAGGATCAGCGACACGTGCCTGTCGGCCACCGCCATCATCGCTTCGAGCCGGCGCAGATAGCGGTCGGTGCGCCAATCCTTGGCGAGCTCGACACAGGCCCTCGACAATTGCCCGGCATACTGCTCGAGCTTGGCTTCGAGCCGTTCGAACAGGGTGATTGCATCGGCCGTCGCTCCGGCAAACCCGGCCACAACCGACCCGCCGCCGAGACGGCGCAGCTTGCGGGCATTCGATTTGACAACGGTCTGGCCCATTGTGACTTGGCCGTCGCCGGCTACCACGACCTCGGCGCCCTTGCGCACGCAGAGGATCGTCGTGCCGTGCCAGATCATGTCACCCGATCGTTCCATGCGTCGCTGCGGGGGGATGCCTTGCCGGAGCCGGAAACTGACATGTAGGCCCCGGCGATCCGTGATCAAGCTCACGCAGGGCGAGCCTCCTGTCGTTCGAGCGTCGGCTGGAGTATCATCGGTGCCGCTTCCGCGGCGGTCTCCGTCGCGTGGGAGGCGAGGCTCGGCGGCATCGAGACCCGTCTTGGATCGCGCGAAGCGCGGATTGGCGGCCGGGAAGAGCGCATTTCGGCGATGCTGTGACCGTTGGTCCGTGTCGCCGAGACGATCGAAAGCGGCGCCCGCCAAGACCGTGATGGTGGCAGCACTGCGGCGAAATCGCTAGAAAAGCGGCGTCGCCAGACGAGAGCGATAAAGGAGAGCGGCGTGCGAGTGGCGAGCGTCGAACGCAACACCAGGGAGACCGAGATCACCGGCCGGGTCGATCTCGACGGCAGCGGCACCGCTGACATATCGACCGGGATCGGCTTTCTCGATCACATGCTCGAGCAGCTCGCCAGGCACAGCCTGATCGATCTCGAATTGCACGCGAAGGGCGATCTGCATATCGACTTCCATCACACCACCGAGGATACGGGCTATGTCGTCGGCGAAGCGGTGTCGAAGGCACTCGGATCGCGCGCCGGGATCGCCCGCTACGGCCATGCCGTGATCCCGATGGACGAGACCTTGACGCGGGTCAGCCTCGACGCGTCGAACCGCCCCTATCTCGTGTGGAAAGTGGCGTTCACCCGGCCAAAGCTCGGCGAGATGGATACCGAGCTGTTCAAGGAATGGTTTCAGGCTTTTGCCCAATCGGCAGGGGTGACGCTGCACGTCGAAAACATTTATGGCGAGAACAATCACCATATCGTCGAATCCTGCTACAAGGGCCTCGCCCGCGCCTTGCGCCAGGCGGTCGAGATCGACCCGCGGCGACAGGGGGCGGTTCCCTCGACCAAGGGCGTGCTCGGCGGCAGCTTGTGATGTTTCTCGCGATCGTCGATTACGGCTCGGGCAATCTGCGTTCCGCAGCAAAAGCCTTTGAGCGCGCCGCCGCAGAGAGTGGCATTGCCGCCGGCATCCGGGTGACCGCCGAGCCCGAGGCCGTTGCCGCGGCGGACCGCATCGTCCTGCCCGGGGTTGGCGCCTTTGCCGATTGCCGGCGCGGGCTGGCCGCTGTGCCCGGCCTCGAAGAAGCGCTGCGCGAGGCGGTCATCGTGCGAGGGCGGCCATTTCTCGGCATCTGCGTGGGCATGCAGCTGATGGCGCAATGCGGCCGGGAATTCGAGACCGTCGAGGGATTGGGCTGGATCGGCGGTGAGGTCGTCGCCCTCACACCATCCGACCCGCGGCTGAAGATCCCGCATATGGGATGGAACGAGCTGCAATCGTGTGTCTCGCACCCGCTGCTGACCGGGCTCGATGCGACATCCAATGCTTATTTTGTGCACAGCTATCACCTGCGGCCGACCGATCGCGACGATCTCCTTGCTACCGTCGATTACGGCGGGCCGCTCGCCGCGGTGGTGGGCCGGGACAATCTCGCCGGAACCCAGTTCCATCCGGAAAAAAGCCAGAAGACAGGATTGCAGCTGATCGGCAATTTTTTGCGGTGGCGCCCGTGAGCGGCGGATCCGTGCTCACTGCGGCGGTCTCGGTTGAGCGGATGACCCGCTATTCGGGCAACGATCTCGACGATTTGTGCGATGCGACCGAGAGCGCGATCACCGAGGGCGGCGGGTTCGGCTGGCTCAAGCCGCCGCCGCGCCAGGTTCTGGAGAATTATTGGAAGGGCGTGCTCATGGTGCCGGAGCGCCGGCTCGTCGTCGGTCGGCTCGACGGCGTCGTCGCCGGCTCGGCCCAGCTGAACCGCTCGCCACGCAACAACGAGGCGCAGGCATTCGCCGGAACGTTGACCAGCGCTTTTGTCGCACCCTGGGCGCGTGGTCACGGTCTCGGCCGCGGTATCGTGCTGGAGATCGAACGGCTGGCCAGCGAGCTGGGGCTCGCGGTGCTCAATCTTGATCTGCGGGACACCCAGAAGGCGGCGATCAGGCTGTACGAAAGCCTTGGCTATCAGCGCTGGGGAACCCACCCGGTCTATGCCCGGGTCGATGGCCGCATCGTGCCCGGCCATTACTACTATAAGCTGTTCGACGGCGCTGCGGCATTGCCGTGATCCTCTACCCGGCGATCGACCTCAAGGATGGTGCGTGTGTGCGCCTCGTCCGCGGCGAGATGGCGAGCGCCACTGTGTTCAACGACGATCCGGCGGGACAGGCACGTCGCTTCGCCGCTGCCGGGTTCGGTTGGTTGCACGTCGTCGATCTGAACGGCGCCTTCGCTGGACATTCGGTGAATGGCAATGCGGTCGTGGCGATCCGCGGCGCCGTTGGTCTCCAGATCCAGCTCGGCGGCGGCGTCCGCGACCATGCGGCGATCGACCGCTGGCTCGGGCTCGGCATCGACCGCATTGTGCTCGGCACCGCGGCATTGCGCGATCCGGAGCTGGTCCGGCGGGCTGCCGCCGATTATCCCGGCCGGATCGCCGTCGGCATCGATGCGCGCGGCGGCCGGGTCGCGGTCGCTGGCTGGACCGAGGAGAGCGAGACCGGTGTCGTCGAATTGGCCCGCCGCTTCGAGGATTGCGGGGTCGCGGCGATCATCCACACCGACATCGCTCGCGACGGCGCGCTCGGCGGCGTCGATGCCGAGGCGACCGCCGCGCTGGCGCGGCAGGTCCGGATCCCGGTCATTGCCTCGGGTGGTGTCGCCTCGCTCGCCGACATCGCCGCGCTGAAGGCGCATGAGGGGGACGGCATCGCCGGGATCATCTGCGGGCGCGCGCTCTATGACGGTCGCATCGACTCGGTGAAGGCGCTGCGCCTCGTCGATGGGAGTGCGGCATGCTGAAGATGCGGGTCATTCCCTGTCTCGACGTCGCGGGTGGCCGCGTCGTCAAGGGCGTCAATTTTGTCGGTCTGGTCGATGCCGGTGATCCGGTGGCCCAGGCCCGGTTCTACGACCGCGAGGGCGCCGACGAACTGTGCTTTCTCGACATCACCGCCAGCCATGAGGGCCGCGACACGCTTTACGATGTGGTCGGCCGCACCGCCGAGCAGTGCTTTATGCCGCTGACGGTCGGCGGTGGGGTGCGCACGCTCGAGGATATCCGTCGCCTGCTGCTCTCCGGTGCCGA
This sequence comes from Allostellaceae bacterium, assembly GCA_050729795.1. Taxonomy (GTDB): domain Bacteria; phylum Pseudomonadota; class Alphaproteobacteria; order ATCC43930; family CGMCC-115725; genus AP-15. Next base: position 38,097 of record JBOHME010000008.1, on the reverse strand, counting down.
TAAGGTGTCGATCAATACTGCGGCCGTCGCCCGGCCCGAATTCGTGCGCGAGGCGTCTGAAAAATTCGGCAGCCAATGCATCGTCACGGCGATCGACGCAAAGCGGGTCCGGTCCGGCCATTGGGAGATTTTCACTCATGGCGGGCGGCGGCCGACCGGGATCGATGCGATCGAATGGGCAATGCGGCTCACCCGTTACGGCGCCGGCGAGATTCTGCTGACCTCGATGGATCGCGACGGCACCAAATCCGGGTTCGATATCGCCTTGACCCGCGCTGTCGCCGATGCGGTGCGAGTGCCGGTCATCGCCTCGGGTGGTGTCGGCACCCTCGACCATCTGGTCGAGGGGATTCGCGATGGCCACGCAACCGCGGTGCTCGCCGCGTCGATCTTTCATTTCGGCACGTTCCGCATCGGCGACGCCAAGCGCCGGCTCGCCGAATGCGGCATCCCGGTGCGGAGCTGACGATGGCTGAGGAGCTGGGTCCCGCGCTCGACCGGCTGTGGCAGGTGATCGGATCGCGCCGCGGCGCCGACCCGCATAATTCCTACACGGCTCGCCTGTTCGCGCGCGGGCGCACCAAGATCGCGCAAAAGCTCGGCGAGGAGGCGGTTGAAGCGGTCATCGAGGGGATCCGCGGCGATGCGCCAAAGCTCGTCGGGGAAAGCGCCGACCTGCTCTATCACCTTCTGCTGCTGTGGGCCGATACCGGGGTCTCTCCCGCCGATGTCGCGGCCGAATTGACGCGGCGCGAAGGCGTCTCCGGGATCGAGGAAAAACGCGCGCGATCAAAGCGCACGACCTGAGTGGAGCGGCGATGGCCTACGATCGCAACAATGTCTTCGCCCGCATCCTGCGCGGCGAGCTGCCCTGCAGCAAGGTCTACGAAGACGAGCATGTCCTCGCCTTCCGCGACATCAACCCGCTGGCTCCGACCCATATCCTGGTCATTCCCAAAAGCGCCTATGTCTCGCTCGACGATTTCGCCGCCAATGCCTCGGCGGTCGAGCAATCGGCGATGTTTCGCGCATTGGGACGGATCGCCGCCGAGCAGGGTGTGGCCGAGACCGGCCATCGCATCATCGCCAACAGCGGCGCGGACGGGCACCAGGAGGTGCCGCATTTCCACGTGCACCTGTTTGGCGGACGCGATCTCGGCCGGATGCTGCTGCGTCCGTGACCGGGCACGCTGGCGCCGAAACCAGGGTTGATCAGCCGGAGGCGGCAAAGCCGCCATCGACCGGGATCGCAGCGCCGGTGACGAAATCGGAGGCGGAAGACGCCAAAAACACGGCGATTCCGGCGAGGTCGTCGGGGACGCCCCAGCGCCCGGCCGGGGTGCGCGCCAAGACCCGCTCGTCGAGCCCGGCGACCTCACGCCGCGCATCGCGAGTCAGCGCGGTGTCGATCCAGCCGGGCAGCACGGCGTTGACCTGGATGTTGTCGGGCGCCCAGGCCGCGGCCAGCGATTTGGTCATCTGCAAGAGCCCGCCCTTGCTCGCAGCGTAAGGCACCGCATAGGCGGCGCCGAAAATGGCAAACATCGAGCCAATATTGATGATCTTGCCGCCGCCGGCCCGCCGCATCGCCGGATAGGCGGCCTGCGCGCAGATAAAGGCGCCTGTCAGATTAAGATCGAGGACCGCCTGCCATTCGGCGGCGGAGTAGGTCTCGGCCGGCTTGCGGATCGAGCGGCCGGCGTTGTTGACGAGGATGTCGAGCCGGCCGAAGCGATCGAGAGCCGCCGCGACCATCGCGCGGCAGGAGGCCTCGTCGGCGATATCGACCGCGATAAAGCTGCTCTCGGCCCCGATGCCTTCCAACTCGGCCACCGCCGCCGCGGATTTCTCTGGATCGCGTGCCGCCACGACCATCTTGGCGCCGGCAGCGGCGAGCCCGCGTGCCATGCCGAACCCGATCCCGCCATTGCCGCCGGTGACGACCGCGACGCGGCCGGAAAGGTCGAACAGGGTCATCGGCGATCTCGGAATGCCATTCGCTCACGGGCCCTTGCGCAGCGACCGGCGGGCAGTACTCCACCCTGCCGCGGCCAACAATGCGGAGTGGATCAATAGACGCCCTTCAGCGGCGTCGTGGTGCGCTTGTCAACGGTCGCCCCGGCATTGCCGGTGCCGCCATAGCTCAACAGCTTGCTCGACAGGCTCTGCGACCCGACCGTCGCGGCCTGGTCCGGCGTCTGCGGGTTGAGGCTCGGCAACCCGTTGGGCGAGGCGTGCAGGCGGAAATCGGCGTTTTCCTTCCCCGCCTGGCCGGGCCCGGCCTGATCGATCAGCTGCTGAGCCTGCTGCTCGGCGGTCTTCTCCTGCGGCCGCGGCGCCCCGGGCTCGGGCGGGCGCAGATTGAAATCCGGTGGCACGATCAGAGGCGCGCGTGATTCGACCGCGAATTCGTCGGGCATCGGCTCATCCATGCCGATCACTTGCTTCCAGTCGCTGCAACCGGAAAGCAACGACGCACTGGCGATAGAGATCACGCAAAACGGAACGGCACCGAGGATAGCCTTTCGCACTTGCCGATGCCCGATCATGGCAATAGTCCCTCCCGGGCGCTATTTACCGCACGTCGCGATGCAGAAGCAAGCCATCGAGCAACATTGCCGCGACACCGATGCAGATTGCACTATCGGCGAGGTTGAACGCCGGCCAATGCCATGTTCCTATATGGAAGTCGAGAAAATCGACGACCGCACCCAGGCGAATTCTGTCGACGACATTGCCTGCGGCCCCACCGATGACCAGCCCGATGGCCACCGCCAGAATCTGGCTCGAAACCCGGCTCAGCCACCAGATCAGCGCGGCGACGATCAGCGCGGCCGCCAGCGAAAACATCAGCGCGTCGATGACCGCGCGATGCCCTGTCGCGGTATTGAACAGGCCAAAACTGACGCCGCGATTGTAGACGAGGACCAGGTTGAAAAACGAGGTGACCGGCTCGCCGTCGAACCCGGTGCCGACGAAATGTCGCAGGATCGCAGCCTTGCTGAGTTGATCGAGGATCGCGACGACCGCGGCGATACCGAGCCCGCGGGCCGGCATCACTCCGCGCTCGCCGCCGCTGGCGTGCCCCCCGCTGGCGTGCCCTCCGCCGCAGCGCGGGTGCCGACAACCGTGGCGCAGCGGCCGCACAGATCGGGATGGCTGTGCACCTCGCCGACCTCGGGCAATACCCGCCAGCAGCGCTCGCAGCGCGTACCGTCGGCCGGCACGACCGCGGCGCCGATCCCCAGGGCGGCATCGGGCAGCGTGAATGCGCCCTCGGGCGGCGGCCCGCGGTGCAGCCGGACGGCCGAGGTGATGCACAGTTCGGCGAGATCGACATCGCCGAGCACCGCCTGGAGCGACTCGGGAACATAAAGGTCGATCGCGGCCTGCAGGCTCGATCCGATTCGCTTGGTTGCGCGCTCTCGTTCGAGGGCCCCGGTCGCGACCCGGCGCAGCTGGCGCAGCAGCTCCCATTTCTCGGCCAGCGCCGGGTCGAGCCACTGGAGCGGCGTCGTCGCGAACAATTCGAGGTGCACACTCTGCTCCACCCGGTCGCCATGCTCTACCGGATCGCCATGCTCTACCGGATCCCCATGCCGGGCGAGCCAGGCTTCCTCGGCGGTAAAGCACAGGATCGGCGCGAGCCAGCGCACCAGCCGCTCGAAGGTGAGATCGAGCACGGTGCGCGCCGCGCGCCGCCGCATGTCCTCCGGCGCGTCGCAATAGAGGCGGTCCTTGCGGACGTCGAAATAAAACGCCGACAAATCAACCGCACAGAAACTATGGAGAGCGGTGAACATGAGGTGAAAGTCGAACGCCTCGACCGCCCGCCGGACCAGCGCATCGAGCTCGGCGAGGCGGTGCAATACCCAGCGCTCGAGTTCGGGCATCGCCTCGATGCCGGCCGCCTCCGCGGCGGTAAAGCCGTCGAGCGCGCCCAACAGATAGCGCAGCGTGTTGCGCAGCCGGCGGTAGACATCGCTCTGATGCTTGAGGATCTCGGGGCCGATGCGCAAATCCTCGGAATAGTCGGACCCGACCACCCACAGGCGCAGGATGTCGGCGCCACTCTCTTGCATGACATCCTGCGGAGCGACGACATTGCCGAGCGATTTCGACATCTTGCGCCCGTCCTCGTCGAGCACGAAGCCGTGGGTCAGCACCGCATCGTAAGGAGCGCGGCCGCGGGTGCCGCAGGCTTCCAGCAGCGAGGAGTTGAACCAGCCACGATGCTGGTCCGAGCCTTCGAGGTAGAGCGAGGCCGGCCAGCGCAGCTCAGGCCGCTGTTCGAGAACAAACGCGTGGGTCGAGCCCGAATCGAACCACACCTCGACGATATCGGTGACCTTTTCCCATTCCGCCGGATCATAAGCGTTGCCGAGAAACTCCGATGGGTCGGCGCTGAACCAGACATCGGAGCCGCCGCACTCGACCGCCGCGGCGACGCGCTCGACAACGGCCGGGTCGCGCAGCGGCTCGCCGGTGTCGCGGTGCGTGAACACCGCGATCGGCACACCCCAGGCGCGCTGTCGCGACACGCACCAATCGGGCCGAGAGGCGACCATGGTCTCGATCCGGGTGCGGCCCTGCGGCGGGATCCAGCGGGTTTCGGCGATCGCCGCCAGCGCCTTCTGCCGCAGACCGTTCGCCGCCATGCTGATGAACCATTGCGGCGTGTTGCGGAAAATCAGCGGCGCCTTCGACCGCCAGGAATGCGGGTAGGAGTGAATGAGCGTGCCGCGCGCCAACAGACCGCCGGCCGCATCGACCGCGGCGATGACCGCTTCGTTGGCGTCACCGGCGCTGCCGTCCGGGCGATAGACCGCGCGGCCGGCAAACAGCGGCACATTTGGCAGATAGAGCCCGTCGGGTCCGACCGTGTCGATCACCGGCAGCCGGTTTGCCTGGCCGAGCTCCCAGTCGTCGGTGCCGGCATTCGGCGCGATGTGAACGAGCCCGCTGCCCTGGTCAGCCTCGACAAACCCGGCGGCCAGCAACGGCACGTCGAATTCGTAGCCGCGGCCCGACAGCGGATGTCCCGCCACGGTTCCGGCGAGCGCCGACCCCGCAAACCGCTGGCCGAGCGAATAGGCCTCGATCCCGGCCTTCGCTGCCACCTCGCCGGCCAGGGACACGGCGACCAGCAGGGTTTCGCCCGGTCGCGCGCGGCTGCCCTCCGCCACCCGCTCGACCTCGAGTGCCGCGTAATCGAGTGCAGGATGAAAGGCGATTGCGCGATTGCCGGGCAGTGTCCACGGTGTCGTCGTCCAGATCAGCGCCGCCGCCTCGACCAGCTCCGGCAGACCGGTGCGCCGGATCGGAAAGCGCACCCAGACCGTTGTCGATCGGTGGTCGTGATATTCGACCTCGGCCTCGGCCAACGCCGTCTGCTCGACGACCGACCAAAGGACCGGCTTGGCGCCGCGATAGAGCCCGCCATTGACGAGAAACTTGCCAAGCTCGCGCACGATCTGCGCCTCGGCCGCAAAGGCCATCGTCGTATAGGGATGCTGCCAGTCGCCGACAACGCCGAGCCGCTCGAACTCCGCTCTCTGCACGTCGATCCAGTGGGCGGCAAAGGCACGGCATTCGCGGCGGAACTGCTCAGCCGGGACGCTGTCCTTGGTTTGTCCCTTTGCCCGATACTGCTCCTCGATCATCCACTCGATCGGCAGCCCATGGCAGTCCCAGCCCGGCACATAGGGCGCATCCCGCCCCAGCATCTGCTGCGAGCGGTTGACGACGTCCTTCAGGATCTTGTTCAGCGCGTGGCCGATATGCAGATGACCATTGGCGTAGGGCGGGCCGTCATGCAGCACAAATTTCTCGCGCCCGGCTGCCGTCTCGCGCAGCCGCCGGTAGAGATCGATCTCCCCCCAGCGGGCGAGGATCGCCGGCTCGCGCTTTGGCAGATCGCCGCGCATCGGAAACCCGGTCTTGGGCAGAAAGACGGTCGCACGATAATCCGTCGGCATCGCGAACCCCGAAAAGAAAGGCGAAAACAGCGCAGCGCGTTCCCGATCCTCAGCAGAGGACCGGGCTGCTAATTCGCGTCATCGAGGCGCCATGCCAGACCACGGCGGAGACCCATGCCAGACCATGGCCGAGATATAGCAGCCGCCGCCGGCAAATTCGAGGCGTTGCTTGCCACCCCGTGTCGGTATCGCCCAGCCGGCCGCGCGGATCGCAGCGCTACGGCGCGAGCGGAGCTTCGCGCAGGATTGCACGGGCGCGGGCGGCGTCGGCCGCGATCTGTGCCTTCAGCGCATCGAGCCCCGCAAATTTCTGCTCGGGGCGGATGAAATCAACAAGCGCCACCCGCAGATGGCGGCCGTAAAGATCGGCGTCGGTGCCGAACAGATGCGCTTCGAGCCGCGGCTCGAGACCGCCCACGGTCGGGCGCAGTCCGAGATTGGCGACCCCGTCGATGGTTTGGCCGCGCAACGGGTCGTCCGGCCCGTCGCCGCTGACGCGCACTGCATAGACACCAAAGGCCGGCCGCAGATAATCGTCGAGCGCGAGGTTGGCGGTCGGAAAACCGATCGTGCGCCCGCGCCGGTCGCCGCTGGCGACGCGGCCGTCGATCTCCCAGAACCGGCCGAGCAGTGCCGCGGCGTCGCGCGGGCGGCCCTCGCGCAGCAGGGTGCGGATCTGGGTCGAGGAGTAGACGGTCTCCCGGGCGTCGCGTACCGGCTCGATCACGGTCACGGCAAAGCCGTTGGCCGGTCCGGCGGCGCGCAGAAAATCCGGGGTGCCGCGCCGGCTCTTGCCAAAGGTGCAATCCCAGCCGACCACGACGTGGGAGGCACCGATCGCGGCAACGATGATCTCGGCGAGAAAATCCTCGGCACTCTTGGCGGCAAAGCCGAGATCGAAATGCTGCACGAACAAGAGATCGACATTGAGCCGGGCCAATTCGCGCTCCTTGACCCGGAACGGGGTCAGCCGGAACGGCTCGGCATCGGGCACGAATACGCTGCGCGGATGCGGCTCGAAGGTCAGCACCGCGGTCGGCCGGCGATTTGCCCGCGCCAGCTCGCACACCCGCCCGATCAACAGCGCGTGGCCGCGATGCAGCCCGTCGAAATTGCCCATTGCCAGAACCGCACCGCGCGGGTGGTGCGATCGGGGACCGGGATGTCGAATGACGCGGATCACAGCAAGAGGGGTGCAGCAGCAGCATTGTCGATGGCGGACAACGACGAAAATAGCGGCTGGCGCGCCCATCGCATAGCGGCTCGACGCGATCGCGCCGGAGGCGACCGCACAGCGGCGCCGCGCACCCGATCGGCACCCTCGATTTTCCCGCAATCCGGTATAGTCCTGCGGCAACTGCCGGCGGAGGACGGATTGAGCGAGGAGCGGTTGGCGCGCGAGCGGATGGAATACGATGTGGTCGTGGTCGGGGCCGGCCCGTCCGGGCTCGCCGCCGCGATCCGTCTGAAGCAGCTTGCCGCCGCGGCGGGGCGCGAACTGGGCGTCGTCGTCGTCGAGAAGGGATCCGAGGTCGGCGCCCATATCCTGTCGGGCGCGGTATTTGAGCCGCGCGCTCTCGCCGAGCTGTTCCCCGATTGGCGCGAGCGCGGCGCGCCGCTCGACACACCCGCCACCGAGGACCGCTTTCTGCTGCTGACCCAGCGCCGCGCCTGGCGGCTGCCGACCCCGCCGCAAATGCACAATCACGGCAACTACGTGGTGAGCCTCGGCAATCTGTGCCGCTGGCTGGCCCAGCAGGCTGAAGCGCTCGGCGTCGAGATCTATCCGGGCTTTGCCGCTGCCGAAATCCTTTACGACGCGGCGGGGCGGGTGCGCGGGATCGCAACCGGCGATCTCGGCATCGGCAGAGACGGCAAACCGACCGAGCGCTATCAGCCGGGGGTCGAGCTCGTCGCGAGGGAAACCCTGTTTGCCGAGGGCTGTCGCGGCTCGCTGTCAAAGCTGTTGTTCGAACGCTTCCAGCTACGCGATGGCGTCGATCCGCAGACCTATGCGATCGGCATCAAGGAATTGTGGGAGGCCGCACCGGCGCGCCACCAGCCGGGGCTCGTCGTGCACACGATCGGCTGGCCGCTCGATACCGCGACCTATGGCGGCTCGTTCCTCTATCACCTCGAGGACCGGCAGATCGCGGTCGGCTTTGTGATCGGGCTCGACTACAAGAACCCCCATCTGAACCCGTTCGCCGAATTTCAGCGCTTCAAGACGCACCCGTCGATCCGGCCGTTTTTCGAGGGCGGGCGGCGCATCGCTTACGGGGCGCGGGCGCTGAACGAAGGCGGCCTGCAATCGCTGCCGCGGCTCGACTTTCCGGGTGGGGCGGTGATCGGCTGCGCCGCCGGTGTTCTCAACGTGCCAAAGATCAAAGGGAGCCACACGGCGATGAAGTCGGGCATGGTGGCGGCCGAGACCCTGTTCCGCCGGCTCGCCGGGGACGGCACCGCCGAGGTCGGGCCGGCCCTCAGAGCGAGCTGGGTGTGGGACGAGCTCTACCGGGCGCGCAACATCCGGCCGAGCTTCCGCTGGGGTCTTTATGCCGGTCTCGCCTATTCGGCCTTCGACACCTACGTGCTGCGCGGTGCGGCACCATGGACCCTGCACCACCGCCATGCCGACCACGAGCAGCTGATGCGGGCGAATGTGGCGCGGCCGATCGACTATCCGCGGCCCGACGGAGTGATCAGCTTCGACCGGCTGTCTTCGGTGTTCATCTCGAACACCAATCACGAAGAAGACCAGCCCTCGCATCTGCGGCTGCGCGATCCGGCAAAGGCGATCGCGATCAACTATCGGCTCTACGATTCGCCCGAACAGCGCTATTGTCCAGCCGGAGTCTATGAGATCGTGCAGCCGGCGGATGCGGTCGAGCCCTATTTGCAAATCAACGCGCAGAACTGCGTGCACTGCAAGACTTGCGACATCAAGGATCCGGAGCAGAACATCGACTGGGTCGTGCCGGAAGGCGGCGGCGGCCCGAACTACCCGAATATGTGACCCGGCAGCTCGGAAAGGGGGAAAGGGGATGGCGGTGATCGAGATTGCCCGGATGGGACGCCTCGCCGGCTTTCTGCTGGTGGCGGCGATGAGCACGGCGAGCCTCGCCGCGCCGGCCAGCAACAACGCTTCAGCCAGCAACGCTTCGGCCAGCAACGCTTCGGCCAGCAACGCTTCGGCCAGCAACCCGCCGGGAGCCGCGGCCGACACGCCGTTCGGTGCCTACCTGTCGGGCCGCCATGCCGAGGAGGAGCACGACTATTCCGCCGCCGTCCTGTGGTACAAAGCGGCGCTGCGCGCCGATCCGCACTCCGCCGAACTGATCAGCCGCACCTTTTCGATGGAGGCTTATGACGGCGATTTTGCTGCGGCGCTGCCGCTCGCCATGCAGCAGCTCAAGCTCGACAGCTCGGATGCGGTCGCCGATCTGGTGCTGATGGTGGACCGGGTCAAGGCCGGCGATATGGCCGGGGCATTGGCCCGCGCCGAGGCGCTGCCGGATGACGGGCTGCACCGCTATGTGAGGCCGCTGGCGCTGGCCTGGACCGAGATGGGGGTCGGCAACCTCGCCGGCGCCGACGCTGCGCTGCAGGATCTCGACAAGTTCGACGGCTTCGCCCCGCTCAAATATTTCCAGCTGGGTCTGCTTTACGACTTCGCCGGCAATGCCGCAAAAGCCGAGGACTACTACAAGAAGACGCTGGCGGCGACCGGCCAGCTGAACTGGCGCCTGACCGACGCATTGGCCAATTTCTACCGGCGTCACGGTCGTCCCGACCAGGCCGCGGCGCTCTACCGCCGTTTTGTCAAGGAAAACCCGGACAGCGAATTGGCCGAGTCGATCTTGGCGATGAAGCCTTCGGGCACCCCGGCGCCGCTGATCGGGTCCGCGCGGGACGGTCTGGCTGAGGCGCTGTTCGATCTAGCAAGCGTCGTCAACCGGCCGGAGACGGTCGATCTGGCGCTGCTCTACGACCGCTGTGCACTCGCCCTGCGCCCGCAGCTGACCGTCGCCAACCTGCTTCTGGCGGATATCCTGAGCGCCGAGGACGAGCCGCAGCAGAGCCTCGCGGTGCTCGCCGGCATCAGCGCGAATTCGCCTTACACATGGTCGGCGCAGCTGCGCATGGCGGCGGACCTCGAAGCCCTGAACCGCACCGACGAGGCGGTGGCCCAGCTCGAAGCAATGGCCGCAAAAGCGCCGCATCGCGCATCGGCCGAGATCCAGCTCGGCGATCTCTTGCGCGGCCACAAGCGCTTTGCCGAGGCGGCCAGCGCCTACAGCGAGGCGATCCGGCGCTTGAAGGCGGCCGGCGTGCCGCCACACTGGTCGCTCTATTACAGCCGCGGCATTGCCTATGAGCGGGCCGGCCAGTGGAGTCTCGCCGAGGCCGATCTCGAACACGCGCTCGAGCTCAAGCCCGATCAGCCGCTGGTGCTGAACTATCTCGGCTATTCGTGGATCGATCGCGGCGAAAAGCTCAAGCAGGGGCTGAAGATGATCGAGCAGGCGGTGGCGCTGCGGCCGGAGGACGGCTATATCGTCGACAGCCTGGGCTGGGCGCACTACCGGCTCGGCGACTACGCCAGTGCCGTCCAATATCTCGAACGGGCGGTCGAGCTGGTGCCGGAAGACCCGACGATCAACGATCATCTGGGCGACGCCTATTGGCGCACCGGGCGACTGGTGGAGGCGCGCTATCAGTGGCGCCAAGCGCTGCAGTTCAAGCCGGACAAGGAGGATATCAAGCCGATCGAAGCCAAGCTTGCGGGCGGCCTGCCGACCGCGAGCCGGGCCGGCGGTGGCTGAGCCGCGCCGCTACGGCGACCGATCCGCGGCATCATGACCGAAGCGGGCTTCGCCCCGGCCAAGATCAACCTCTATCTGCATGTAACCGGGCGGCGGCCGGACGGGTATCACCTTCTCGACAGCCTCGTCGCTTTCACCGATATCGGCGACCGGGTTGCTGCCAGCCCGGCCGCATCGCTGTCGCTCGGCCTCGGCGGCCCGCAGGCAGCCGCGCTTGCCACGCTCGGGCACGACAATCTGGTGCTGCGCGCGGCGCGTCTGCTCGCCGATCATGCCGGGATCGCTAGCGGTGCCGCACTCCATCTGGAAAAGACACTCCCGGTCGCTTCCGGGATCGGCGGCGGGTCGAGCGATGCCGCGGCGACACTGCGGGTGCTGACCCGCTTGTGGCGCATCGCGCGCGACGAGGACAGCTTGGCACTGCTCGCCGAACGGCTCGGCGCCGACCTACCGGTCTGCCTCTTCGCTCGCCCCGCCTGGGTCGGCGGCAGCGGTGAGCAGATCGAACCGGCGCCGGAATTGCCGACGGTCGGGATCGTGCTCGCCAACCCGGGAATAGCGTTGCCGACCGCCGCGGTGTTCGCCGCGCGGGGCGGGCCGTTTGGCGCCGCCGGCCGGTTCACCCCGATGCCGCGGGACGCAGCCGGCCTCGCCGCGGTTTTGCGAACCTGCCGCAACGATCTGACCGAAGCGGCGATCGGCATCGTCCCCGAGATTGCCGCGGTGCTGACGGCGTTGACCCGGCTGCCCGGTGCGCTCCTCGCCCGGATGAGCGGCAGCGGCGCCACCTGCTTTGCGCTGTTTGCCGATCGCATCGCCGCCGAGCGGGCATGCGCGGCACTCTCTATCGTCGAGCCCGGCTGGTGGTGCGCGGCGGGCGGGCTGGTTGCCGGGGGGGTGGTTGCGGGGGGGTTGGTTGCGGGGGTGGGGGTTTCCCGCTAGTCTTTCCGCAAGATTGGGGCGTAGCCAAGTGGCAAGGCAGCGGATTTTGATTCCGCGATACGGAGGTTCGAATCCTCCCGCCCCAGCCAGTGAAACTGCTGCCGGGGAGGCTCGCCATGCCACAGACATCGCATTGGGTCGGCACCTGGACGATGGCACCGGCACCGGCCGAAACCGGCGCATTCGCCAACCAGACCTTGCGCATGACGATGCGCGCGAGCCTCGGCGGCAAGGAGGTGCGGGTGCGCATCTCGAACGCTTATGGCCACCGGCCGCTCGATCTCGGCGGCGCCCATATCGCATTGCGCCAGAACGGCGCGGCGATCGTCGCAGGGTCCGATCGCAGGCTCGCCTTCGGTGGTGAGCCCAGGGCAATGATTGCCGCCGGTGCCGTGCTGTTCAGCGATCCCGTCGCGCTCGATTTGCCGCCCTTGGCCGATCTCGCGGTCAGCCTCTATCTGCCGGGCGAGGTTCCGAACGATTTCCAGATCACCGGGCGCTATGCGCGTCAGACCAGCTATGCCTCGCCGCCGGGTGATTTTTGCGCCTCCGCGGTGATGCCGATTGCCAGCCTGACCAGCGACTGGTTTTTTGTCTGCGGTGTCGATGTGCTGGCCGATGCCGATGCGGGCGGCATCGTCACTCTCGGCGACTCGCTGACCGACGGCAACATCTCGACGATGGACGCATTCTGCCGCTGGCCCGACCAGCTCGCCCGGCGGCTCGCGGCGCGCCCTCGCGGCCGGCCGATGGCGGTCATGAATGAGGGGCTCGGCGGCAACCGCATCCTCTACGACATCCGCGGCGACAGCGGGTTGCGCCGCTTCGACCGCGACGTGCTGGCCCAGCCGGGGGTCACCCATGTCATCGTCATGCTCGGCACCAATGATCTGCGCAACCGCTGGAAGAAGCCGGAAGAAGAGCCGAGCGCGGCACAGATGATCGCTGGGCTGCAGCAGATGGCGGTGCGCGCCCATGTCCGCGGCATCAGGATCGTCGGGGCGACGCTGACCCCGTTTGGCAACGAAACCTATATGGCCAATGCCTGGAACCCGCAGCGCGAAGAGGTGCGCCTCTCAGTCAACGACTGGATCCGCCGCGGCGGTGCGTTTGACGCGGTCGCCGATTTCGATCAGGCGCTGCGCGACCCGGAGCAGCCGACGCAGATGCTGGCGCGCTACGATTGCGGCGACGGCCTGCATCCGAGCGATCTCGGCTACACACGGATGGGTGACGCGATCGATCTCGCGCTGTTCGAATAGCGCGCCGCGCCGCCGCGCCGCAAATCGCCGGCACCGCCGCCGTGCCGCGCCGCGATAGCCGAGCTTCAGCCATGGTCCTCGGCCGCCAGTTGACGCAGGGCTTCGGCATCGGCGCCGTAGCGTAGCCACTCCCCAAGATGGGACATGCCGAGCCGCCGATAAAAGCCGCGCGCCGGGTTCCAGTCCAGCACCTGAAAATCGATCCGGCCCCAGCCGCGCTCGACCGCGATCGCCGCGAGCCGGGCCATCAGCCGGCGACCAATTCCCCGTCCGCGCGCCGCCTCGGCGACGTAGAGGTCTTCGAGATAGAGGCAGGGCTGCCCGAGCCAGGTCGAGAACCGCTTGTGGAACAGCGCCACTCCGACCGGCTCCCGGTCGAGAAATGCGAGGATCGCCTCAAACTCGCGTTCCGGCGCAAACCCGTGGCGGATCAGATCGGCCTCGGTTGCGATGACAGCACTGGCAGCCCGTTCGTAGACCGCAAGCTCGCGGATCAGCCGCAGCACGGCATCGGCATCGGCTGGGGTGGCAAAGCGGATCCTTACCACATGGCTCATCACCCTCGCCCTTTGCGAGCTTTTGCAGACCGCCGTGCGATACCTCGCCGGTACGCGCTCGGCCGGGTTATGTTAGCAGCGGTGTGACGATCTGGCGAAGCTCCAGCGCCGGACCGGCAATCGGTTGGGGTCGGGGATCGGTTGGGGGTCGGGGATCGGTTGGGGGTCGGGGATCGGTTGACAGGGAACGGAGGCGGAAATGGCAGAGGGGCGCATTCCACAAGCAATCGAGGCCGGCTCGGTGCCGCCGGCGGTGCCTGGCCGCGGCTATCCGGAACCGTTCGCCCAGCGGGTCGCGGGGCGGGTGCGGCGACCTCTCGGTGATCTGTTTGGTCTGACCAATTTCGGGGTCAATATGACCCGGTTGCCGCCGGGTGGTGCCTCGGCGCTGCGCCATACGCATTCGCGCGAGGACGAGTTCATCTATATTCTCGAAGGCGAGCCGGTGCTGGTGACCAATGCCGGCGAGGCGATGCTGCGGCCCGGCATGTGTGCCGGGTTCAAGGCCGGCTCGGGTGATGCGCACCATCTGCTGAACCGCACGATGCACGATGTCGTCTATCTCGAAATCGGCGATCGCAATCCCGGTGACACCGTGATCTATCCCGATGACGACATCGGCCGGGCGCTGATGCCGGGCGGTGAGCGGCGCTTTGTCCACCAGGACGGCCAACCTTACTGACCGACCCCGCCGCCCAACCCGGCCGCCCGACCCGGCCACCCGACCCGACCGCCCGACCCGACCGCCCGGCCACGGCATTTCGGCGCGGCCGCGCGGCGGTAGCGCGATCGGGCGTCTGGCCTCGCATCGGCCCAGTTGCATCGGCGCAAGGTCAAGCGAAAAAAGAGAGCCCCACACGGGGGCTCTCCTCTTGGTCGCACAACGCTTTTGTCAAACACTCGTTGCTCAGCGGCGACCGCTACCGTGCTCGCCACCCTTTCCGCCGGTCTCGTCCTCGCTCGGCTTATTGCCTTTCCGTCCGGCCTCGACAGCGAGCTCGGTATCCCGCGTCTTGCTGTGCTCGGCAACGTCGCGGCCGACCGTGCCGCCGGGCTTGCCGATATCCGGGCGGTCCCCGGTCGATCCGGTCGGGGGTTCGCGATGGCTCTGACCGACCGTCCCTCGCACATGGGATTGATCGTGATCTGCCATAATCATTCTCCTCTGGTTCCGATCTTCACCGCTCGTTTCTGGGCTTTCCCGAGTAGAAGAACCCCGCGTAGCACGGGGCTCCCTCGCTGCTGAAGCCGCTAGCGCCGGTCGTGGCTGTGCTCGCCGCCGTTGCGCCCTGCCTTCGAGGCGCGTTCCCGCTCCTCGGCCGGAACATCATGTCCGCCCTTGCGGCCGGCTTCGGCGGCGCGCTCGGGATCGTTTTTGAAGTTCCCGCCGCTGGCCTGGCCGCCCTTGCTGGCGGTCTCGCGCTGCTTCTTCTCGTCCATCGAGGCAAATCCGCGGTTCGATGTCTGCGTTTGGTCCCGACCAGGCATGATATCGACTCTGCTCGTTGAGGGTTCACCGCTCATCCCCAAAGTATGAAGCGCGGCGTAGATGGGCGAACAGATGCAGAGATTGGGAGGTTCCCCCTCCTTTCCTTTTGAGATGGCACAAAGTGGGAGCGCGTGCAGCCATATGCTCAACCGGGTTCAGTGGAAATCTTCAGTCGCGCGGAACGCGAAGCGCCCTATGGTGCCGATGATCAGGCAAAGCGGGACGCGGCGAACGGCGCGATATCGATCGAAGGCCGGCGGTCGGCAACCAGATCGGCGACGACCCTGCCGGTCATCGGCGCCGCGGTCATGCCGACATGCCCGTGGCCAAACGCATAGATCACATCCGGGGTCGCCCGCGAGGGTCCAAGCGCCGGTAATGAATCAGGCAGGCTCGGCCGATGTCCCATCCACATCGAGATGCGCTCGGCCGGATGATCGGCGGCGAGCCCCGGCAGCATGCGGCGGCCCTGTTCCAGCAGGATATTAGCCCGCCGCCAATCGGGCGGTGCCGCGAGCCCGGCGAGCTCGACCGTGCCGGCAAAGCGCAGCCCGGTCTGCATCGGCGTGGCGACGAACTTGCCGTCGGCATCGGCCACCGGGATACGCGGCATGACCTCCGGATCGCGGATCATCAGATGATAGCCACGCTCGGTTTCGAGCGGGATGCGGTCGCCGAGCGATCGGGCGAGCGGCCGCGACCAGGCGCCGGCGCAGATGATTGCGGCATCGGCCGGCAACTCGCCCTGGTCGGTGCGGATTGCCGTAAGGCGGCGGCCGTCGAGCCGGAACCCGTCGGCACGAGCCTGCACTACTTCGCCGCCGCAGCGTCGGAAATAATCGAGCAGGCGCTGAACCAGCGCCAGCGGGTTCGAGGTGTGGCCATTCTCCCGCACCAGGATCCCGCGGCGGTAATCGCGCGACAAAGCCGGTTCGAGCTGGCGCAATTCATCGGCGTCGAAGGTGTCGATCTCGACCCCGTTCTCGTGCCGCAATTCCCACGCGAACCGCTCCTTTTCCGGGCCGTCGGCGGAGCGGTAGACATAAAGGTGGCCCCGCCGGTGCACCAGCTCCTCGGCCCCCGCGTCGCGCACCAGTGGCATCAGCGCATCGAGGGTCGCACCGACCAGCGGCCGCAACGCGCGGGCCTGCGCGTGAACCCGTTCTGGAGACCCGGCGCGGATAAAGCGGATCAGCCACGGCGCGATCGTCGGCAGATAGCGCCAGCGCAGCGACAGCGGCCCGATCGGGTCGAACAGCCAGCGCGGCACATTCCAGACGATCCCCGGCATCGACACCGGGGTTACCGAGGAGGCGTTGAGCGCCCCGGCATTGCCAAAGGACGCGCCATGTCCCGGCTCGCCCCGTTCGACGATGAAGACTTTGTGGCCATCGCGCTGCAGATAGCTCGCGACACACACACCGACCATGCCCGCGCCGATGACCCCGACCCGCTTGCCGCCGCTTGCCGCCATCGCGCCACCGAGAGGCTGGTGCTGTTGTCGCCGTGTTTTATGCCCATTGGGCGATCTCGGCAAAATCGAGCCGCGGCAGCCGTGAGTGCGGATGCGGTCGCTCGCCATAGCCGATATTCAGCAGAAAATTGCTGCGCCACCGCCCATCGGGGAAGAAGGCAGAGTCGATCTTGGCATTGTCGAAACCCGACATCGGTCCGCAATCGAGCCCCTGTCCGCGCAACGCCAGGATCAGATAAGCGCCCTGCAGCGAGCTGTTGCGGAACCCGGTCTCGGCCGCCAGCGCCGCATCGGTGGTGAACCAGCCGCGCGCGTCGGCATGCGGATAAAGCCGCGGCAAGAAGTCGTAGAATTCGCGATCATAGGCGACGATCGCGGTAACCGGTGCAGTGCGCACCTTTTCAAGATTGCCCGAGGAGACACAGGGCAGCAGCCGCTCCTTGCTGCCGGCGCTCGTCACCAGCACCAGCCGCATCGGCTGGCAATTGCCGCTGGTCGGGCCAAGCCCGGCGAGCGCCACAGCGGTTTCGATTAGCCCCGGCGGGACCGGCCGCTGCTGCCAGCGGGTAAAGGTGCGGGCCTCGCCAAAGAGCACCGCCAACGCGCTGGCGCCGATCGTGCTCATCCGCCGGACACCGCGGCCCGGTTTGCGCTCGCGGCCCTGACGCGCCGACCGACCGCCGGCGGTGCGCTCGCCGGTTTTGCGCGGCTCGCCCGTTTTGCGCGGCTCGCCCGTTTTGCGCGGCTCGATGTCAAATCCATCACCCTGGGGAATTGATCGTCGGGGTTGCCGGCACGGCGCCCGCACGATCGGCCACGCTCCGTCGAGGCTGCGCGGAATGGCGTCCCCTACCGGATTCGAACCGGTGTTGCCGCCGTGAGAGGGCGGTGTCCTGGGCCTCTAGACGAAGGGGACGAGGGCAGCACGTTTCATAGCCGCCGCCTTCGCCGGGAGCAAGCCTCATGGCTCCCCATCGGGCCGTGGAGCCTCTCGGCTCATTCACGAAAATTCAGATATTGCAGCGGCTGATCGAGCTTGAGGCCGCGAATCACGGCGATCGCGTCCTGCAGATCGTCGCGCTTTTTGCCGGTGACCCGCACCTCGTCGCCCTGGATCGACACCTGGACCTTGAGCTTCTTGTCCTTGATCGTGCGGATCAGCTGGCGGGCGAGATCGGCCCCGACCCCCTGGCGCAGCGCGATCGTCTGGCGCACGGCGTTGCCCGAAGCCTTTTCCGGCGGCCGATAGTCGAGCGCTCCAGGTTCGACCTTGCGCCGCGTCATGTGCACCTTTAGCAATTCGTGCATCTGCTTCAGCTTGAGCTCGTCGTCGGCGAGCAGCGTCAGGGCGGCGTCGCTGCGTTCGATCGAGCATTTGCTGCCCTTGAAGTCGAACCGCGTGGCGATCTCGCGCGTGATCCCGGCGAGCGCGTTGTCAACCTCGGCCAGGTCGAGACGCGAGACGATATCGAAGCTCGGCAACGGGTGCTCCTGCGCTCGAAGATGGTTTAGTGTAGACGAGCCGCTCCTGATATAGCGCGCCCGCATGCAAAAATCAGCGCCGGAACCGTCAACCCCGGCGGCTCGGCTCCTGTCGCGGCCGGGCAAAGACGGGCGGCTCCATGATGCTGTTCAGATAGGCGCGGAGGCGGTCGTGAGCAGCACCGCCCGGCAGCCGGCGCGGCGGTCCCGTGGTCGCCTCGTCGATGCTGCGCGTGCGCCCCCACTCGCGAATTGCGGCGCGCAACTGCGGATCGGCGAGGACAAAATCGACCGCCTGATTCTGCGTGCCGGCGCTTGGAGCACCATTCTCCTGGCTCAGCTCCCGGTAGAGCGCAATCACATAAGAGAGCGCGTGGCCGATCAGCTCGACGTCTTGATCGCGTGCGATCATCGCTGTGGTCCCATCGGGGCGGTGTTTCATGGAACAACACCACAGACACGGTCGCCGCGCTGCTGCCGGACATAAAAGCGCGCGGTCGCCGCGAGCCCGGCCTCACTGGCGATCCGCGGCGACCAGCCGAGCACGCGGCGGGTTTCCGCGTCATCGACCTGCAAGGAACAGGTCAGTCGCGTCAGCACCGGCCCCAGCGCCGGCAAACGCGCGAGCGCCCCAAGAGCGGCGGCCGGTGCGGCAACGAGGCGCGGGCGGCGACCGAGACCGGCGGCCA
This sequence comes from Allostellaceae bacterium, assembly GCA_050729795.1. Classification (GTDB taxonomy): domain Bacteria; phylum Pseudomonadota; class Alphaproteobacteria; order ATCC43930; family CGMCC-115725; genus AP-15. The sequence continues at coordinate 19,398 of JBOHME010000008.1, read as the reverse complement.
GCGCGCCGATCAGCGCGGGCGTCGACAAATCGGCCGGGTCGCGCGCCAGCAATACTCTGCGCGGGGCGGCGGGATGGGTGCAGGCGATCGCCAGAAGATCGACGAGGTTGTCGCGAAACAGCAGGCTGCGCCGGTTGTCGATCCGGGCAAAGGGCAGCGGCAGCCCGCTCGCGACGAGCCGGATCAGGGCCCTCAGATTGCCCTTGACACCGGGCCCATGGACCAGCGGCGGCCGCAGGGCGACGAGGTCAAGCCCGCCATCGCGCGCCGCCGCGGCCAGTGCCCGCTCGATTGCCAGCTTTGCCCGCCCGTAAGGATCGGCCGGCAGCGCCGGGTCGCCGGAACGAAATGGGGTGCCGCGGGCGGTCGCCGCACCCATCGCCCGGATCGAGCTGACATGCACGAACCTGCCGACCCCTGCCGCCGCCGCGGCACGGGCCAACACCGCCGCCGCCTCAGCTTCGTCATTCGCATCGCCAGCAGCAATCGGGCGATGTGCGCGAGTGGCAAGATGAACGACGACATCGACATGATCGAGCCGGCCCCGCCAGCTGGTCCGCGGTCCGATGTCGCCGATCGGGACGAGCGCCACGCCGGCGATCGGCGGCGCAGTGCCGCGGGTGACGCCTTCGACCAGGTGGCCGCGGCGCACCAGCTCGCGGCACAAGGCGCTGCCGATAAACCCCGCGGCACCGGTCACCAGGATGCGCACATGATCTGCTCCCGCCGCGGCGCCGGCGCGCGATTGGGCGAGCCATTGCCATCGCGATCGATTAGAGAAAGGTCGCTCTTGGGGCAACAGCGTCGGCGATGGCCGCGATGTCATATCCTTCTGCCGCGTGACCCAGCCCGGTTCGCCCCGACCGCGCCCGTCATCGCCCCCGGCCGTCGGCGGCGGTCCCGGGCGACGGCCAAAGCTGCTGTTTCTGGTGACCGAGGATTGGTATTTCTGCTCGCACCGCCTGCCGGTGGCGCGTGCCGCCCGCACCTTCGGTTTCGACGTCGTCGTCGCCACCCGGGTCGGCCGGCACGGCGAGCAAATCCGCGACGAAGGCTTTGCGCTGCGCCCGCTTGCCTGGCGCCGGCGGCATGACGGGCTCGGCGGCGCGCTCCGCGCGGTGCGCGCGATCGCGCGGCTCTACCGAGACGAGCAGCCCGATCTCCTGCACCATGTGGCGGTGAAGCCGGTGCTGTTGGGCAGTCTCGCCCGTGTACTCGCCTTTCGCGATCGGCGCGAGGCGCCCGTCGCGATCCACTCCCTGATGGGGCTCGGTTCCGGGTTTACGGCGACGACGCTCGCCGCGCGCCTGCGGCGACCACTGCTCGGTCTGGCCGTGCGTCTCGCCGCCGGCGCCGGCGAGCATATCGTGGTGCAGAACCCGGATGACGCCACCCGTCTCCTGCGCCTCGGGATCGCATCCGAGCGCATTGCGCTGATCCGTGGATCGGGCGTCGACACGACGCATTTTGCAGCATTGCCACCGCCGCCCGGCACCGGCCCGATCACGGTGGCGCTGGTCGGACGCATGCTGCGCGACAAGGGGGTGCTCGATGCGATCGCGGCGATTCGCCGGCTGCGTTCGCGCGGGCTCGCGATCGAGCTGGAGCTGGCGGGGCCGACAGATCCCGGCAACACCGGCTCGCTGTCGGCAAAGACCCTGTCGCGCCTCGCCGCCGAACCCGGCATCTCTTGGCTCGGAGAAGTCGCCGATGTGCGCACGGTGTGGCGCCGTGCGGCGATCGCCGTGCTGCCGACAACCTATGGCGAAGGGGTGCCGAAGGCGCTCATTGAGGCGGCCGCCTGCGCCCGGCCGATTGTCGCCAGCGACGTGCCCGGCTGCCGCGAGGTGGTACGCGCCGGCGAAACCGGCCTTCTCGTGCCGCCGCGCGACACCGCCGCGCTTGCCGATGCGATCGCGGCAGTCGCCGCCGATCCTTTATTGCGGCACCGCATGGGACGAGCCGGCAGGAGGCTGATCGAAAACCACTTCGCCGAGGAGATCGTCGCCGGCGAAACGGTTGCCCTCTATCGCGCGGCGCTTGCCGAGCGGGAGGCGCGGCGGTGATCCGCTGCTGGCTCGCGGTGGCGGCCCTCGGCGGGCTGTTCGCGGTGGCGGCGGGAGCGGTCGCCGCACATTTCACCGGAAGCGAGCTGCGCGCGGCAGAGCTGCTGCGCACCGGTGCGCTCTATGGCCTGGTCCATGCCGCAGCGCTGCTCGCCGTGGCGGCGCTGGCCGACCGCACCGAGCGGCCGGGGCTGGCGCTTGCGATTGCCGGATCGGCCTTCGCCATCGGCATCGTCCTGTTCAGCTTCAGCCTCTATGCGCTGGCGCTGATCGGGGATGCCCGTTTCGCCTGGCTGACGCCGTTTGGCGGGGTGAGCCTGCTGATCGGCTGGGCGGCGATAGCACTCCATGCCTGGCAGCGCCGTTGAGATCCGGCTGAGCTCGGGTGATTCCGATTAGGGCGGCCCGCCCAACTGTGCCACAATTTGCCGGCGAATTGCTGGCGAGGTCTGCCGATGACCACATTTCTCTATACCCATGACGCCTGTCTCGAGCACGATCCCGGAGACCATCACCCGGAATCACCGGACCGGCTGCGGGCCGTGCTGGCGGCGATCTCCGGCCCACAATTCGCCGCGCTCGAACGCCGCCAGGCGCCACAGGCGGCGCTCGACGATGTGCTGCGGATCCATTCCCGCCGCCATGTCGAGCGGGTGCTCGGCGCGGTGCCCAGGTCGGGGCATGCGGCGATCGATGCCGACACGGTGCTGTCGCCGGGATCGGGGCGGGCAGCGCTGCACGCGGCCGGGGCGGTGGTGGCAGCGGTCGATGCCGTCGTCGCGGGCGAGGCCGACAATGCCTTTTGTGCGGTGCGCCCGCCCGGCCATCACGCCGAGCCGGAGCGGGCGATGGGCTTCTGCCTGTTCAACAATGTCGCGATCGGCGCGCTGCGCGCCCGTGACGTGCATCGCCTCGAACGCGTCGCGGTGGTCGATTTCGACGTGCATCACGGCAACGGCACCCAGGCCGCTTTCGCCCCCGACGACAGCCTGTTTTACGCCTCGACGCACCAATCCCCGCTCTATCCCGGCACCGGTGCGGCCAGCGAAACCGGAATGGGCAATATCGTCAACGTGCCGCTGCGGCCAATGTCGGGCTCGGGTCCGTTCCGGCTGGCAATGAAGGGACAGGTGCTGCCGGCGCTCGACGCGTTCAGCCCGGAGCTGGTGCTGATCTCGGCCGGTTTCGACGCTCACCAAGCGGACCCGCTGGCCCAGCTGATGCTCGACGAGGCCGATTTCGCATGGATTACCGAGGAGCTTTGCGGGATCGCGTTGCGACATGCCCAAGGGCGGCTCGTATCGACGCTCGAGGGCGGGTATGATCTGGCCGCGCTCGGCGCTAGCGCCGCCGCGCATCTGCGCGTCCTGATGCGAGCCTGAGACGGATTGGGCGTGGGACGGATTGGGGCGACCAGTGTTGCAATATGGCAACTTTTGGCCGGCTTCCCGGTCCCGCAAGCTGCCGGGGCAGCCGACAGACCTCGAGCCGTCTGCTAAAAGAGTCCTCATGGCCGACACCAGCCTGCCCCCCGATATCGCGGCAATGAGCTTTGAGGACGCGCTTGCCGAGCTCGAGCAGATCGTGCGGCGGCTCGAAGCCGGGCAGGTCAAGCTCGACGAGGCGATCCAATCCTATGAGCGCGGGGCGCAGCTGAAGCAGCATTGCGAACGAAAGCTCAACGAAGCGCAGCAGCGGGTCGAGCGGATCATCATCGGCCCCGATGGCGCGATTGCGGCGGAGCCGGCGAACCTTGACTGACACGCTGTGGGCGGATGCGGCCTCGTTTCCCGAAGCGTCGGCACAGGCCGCCGCGCTGACCGATTCGGTGCTCGACCGCCTGTTGGTGGTGGCGCCGGACATCGAGGCCCGCGTCATGGAGGCGATGCGCTATTCGGCGCTGGCCCCGGGCAAGCGGCTGCGCCCGTTGCTGGTGCTGGCCGGGGCGCGGCTGTTCGGGGTCGCCCGCCATTGCGCCTTGCAGGTGGCGGCGGCGATCGAGATGGTCCATGCTTATTCGCTGGTGCATGACGATCTGCCGGCGATGGACGACAGTGATTTGCGCCGCGGCCGGCCGACCTGCCACCAGCAATTCGACGAGGCGACCGCGATCCTCGCCGGCGATGGATTGCTGACCCTTGCCTTTGAGGTGCTGGCACACCCCGACACCCATGCCGATCCGGCGGTTCGCTGTGAATTGGTATCGGCGCTGGCTGCGGCCGCCGGGCCCGCCGGCATGGTCGGCGGCCAGATGATCGATCTGATCGCCGAGCGGCAGACTCTCGATATCGGTGCGATCACCCGCCTGCAGCGCATGAAGACCGGTGCGTTGATCGCTTTTTCGAGCGAGGCCGGTGCAATTCTCGCAAAAGCCGCCCCCGAAGCGCGAGCAGCGCTGCGCGGCTACGCGCACGATCTCGGTCTTGCCTTTCAGATCGCCGACGATCTGTTGGATGTCGAAGGATCGGCGGCCGAGACCGGCAAACCGGTCGGAGCCGACGCCGCAGCCGGCAAGGCGACATTTGTCTCAATCCTCGGTATCGAGCGCGCGCGCGAACAGGCCGAGCTCCTGGTACGCCAAGCCGTCGCGCATCTTGATTTGTTCGAGCGAAGAGCGGAACTTTTAAGAGAGGTGGCGCGATTCGTGATCAGCCGCCGCACCTGAGGAGCGCAGCATTGGATTCGAACCCGAATCGTCCGATTTCCAATCGGACTCCATTGCTCGACCGGATCGACGTGCCGGCCGATCTGCGCCGCCTGCCGGAATCGGATTTGCGGCAGCTCGCCGATGAGTTGCGCGGTGAATTGATCGATGCGGTCTCGATCACCGGGGGTCATTTTGGCGCCGGGCTCGGTGTCGTCGAGCTGACCGTGGCGTTGCACTATGTGTTCGACACGCCGAACGACCGGCTGATCTGGGATGTCGGCCACCAGGCCTACCCGCACAAAATCCTGACGGGCCGCCGCGACCGCATCCGCACGATCCGTCAGGGCGGCGGGCTCAGCGGCTTCACCAAGCGCTCGGAGAGCGAATACGACCCGTTTGGCGCGGCGCACAGCTCGACCTCGATCTCGGCGGGGCTGGGTATGGCGGTCGCCCGCGATTTTCGCGGCGAGCGGCGCAATGTGATCGCGGTCATCGGCGATGGCGCGATGAGCGCCGGCATGGCCTATGAGGCGATGAACAATGCCGGTGCGATGGATTCGCGGCTGATCGTGATCCTGAACGACAACGACATGTCGATCGCTCCGCCGGTTGGCGCGATGAGCGCGTACCTGTCGCGCCTTTTATCGTCGAAATCGTTCATGTCGCTGCGCCACATCGCCAAGGAGGTGGCGCGGCACTTTCCCAAGCCGCTCGAAGATGCGGCCCGGCGCGCCGAGGAATTGGCCCGCGGCTTTGTCACCGGCGGCACCCTGTTCGAGGAGATGGGGTTCTATTACGTCGGCCCGATCGACGGCCACAATATCGATCATCTGCTGCCGGTGCTGAAGAACGTCCGCGATACCAGGGAATCCGGCCCGATCCTGGTGCACGCGGTCACCGAAAAAGGCCACGGCTACCTGTCGGCCGAGCAGGCCGACGACAAATGGCACAGCGTCGCCAAATTCGACGTGATCACCGGCGCGCAGGCGAAATCGACCCCCAAAGCGCCGGCCTATACGACGGTCTTCGCCAAATCGCTGATCAAGGAAGCCGAGGCGGACGACCGGATCGTCGCGATCACGGCGGCGATGCCGTCGGGAACCGGGCTCAACCTGTTCGGCGACAAGTTTCCCAAACGCTGCTTCGATGTCGGTATCGCCGAGCAGCACGCGGTCACGTTCGCCGCCGGTCTCGCCGCCGAAGGGATGAAGCCGTTCGCAGCGATCTACTCGACCTTTCTGCAGCGCGCCTACGACCAGGTGGTGCACGACGTCGCGATCCAGAAATTGCCGGTGCGTTTTGCGATCGATCGGGCGGGGCTCGTCGGTCAGGACGGCCAGACCCATGCCGGATCGTTCGATATCACCTATCTCGGCTGCCTGCCGGGTTTTGTGATCATGGCCGCCGCCGACGAAGCGGAGCTCGTGCACATGGTCTCGACCTGTGTGGCGATCGACGATGCGCCCTCCGCGGTGCGCTTCCCGCGTGGCGAAGGGGTTGGCGTGGCTTTGCCGGAACAGGGCGTGCCGCTTGAGATCGGCCGCGGCCGCATCCTGCGCGAGGGCAATACGATCGCGCTTTTGAGCTTTGGCGGCCGCCTCGCCGAATGCCTGAAAGCGGCGCAGGAGTTGGCCGCCTACGGCCTCTCGACGACGGTGGCCGATGCCCGTTTCGCCAAGCCGCTCGATACCGATCTCGTCAGCCGTCTGGCGCGTGAGCACGAGGTCTTGATCACGATCGAGGAAGGGGCGATCGGCGGCTTTGGCAGCCATGTGCTGCAGCATTTGGCGATGAGTGGCCTGCTCGATCACGGGCTCAAAATCCGCAGCATGGTGCTGCCCGATCGCTTTCTCGATCACGACAGCCCGCAGGCGCAATACGATCTGGCCGGGCTCAACGCGAGCCATATCGTGGCCATGGCGCTGTCGGCGCTCGGTCGCGAAATCGCCGCGCAGCCCGCCCGCGCCTAGCCGTTCCGGGCTTGCCGGCAAAGCTGCGGGCCGATCGGCTGCTGGTCGAGCGCGGGCTCGCCGAAAGCCGGACACGGGCGCAGGCGCTGATCCTCGCTGGCCTCGTCTTCGCCGACGAGCGCAGGATCGCCAAGGCGGGCGATCCGCTCGGCACCGATACGGTGCTGACGGTCAGAGGCCGCGACCACCCGTGGGTGTCGCGCGGCGGGATCAAGCTCGCTCATGCGCTTGATCATTTCGGTATCAGAATCACCGACTTGGTGGCCCTCGATATCGGCGCCTCGACCGGCGGCTTTTCCGAGGTGCTGCTGGTGCGCGGCGCGAGCCGCGTCTACGCGGTCGATGTCGGACACGGCCAGCTCGCCTGGAAGCTGCGGCAAGACCCGCGTGTCATTGTGCTCGAGCGGCTGAATGCCCGCCGATTGTCAGCCGACCATATTCCCGAGCCGGTCGAGATTGTCACTTGCGATGCGAGCTTTATCGGGCTGGCGACCGTGCTCCCGGCGGGGCTCGCGTTGACCGCGCCACAGGCAGGTCTGGTGGCGCTCGTCAAGCCGCAATTCGAAGCAGGCCGCGAGCATGTCGGCAAAGGCGGGGTCGTGCGCGACCCTGCCGTGCATCGCGCGGTCTGCGACCGTGTCGCAGCCTGGATCGGCAGCCGACCCGGCTGGACCGTGATCGGCATTACCGGGAGCCCCGTTCTGGGTCCGGACGGCAACCGTGAGTTTCTGCTTTACGCTGCCAAAGCCTGAGTTGCTGCCGAGCCACCCGCTGAGGCGTCGCCCTGCCTGCACCCGACCGCGCCCTGCCTGCACCCGGCCGCGCCTGCCTGCACCCGACCGCGCTTGCGGCGGAAGCGATGCGAACCGCCGTTTTTAGCCGGCCGGCTCCAGGCGGGCCGCCAGCCGGGATGCGTCATCCTCCGGCGATGGCAGGCGGGAGCGTCGCTCCACCGCATCGAGCACGCGCTGCAGATCGGCGAAACGGAACGGCTTTTCTACGAGCGCGGGCGGCCGCTTTGCTGGTCCCCGGCCGGCCCGGTACTCGCACCCGCTCAGAGTGATTGTCGGGATGCCCAGTGCTGCGCAGCTGCGCCCGAAGACCGCGCCCTCGCCCCCACCACTCAACACCAAATCGCTGACCACGACGTCCACCGTCCCGAGGCCGAGCCGGCCGCAAGCCTCCTCACCACCACCGCACGCCTCGACCCGATGACCGCTATCACCGAGGATGCCGGCCACGAATTGCCGGATCCAACGATCCGGTTCGGCCAACAGAACATTTGCCATCGACGATCCCGATCCCCGGCGGTCATGCCGCGCAGCAGGATCGAGGCGCACGTCCTTAGAAACGATGAACGGCGGCGAAAAATTCGCTCAAATGCCTCCTTGGCGCGCGGCGCAGAAATCAATGGACATCGGCCGCGAACCTGACGGAAAGTAGCAGAACGGACTTGACGTTCATCGATCAGGCGATGAGGTCGGGTTTGGGGGACAAGGTGCTATTCCACGTGATCAACCCCGCCGGCGTGGCGGCACCCGTCGACGCTCGATCGTGACGCCGGCGTCGTCAGGGCGCAGCTTTCTGTTCCTTCAGGGCATGGCGACGCGCTTTTTCGAGCGTCTCGGCCACGCCCTGCTGGCGCGCGGCCACGCCGTCCACCGGGTCAACTTCAACGGCGGCGACCGGGTGTTCTGGCACCTGCCTGGAGCCGTCGATTTTCGCGGCCGCGAGCACGAATGGCCCGAATTTCTGGACCGTCTGGTGGTCGACAACGCGGTCAGCGACATCATCCTGTTCGGTGACTGCCGGCCGCTGCATCGGGCCGCCATCCAAATTGCCGAACGTCGTGTGTTGCGCGTCCATGTTGCCGAGGAAGGCTATATCCGGCCGGATTGGGTGACGTTCGAAGAAGGCGGCGTCAACGGCTTTTCGTCGCTGCCGCGTGACCCCGACTGGTACCGCGAGCGGGCGGTTGGGCTGCCCGAGTGGGACCGGCCGCCGAGCGTGCCGGGCCGCTTCAGCCGCCGGGCCTATGAGGACGTCCTCTACAATCTGTCGTCGATGGCCTGGATGTGGCGGTTTCCGTATTACCGTACCCATCGTCCCTATCATCAGCTGGTCGAATATGCGGGCTGGCTGCGCCGCCTCGCGCTGATGCGGCGGTCCGAGCGGCGAGCGGGCGAAGCGTTCAAAACTCTGGGTGATGGCCCCGTTTACTTTTTCCCGCTGCAGCTCGATTGCGACTACCAGATGCGGGTGCATTCGCCGTTCCGCGCGATGCACCTGGCGATCGAGCACGTGCTGATCTCGTTTGCCCGGCATGCGCCGCAGCACTCGCAGCTCCTCGTCAAGCTTCACCCGTTTGACAGCGGGCTCGTCGATTGGGCCGGGATGTTGGGTCACCTCGCGGCCGAGCTGATGATCACCGAGCGCATCGTCGTGCTCGATGGCGGCGATCTCAGCAAGGTGTTGGCGCGCAGCTGCGCGGTGATCACCGTCAACAGCACGGTGGGTGCTCAGGGTCTCGCCAATGGGCTGCCGGTGATCGCCTTGGGAAAGGCAGTGTACGATATTCCGGGGCTGACGTTTCAGGGGGAGCTCGACGATTTCTGGCATCGAGCAGCACCTCCCGATGGCGAGCTGTTCGACGCGTTCCGCCGGGTTCTCGCGGCGCGCTGCATGCTGCCGGGATCTTTTTTCAACGAGGCCGGGCTGCGTCTCGCGGTCGCCGCCGCGGTCGAACGGCTCGAAGCCACCTATGCGCGTCCGGCGCACGGCCCGATCGTCGAGCGGCCGGGTGCCGCGGTCGGTCGCGTGAGCCCGATCGCAGCGGCCTGAGGAGCTGCAGCCGGTCCACGCTGCGGACGAGTGAAGCACCACCGCCCGGTGAGGACACTTGCCGCGCATGCATCCCACGCCTGCCGCGCTGCGGCGACGGCGGTGGTTGCGCTGTGTGCGGGGCTGTGTTAGGGAAAATGTCGCGGCGCTTGCGCCCTGGCGGTGGTGCGCGGGGCGTCATCCGAAAACAACAAGGACATGCTGCGGCGGCGTCCGTGCCGATGCGGCCAGCGAGGATTGCTGTACATTGGCGACCGATACGACGGGCGTGTCAGCCCTGGCCGAGCGCTATGCGGCGGCGCTGTTCGACATTGCCGACGAACGCCGGGCGCTCGATGCGGTCGCCGCCGATCTGCGACAACTGCGCGCCATGCTGGCGGAAAGCCCGGATCTGAGACGGCTGATCCGCAGCCCGGTGGTGTCGCGCGAGCAGCAGGCGCAGGCGATCGCGGCATTGGCAAGCGCAGCCGGGTTGTCGCCGCTGGTGCGCGATTTTCTGGCGGTCGTCGCCCAGAACCGGCGCCTGTTCGCGGTGCCGGCGATGATCGAGGCATACCTGGCGGAGCTCGGCAGCCGGCGCGGCGAGATCACCGTAGCGGTTGCAACGGCGCAGCCCTTGAGCGAGACCCAGACCGAGGCTTTGGCCGAACAGCTGCGGCATACGGTCGGCCGGCGGGTGTTCATCGAGGCCCGGGTCGATCCGCGGCTGATCGGTGGAATGATCGTCAAAGTCGGTTCGCGCATGGTCGATGGGTCGGTCGATAGCAAGCTGCGGCGCCTGCAGCTGCAGATGAAAGGCACCGGATAGCCGTTCTCCCGGGATTCGACGCAGGGTTCGAGGCCAATGCTCGTTTCTTCACCGTGGCCCAGCTGTGCGCGGGGTCGGCACCGTCCGATGGCCCGGACCCTGCGCGCCGGCTACTCGCGGATGCCCGATCATCGATAAGCCCCGGGCCGGGCAAAAGAGGGTGTAGATGGAAATTCGCGCGGCGGAGATTTCGGCGATCCTCAAGCAGCAGATCGCCAATTTCGGCAGTGAGGCGGATGTCGCCGAAGTCGGCCAGGTGCTGTCGATCGGCGACGGCATCGCCCGGATTTATGGCCTCGACAAGGTCCAGGCCGGCGAAATGGTCGAATTCCCGAACGGGGTGCGGGGCATGGCCCTCAACCTCGAAAGCGACAATGTCGGGGTCGTCGTGTTCGGCGGCGACAGCGGCATCAGCGAAGGCGACACGGTCAAGCGCACCGGCGCGATCGTCGATGTGCCGGTTGGGCGCGGTCTGCTGGGCCGGGTTGTCGATGCTCTCGGCGAGCCGATCGACGGCAAGGGTCCGCTCGTCGATGTGACCCGCGCGCGGGTCGAGGTCAAGGCTCCCGGCATCATCCCACGCCGCTCGGTGCACGAGCCGGTGCAGACCGGGCTGAAGGCGATCGATTCGCTGGTGCCGATCGGGCGCGGCCAGCGCGAGCTGATCATCGGCGACCGCCAGACCGGGAAGACCGCGCTCGCGATCGACACCGTGCTGAACCAGAAGCAGGCTCATGTCGACGGCCAGGAGCAGGCGAAGCTCTACTGCATTTATGTAGCGATTGGCCAGCGTCGCTCCACCGTCGCCCAGATCGTCAAGACTTTACAGGATTATGGTGCACTCGAGTACTCGATCGTCGTGGCGGCGACCGCATCCGAGCCGGCACCGCTGCAATTTCTCGCTCCCTATGCCGGTTGTGCGATGGGCGAGTTCTTTCGCGACAACGGCATGCATGCGGTGATGGTCTACGACGATTTGTCAAAGCACGCCGTCGCCTATCGGCAGATGTCGCTGCTGCTGCGCCGACCGCCGGGTCGTGAAGCCTACCCGGGCGATGTCTTTTATCTGCATTCGCGGCTCCTCGAACGCGCCGCGAAGATGAACCAGGAGCACGGCGCCGGATCGCTCACGGCATTGCCGATCATCGAAACCCAGGCCGGCGACGTGTCGGCCTACATCCCGACCAATGTGATCTCGATCACCGATGGTCAGATCTTTCTCGAAACCGAGCTGTTCTATCGCGGCATCCGCCCGGCGATCAATGTCGGGCTGTCGGTCAGCCGGGTCGGCTCGGCGGCCCAGATCAAGGCGATGAAACAGGTCGCCGGGCGCATCAAGCTCGAGCTCGCGCAATATCGCGAAATGGCGTCGTTCGCGCAGTTCGCCTCGGATCTCGACGCGGCGACCCAGCGCCTGCTGGCACGCGGCGCCCGGCTGACGGAATTGCTGAAGCAGCCGCAATTCTCGCCGGTGCCGGTCGAGCGGCAGGTGGTCGCGATCTTTGCCGGAACCCGCGGCTATCTCGACACGATCGAGGTCGCCGAAATCGGCCGATTTGAAAGCTCGATGCTGAGCGAGCTCGAAACCGCACATCCCGAGCTGCTCGAAGCGATCCGCCGCGACGGCGAAATTTCAGCCGACGTCGAAAAGTCACTGAGCGAATTTCTCGAACGTTTTGTCAAAACCTTCGCTTAGCAGGCTGTCGGTGCCTCCACATGCTTTCGTCGTTCGCGCAAAAGCGGGAACCCAAGACCGGGGCATCCGTCGTCCGCCCCCTGTTCATACGAGCGGCAGGCTGTGGATGCCCGCTGGCGCCGGCGCGGTGGTCTCGGGTGCACAACCATGCCGAGCCTGAAGGACCTGCGGGTCCGCATCCGCAGCGTGCGATCGACGCAGAAGATCACTGCGGCGATGAAAGTCGTCGCGGCGTCACGGCTGCGTCGGGCACAGGAGCAGGCCGAGGCGGCGCGACCTTACGCGCAGCGCATGGAGCGGGTGCTCGGCTCGCTCGCCCAGCGCATGGCGGGGCTGCCCGATGCGCCGCCGCTGCTGGTCGGCACCGGGCGCGACGCAACCCATCTGATTGTCGTCGCCACCTCGGATCGCGGGCTCGCCGGCGGCTTCAACGCCTCGATCCTGCGGGAGACACGCCGCCGCATTCGCGAGATCGAGGCGGCCGGTAAAAAGGTCATGATCCTGACCGTCGGGCGCAAGGGCCGGGACGGGCTGCGCCGCGATTACGGGCGGATAATCCACGACAGCCTGACCGAGATCGGCCGGCGCCAACTGTCGTTTGAGGAGGCCCGAGATATCGCCGAGCGCATTCTCGTGCTGTACCGCGAGGGCGGCTTCGATGTCTGCACGATCATCTACAATCGTTTCCGCTCGGCGATCACACAAATCGTGACGGCGCAGCAGCTGATCCCGTTTCCGCCGCCGGAGGCAGCCGAGGGCGCCGGAGAAAACGCTGCTCTGCGCGGGGTCTACGAATTCGAGCCCTCCGAAGAGGAGATCCTGGGCGAATTGCTGCCGCAGAACCTCGCGGTGCAGGTCTTTACGGCACTGCTCGAAAACGCGGCGAGCGAGCAGGGCGCGCGGATGACCGCGATGGACAACGCCACGCGCAACGCCGGCGACATGATCGACCGGCTGACGCTCAACTACAACCGCACCCGGCAAGCCGCCATCACCAAGGAGCTGATCGAGATCATCTCCGGCGCCGAGGCCTTGTAGGGCGACGGGATTGCATCACCTCATCGCCGTTCTTCGCGCCCTGGCCGCGCTCGACGCGGTGATCGGCACACCGGCGCGGTGCGGAGGCGCTGTGTCCCGCCGATCCGGGCGAACCGCACAGGGCTCGCGATCTTTCGAGCCCGCCGGCGCAGATTGCCTCGCTCCGCTCACGATGATACAGGGATTGGATTGAACCTCGCGCCGGACGCGAAACCCACGAGGAACACGACAATATGGCCAGAAACAGCATCGGCAGCATTACCCAGGTCATCGGCGCGGTCGTCGATGTCCATTTCGATGGCGAGCTGCCAGCGATCCTGAACGCGCTGCATGTCGAAAACGGCAGCGGCAAGCTTGTTCTCGAGGTGGCGCAGCAGCTGGGCGAAAATACAGTGCGCACGGTCGCGATGGACACGACGGATGGGCTGGTGCGCGGCGCCCAGGTCGTCGATACCGGCGAGCCGATCATGATGCCGGTCGGACCCGAGACCCTGGGGCGCATCCTCAATGTGACCGGCGATCCGGTGGATGAGCGCGGCCCGGTGGTCACCAGCCGCCGCCTGCCGATCCACCGCGCCGCACCCGAATTCATCGACCAATCGACCGAAGCCGAGATCCTGACCACCGGGATCAAGGTGGTCGATCTGCTCACACCTTATGCCAAGGGCGGCAAGATCGGGCTGTTTGGCGGCGCCGGCGTCGGCAAGACCGTGATCATCATGGAGCTGATCAACAACATCGCTAAGGCGCATGGCGGCTATTCGGTGTTCGCCGGGGTCGGCGAGCGCACCCGCGAAGGCAACGACCTTTATCACGAAATGATGGAATCAGGGGTCATCACCACCGACGGGCCGGGCTCCAAAGCGGCACTCGTCTATGGCCAGATGAACGAGCCGCCCGGTGCACGCGCTCGTGTCGGGTTGAGCGGCCTGACCTTGGCCGAGTATTTCCGCGACGAGGAAGGCCAGGACGTGCTGTTCTTTGTCGATAATATCTTCCGGTTTACACAGGCGGGGTCGGAGGTATCGGCATTGCTGGGCCGCATCCCGTCCGCGGTCGGCTACCAGCCCACGCTCGCGACCGATCTCGGCACCCTCGAAGAACGGATCACCAGCACGAAAAAAGGCTCGATCACCTCGGTGCAGGCGATCTATGTGCCGGCCGACGATCTGACCGACCCGGCGCCGGCCACCACCTTCTCCCATCTCGACGCAACCACCGTGCTGTCGCGACAGATTGCCGAGCTCGGCATCTATCCGGCGGTCGACCCGCTCGACTCGACGTCGCGTCTGCTCGACCCGCGGGTCATCGGCGACGAGCACTACCAGGTCGCGCGTGACGTGCAGCGGGTATTGCAGACCTATAAATCCTTGCAGGACATCATTGCCATCCTCGGCATGGACGAGCTCTCGGAAGAGGACAAGCTGACCGTCGCCCGCGCCCGCAAGATCCAGCGCTTTCTGTCGCAGCCGTTCCATGTCGCCGAAGTGTTTACCGGGACTCCGGGCGTGCTCGTCACGCTTGCTGACACGATCAAGGGGTTCAAGGGCATCGTGGCCGGCGATTACGACGATCTGCCGGAAAGTGCGTTCTACATGGTCGGGACGATCGATGAGGCAGTCGAGAAGGCGCGCAAGATGGCGGCCGAGGCGGCGTGATGCCCGACCGTGTCCAGTTCGAGCTGGTGACACCGGAGCGGCTTTTGATCTCAGAGCCGGTCGAGATGGTGGTGGTGCCCGGAAGCGAGGGCAATTTCGGCGTGCTGCCCGGGCACTCGCTCTTAATGTCGATGATCCGGCCGGGGACGATCGAAATCTACGAGGGCCGTACCGTAACCCGGCGCATCTTTGTCGTCGGCGGATTTGCCGAGGTGACGCCCGAGCGCTGCACCGTGCTGGCCGATGCGGCGACACCGCCCGAGGCCCTCGACCGCGCCGCGATCGAGGACGAATTGCAGGTGGTCGAGGGCAATCTGCCGAGCTTGCGTGAGCGGGTCGCGCGCAGCAGCGGGACCGAGCGCGAGCGGCTCGTCGCCGAGCTGCACGGGCTCGAACGCGACCAGGCGGTCGCCCGCGCCAAATTGCAGGCCCTTGGCGAAGCCGCACACTGATGGCTTCGAGTGCCCGGGTTCGGGTGCGATAGAGGAGAGCCGCGCAGGAGGCGCCATGGCAGCATGGACACTCGACGATATTCCCTGGGCGCGGTTTGATCGCAGCCGTGTCGATCCAGCCATCGCCGCGATCGTCAAGGCAGCGAGCCTCGTCGAGATGAACGGCGGCACCTATGCCGATTATTTGTGCCGGGTCTTTGCCGACGACCCGGATTTCCAAACGGATGTCCGCCGCTGGGGCGCGGAGGAAGAGCAGCACGGTGAAGCACTCGGGCGCTGGGCGGCGCTGGCCGATCCGCAGTTCGATTTCGTCGCGGCTTCCGCGCGCTTCCGACAAGGGTATCGGCCCGATTTCGACCGCGACACCTCGCGGCGCGGCTCGCGTTCGGGCGAGATGATCGCCCGCTGCATTGTCGAGACGGGCACGAGCTCATATTATGCAGCACTGCGCGATGCAGCCCGCGAGCCGGTGCTCAAGGTGATCTGCGGCCATATCGCCGCCGACGAAATCCGTCATTACCGGCTGTTCCGGCACCATCTCGCGCGATGCCTCGAACATGAGCCGATCAGGTGGTGGCGGCGGTTGCGCATCGCCTTCGGGCGGATCGCCGAGACACAAGACGACGAGCTCGCCTACGCCTATCACGCCGCCAACGAAACCGCCCGGCCTTACGACCGCCGCCGCTGCGCCCGCGCCTATGCCAGCCACGCTTTCGTAATCTACCGCGAGCCCCACGTCGCGCGCGCTGTCAAGATGATCCTCAAGACCGTGGGGCTTCGCCCGAACGGCCCCCTTGCCCGCGCCGCCGGGCGGGTCGCCTGGGCGGCGCTGCGCTGGCGCGCCGTCGGGGTTGGCGATTGCGGCGGCGTAAAGGCATGATGCGCGCTCAACATGAGGAGACGGCCGTCATGAAGGCGGTCACGCTAAAAGACATCCCGAATGTGCCGGTCGAAGGCGCCGAGCGGATCGAAGGGTGGTCGGGGCCGGTTTCGCGGTCGCGCCAGACGATCATCGAGCCGGGGAATTCAGACAACTACAATTGCAGCGTGGTGAACTTCAGCCAGGGCTGCACCACCGGCTGGCACACCCATAATTGCGACCAGATTCTGGTCGTGACCTCGGGCTCCGGCATGGTCGCGACCGAGCACGAGCAGAAAGAAATCAACATCGGCGACGTCGTCCACATCAAGGCCGGCGAGCGCCATTGGCACGGCGCCAAGGCCAATACCACGATGGGCCATATCACGATCACCGCCCTCGGCAGCCAGGCCAAGTGGGGCTGACGCCGCGCCCCCGAGCCGCCAAACGCAAACGTCACGTCGCCATGGCCGGGCTCGTCCCGTGCGACTTCGGCCAACGAACTTGATCCGTGGGCATCGACGCGGGTATCGCTGCGTGCTGTTCATCGCTGCGGTGACCGGGCGAACCAGACAACCATAAATAGACGCGACGAGACGAAGCCGGCGCGCGCAATGCCCCGCGTGATCGCAAGCAATTGCGGGCGCCGGTTCGGAATAGAGGTTCGTCGTGCTCAGCGGGACACGGCGGCGCTGTGGATTGTTGCGGCAGCGCCGCCGGGGAATCACCGCTCAGTAGCGTGCGGCCGCTGCACGAACCGGCCGGCAATAGCGCAGAATGGCGGTTTGCAATGCTTCGGCATCGCGGAACCCGCGGGCCCGCGCGGCGGTATCGAGGTTGCCGTGGCGTTGCAGCGCCAGCATGCTGTCACCGAAGCAGTGCGCCCTGCCGGGCCTCCCGGCAAAGGTCAGGGGCGGGGCAAAGCCGCTGCCGGTAATCGCGAACACCGTTCCGTCATGGTTCGCGCCCCCCTCGCCTGCCGCGCCGAACAAATTACCGGCGGTGTCGGCAATCAATCCGCCGCTCGGGTCTAAACCGTCGGCGAGGCGGTTGAAACTGACCACGACGGTCGGGGTGGTGGCGTAGCCATTGGCGGTCTTGGCGATTTTGAACGCGGTACCGAGGTTCCGATCGCCACCCGTGGCTGTGGTGCCGAACAAATTACCCTTGGCATCGAGGATCAGGCTGCCCGTCGGGAACGAGCCGTCGGTAGAGTTGAAGCTGACCAGCGTGGTAAGTGTGCTGGCGTAACCGTTGGGGGTTTTGACGAGTTCAAACACCGTACCGTAGATATTCGTGCCGCCCGTTGGTGTCATGCCGCCCGCGGTCGTCGTACCGAACAGATTGCCATTGGCGTCGAGAATCAGACCGCCTTCCGGGGCAGAGCCGTCGGGGCCGTGAAAGGCCGCCAACAGGGCGGGTGTGGTGGCGTAGCCGTTGGCGGTGTTAACGATCTCAAACACTGTGCCGTTATTGTTTATGCCGCCCGCAGCGGTCGTGCCGAACAGATTGCCATTGGCATCCGCGATCAGGCTACCGACCGGTTGTGCGCCATCACTACCGCTGAAGCTGACCAGAGTAATCGGAACGAGGAAGCCAAATTTGGGATCTTTTCGGATCTCAAACACGGTGCCGTTATTGCTCGTCCCGCCCGCCACTGTCGCGCCGAACAGATTGCCATGAGTGTCGGCAAACAGACTACCTACCGGATTTGCGCCGGTGCCGTTGGCACCGCTAAAGCTGGCGAGAAGGGTGGGGGTGGCGGCATAGCCGCCAGCGCTTTTGATGACCTCATACACTGTGCCGGCAGTCAGTGGGCCGCCGAACTTTGTCGTGCCAAACAGGTTGCCATTGAAGTCGGCGATCAGCCCGCCTGCCGGAAAGCGGCCGGAGGCGCCGTCGAAACTGCTGAAATCAACAAGGGTGGTGGGCATGTTGGCGTAGCCGCCGATGGTTTTTGCGATCACAAACACCGTGCCCAGGGACGCGCCGCCGCCGACTTCTGTCGTGCCGAATAGATTGCCGGCGGCGTCGCCGATCAGCCCACCATTCGGAGCGTTGCCATTGCTGCCATTGAAGGTTGCCAGCGCCTGTAGCGTGGCGGCGCCGCAAGGGCCCGCTGCCAAGGCAGCGATGGCCAGGCCGAGCGCGGCGGCTGATACTGGTGAAAGCATGTTGCGCATCGCAAATCCTCCTTCGTCTTTACTGCTGTGTTTGGTGAGACAACGGAGCGAAATTTACCGTCTGCCGACGACCGCTACGGTGCGAGTGTTCCGCAGTATTCCGAGATGGCGGTCTGCAGGGCTTCAGCCCGACCCAATCCGCGGGTGGCCGCTGCCACATCGAGGTTTCTGTCGTGCTGCAGCAGCGACAGCACGCTCTGACCATAACACTCGGCCGAGCCTGGCGTCCCGGCGAAGGCCAATCGCGGGACAAAGCCGCTGCCGGTGAGTTCGAACACGGTGCCGTCGTTGCTGGCGCCGCCGAAATATGTCGGGCCGAGCAAATCGCCCTTGGCGTCAGCGAGCAGGCCGACCGGCTGAAAACCGTCCGTACCGTTGAAGCTGACCAGCGTGGTGAGGGCAGGGGCGTAACCGCCTCTGGTCTTCGCGAGCTCGAATATAGTGCCGTCTTGGTTGGCCCCGCCCACGACAGTCGAGCCGAACAGGTCGCCGCGGGCGTCGGCGATCAGCCCGCCGAACGGATTGTCGCCGTTGGCGACGTTAAAGCTGACCAGAGTGGAAGGGCGGCTGGCGTAACTGCCCTTCATCTTGGCGATCTCGAACACCGTGCCGACGCCGTACGGCCCGCCAGCGGCGGTTGTACCCAACAGATCGCCCTTGCGGTTGAACATCAATGCCGCATCCGGGGACGCCCCGTTGCTGCCGTCAAAGCTGACGAGGGTAGTCGGGGTGGTGGTGTAACCGGTCTTGGTCTTGGCGATCTCAAATACGGTGCCGAAGCCATAAGCCCCGCCCGCGGTTGTCGTGCCGAACAGCTTGCCAGCGGCGTCGAAGATCAGCCCGCCTTCCGGATTGGCCCCGTTGGCGCCGTTGAAGCTGACCAGAACGGTTGGAGTGCTGGCGTAGCCCTGGGCGGTCTTGGGCAGCTCGAACACGGTGCCCTGAAAGCTCGCGCCGCCCGCGCTTGCCGTGCCGAACAGATTGCCATCGGCGTCGATGATCAGCCCCGCTTCCGGATGCACGCCGTCCAAGACATCGAAGGTGAACAGGACGGTCGGAGTGCTGGCGTAGCCGTCTTTGGTCTTGGCGACCTCGAACACATTGCCGTTATTGATTTCGGCACCGCTGCCCCCGTAGGTTGTTGTCCCGAACATGGCGTCGTTCCTCAGCTTCTTGATGC
>JBOHME010000007.1:0-78149 GCA_050729795.1 Allostellaceae bacterium | reverse complement strand
CACACCACCACCGCGGGGTGGAGCAGCCCGGTAGCTCGTCAGGCTCATAACCTGAAGGTCGCAGGTTCAAATCCTGCCCCCGCAACCACGTAAAGCCCTTGATTCTTAATCGAGAATCAAGGGCTTTCTGATTCCGGTAAATGCCAATTCGGCGACACGGGTAAGCGCCAGGTAAGCACGCAACGGACGTTCTTGGGGGGTCCATCGATCACGGGGCGGGGGATCGCCGGCTTGGCATCGCCGCTTGGCCCACCGGGGTCGCTCCGATTGAGAGCGAGCGCCGAAGGCAAGAGAGCGCTATTTGCTGTTCACCAGATGCTTGATGTTCCGGTAGGTTGTAGAAACCGGAGCAGAAACGGCGGCTCCGACGATCTGAACCGCGCCGGGTTTGTCGGAGGCTCCAATCCTTGAAAGGATGGAGCGATGACAAAGCGAGTTCCTCCATATTCCCCCGAGGTCCGTGCCCGGGCGTTCGGATGATCCTGGACCACTAGGCGAGCACGCCTCGCAATGGGCGGCGATCCACTTGATTGCCGAGAATATCGGCTGCTCGGACGGGACACTGCGCCACTGGGTGCGACAGGCCGAACCTGACCAGGGTTTTCGGACGGGTCCGACAACAGAAGAGCGCGCCCGGTCGGAGGGCGGGCGGGCCATCGCGCAGCCACTCGCTCACGGCAGCGAGCCGCCGGCGATCGACGCGACGGTGCCACCGATCTCGCCGATATTCTTGAACACGACGCTGAACTGCACCGAGACGCCAGGGCTGACCGCACCATTGCGAATACCGGACTGGGTCACCGACCCGATAAAGGCCATGCATTCGTCCTGGTAGATCGCCGCCACGGTGGCGTAGAGGCTGCTGCTCGATGATTCCGGGGTGGCCACCCCGTTGACGATGTTGGAGCTGCCGGTCAGGTTGACCGTCTCGCTCCCTTGCAGCGACCAGTAGCGGGTCAGCTTGGTGATAAGCGACAGCGACAGCTGCTCCTGCTTGCCATAGAGAACGTTCTGCCCGGTCACCGGGTTGGTGACGACATCGTTCGCAACCTGCGCCGGGATCAGCACGTAATTGGCGCTGACCCGCAAATTCTGCGGTCCGGTGGTAATCCCCGCCTGCTGCTCGCGGTAAGCGAGATCGTTGGCGGCGAGGCGGAAGCGGTAAATCAGGTCGAGATAGGAGCTCGGCGCCAGCACCACCCGTCCGACGACGTCCGACAGGCGGTTTTCGGCGCCCGAGCCGGGCGGCAGAAACGAGTTGGTCTCGGCCCGGTAGCTTTGCCCGAGCAGCAGGCGGTAGCTGCCTCCGCTATTGTCGTAGAGCCCGAATTTGGTGCCGTAATCGACGCGCTGGCCGGTATCGAGAATATCGTAGCCGGCGAGCCGGTCGGGGCGGAACAGGTCGGTGTCGTCATAGTTGAAGGAAAGACTGTCCTCGTCGGGAATCTTGCGCTGGTTGCCACCATTGGGCCCCGCATAGACCGCGACGATCGGCTCGATCAGAGGGGTCAGGCTGCTGCCGGGGTGGATCAGCGGGTAGCTCCATTTGAGCCCGACCTGCGGAAAGGCACGACCGGTCAGAAAATTGGTGGCGATCGGCTCTGCCGCCGGCCTGCCGTCGACTGGAAAATAGGCTGAAGGCAGGTCCGGGTTCGACACCGGGCTCAAATCGTTGACCGAATAGGTGTCGCCCCGCAGGCTCGCGGTAAACAGGTATTTGCCGCCGATGCCGTCCTCGAAGCTGCGCTGCCATTGCGATCCGAGCGACAGGCGGCGGGTCTGGGTCCCGACCGCGCGCACGATGTCGAGCAGATTGGCGTTCAAGTTCCACCGGCCACCGAGCGCGTCCGGCCCGCTCTGCCAGTCGCGGTTGATCACCGGCAGCACGATCGGCTGCGTCGAATCGCCGAGCCCGGGGAGCAGCGGCTGAAACAGGTAGGCATCGACATCGGTGGCGCCGCGCGGGTCGAAGCCTTCCAAATAGGCGCGGCTGATCTCGGCATTGAGCAGCGGATTGCCATAACCGAATTGGAGCAGGTAGCTCTGGTCGGAGACGCGCTGCACATCGAGGCCGGTGCGCCAGGTGTCGTCGAGATCGAATACGCTGTGCTCTTTGATCATGCCGCGCACGATGTTGCCGGTGTCCTCCGTCCCTTCGGGGTTGCTGTAGTTGAGGCTGCCATCGGCCTCGAGCTCGCCATTGTCAAAGCGTTCCCGATACTCGGCGCCGGCCACCGGGCCGACCTTGGTGGTGAAGCGCGGCTCGAAGGTGATGTCCTTGTCGGGGCCGAGCACCAGGAAATAAGGGATCGTGATGTGCGCGCCGATCGTGTTCGAGCTGCCAAAGGTAGGAGCGAGAAAGCCACTGGCCCGCTTGACCGAGGGGTCGGGCACCGAGATATAGGGTGTGTAGAACACCGGCCAGCCGTCGATCTCCATCGTGGCGTCGCGGAACTCGATCAGCTTCTGCCTCTGGTCGTCGTTGATCTCCCGCGCCTCGATCTGCCATTCAGGCGGCGCGCTCGGGTCGCTACGGCACAGATCGCAGGGCGAATAGACGGCGCGGCGCAACTCGATGCGATTGCCGTTGGTGCGGCGTGCGGTATTGGCCGCCAGCCGTGACCGGTCGGCGAGCAGCATGCGCACGTCCTTGGCGAAGCCCTGGTTCATTGCATCGCGCAACTCCAGGTAGTTGGCGAACATAATTTCTCCGGTCGGCTGCGACAGGCTGACATTGCCCGACGCGGTGATCGTGTCGGTGCGCTGGTTATAGGTGACGGTATCGGCGAGCAGCACCTCGCCATTCTGCGAAATTTCGACATGGCCGCGAGCGACCGTCAGGGCCAGGTCCTCGTCATACTCGACCTCGTCGGCGCGCAGCGCGATCGGGGCGTTGCGGCTCTGTTTGTGAACGTTGCCGAGACCGGTCTGCGCCGCCGCGGCAAACGTGGCGAGTGCGATCAACACCCCCGCCAGCATCCCGAGCACCAGCCGCGGCCGGACGCGTGGACCCCGCCCGTCGCCGGCGGGGCCGCGGCGAAGGTGCATCAGCCATCCTCCAGATGCAGCAGCATCGAGGCGCCGAAAACGAGGCTGGTCCCGGTCGGGGTCCAGGCGGCGAGAACCACCGGGACCTTGGCCGAGAGGCCAAGGGCAAAGACGATGTCGGAGAGCACATAAAGGGCGAAGCCGCTGGCCACGCCGCCGACGATCATCAGGCCGACTCGGCCGCGCCGTTGCATGCGCAGGCTGAAGATCGCCGCGATCAGCACCATCGCGCACAAGAGAAACGGGCGGGCGAGCAGCACGTTGTAGTGCAGCTGGTGCCGTTGCGCCGGGAAGCCCGATCGCTCGAGCAGAGAGATGAAGCCAGGCAGCTCCCAGAACGACATCGTCTCCGGCGAGGCGAAGCTCTCGGCGATCTTGTGTGCGGTCAGCTGGGTCGGCAGCCGCCACCGCGGTAACCGCAACGGCGGTCCGTTCGGGCGCCAGCGCACACCGTTTTCGATGAGCCAGTCACCCGGTTCGAGCCGTGCCGTCTGCGCATCGATGCGCGAGACGAACTCGCTCTGCGCGTTGAAGAAAAATAGCGTCACGTTGTCGAGGTCGAGCCCCGCGCCGCCGTCGAGCTTCTGCGCGTGGATGATGACCTGGTTGCCCGCCGTGTCGCTCTGCCGCAGCCACAGCCCCGCATTCGACAGCAGCAGCTGATCCGAGCCTTCGCGCAGGATGCTGCTGTTGAGCTGCTCGTATCTTGCTTCGGCGACCGAGGCGATCGGGTTGAACACGGTGACCGCGAAAATTCCGATCAACAGCGCGACGAGCATGGCCGGGGTCAGAAATTCCCAGCACGAGACGCCGGCCGCCCGCGCGACCACCAGCTCGTTGCTGCGCGTCAGCCGCCAGAACGCGAGCATGGTCCCGAACAACACCGCAAAGGGCAGCACTTCCTGTGCGGTCTGCGGCAATTGCAGCGCCGCCATCTCGAACAGCATGCCGAGCGTCGCCGCCGCCCGCGATCCGCCGCGCCGAATAAGCTCTATGTAGTCGAGCAGAAAGGTGATGATCGCCATCGCTGCGAAGACGGCGCAGAACCAGCCAAAAAACTGCCGCGCGATATAGGCGGAGAGGATTTTCGCGAGCTGCACCTGGGTCCCTTGAGAGCAATGCCGCAAGCGCAATGCCGCGCTCAGCGCGCCGATCCGGCGGCCGGCACCGAGTGCGGCCGGGCCGGGCGGGCACCGCCGCGCAGCAGGACCAACAGAGCGAGCACCGCCGGTAGCAGCACGATCGCATAGCTGAGCGGGATCACCGCGGCAAAGCGAGCGGTCAAATCGTTGATCCCGAAACCGGTCAATTCGAAAAAGAACGCCGCACCCACCGCCAGCATCACGCGGCGCAGCTGCCCGCGCCGGTTGAAATCGCCGGATAGCAGAAAAGCGGGAGGGATCAGAGCGAAGCTGAACACCGAGAGCGGGATCAGGATACGCTGGTTGGCTTCGACCACAAAACTGTGGCGCAGCACCGGGTCGAGACCGGGCGGCGGGAACAATAATTCGCCGAGAAAGCGCTCCTGAGCCTCGCGAAAGCGCACGACCGGGGCGTCCCGCAAGGTGCCCAGATCGAGCGTGTAGCGGGAAAAGGTCAGCACCGAAAGCTTCCTCGTGCGCGGATCGAACTGCTGGCGGTTGCCGTTGACCATGACGATGCGCGAGCCGGCCGGCGTATCGACAAAGGCGGCACGCTCGGCGAGGATCGTGACCGGGCGCTGCGGATCGCGGCTGTCGTTGATCAAGAGCCCGACCACATCCCCATGCTCGTCGCGGTTGCGGATGTAAAACGTCAGCTTGTCCGAGACCGTGGTGAACGTGCCTTCCTGGATCAGGCTCGACACGAATCGGTTGCGGATTTCAAACTGGAGATCCTTGAACGCACGGTTCGCCACCGGCAGAAAATAGAGCGACAGGCTCATCAGCACGACAAAAGCGATCGTGGCGAGGATCAGCACCGGCCGGGCGAGCGCCATCGGGCTCAACCCGGCGGCGCGCATGACCACCAGTTCGCTCTCCGCGGTCATGCGGTTGAAGGTGAACAGCACCGCAATGAAGACGCCGATCGGCAGCACGATGTCGAGAAACCGGGGCAGGATCAGTGCGGCCAAATAGAGAAAAATCTCGATCGACAGCCCGCGATTGACGATCAGATCGACGAGCCGCAAGGATTGGGCAAGCCAGACCGCGGCGCTGAGCGCGGCGGTGACGAAAATCATCACGCCAAAAGATTGGCGTAAAATATAGCGGGTGAGGCTCGTCATCGGCGCGCGATCATAGGCAGCCGTTCCAGGCCGGGCCAGCGGCATTTCGGAATGGTCGCGGCCGGTGCCGCCGCCCAGCTCGAACTCTGCCGCAACCGAGCGGCGTGCCGCGTGCCGATCGATCCGCAGCGGCTGGCGCCAAAGGCCGCGCTCGATGTATCTATTGCAGCGGCTCTTGTCGGTGGTGTTCGCCCCGAGAGGTGGCGTCCTGCCGGAGCATTGCGCGAGGTTCTTTGATGAAGATCAGCTTTGCCGAGCCGGGCCTACCCGCCGCCGGCGCCGTCGTCGCCGGGATCTGGGAGGAGAGGGAATTGACGGCAGCCGCCCGCCGGCTCGATCAGGCGAGCGAGGGGACGATCGTCCGCGCCCTCGCCGGTGCCGCTCGGTTCAACGGCAAAAAAGGCCAATTGTTGGCGATCGTCGCGCCGGCGCACCTGCCGGTCAGCCGAATCGTGCTCGCCGGGTTCGGCAAGCCCGGGGAGGCTGGCTCGCGCGTCTTCGAGGAGATCGGCGGCGCGCTCGCCGCGCATTTGAACGGGGCCGGTGAGATCGAAGCGACCGCCGCGATCGAAACCGGCGATTCGGGTCCGATCGCTGCACCCGAGGCGGCGGCCAGTCTCGCCTTTGGCGCGCAGCTCCGATCCTACCGTTTCGACAAATACCGGACCCGGCAAAAGCCGGAGCAGCGGCCCTCGCTCGACCGGCTGACGGTAACGACCACGTCGCCGGGTGCCGCAAAGCAGGCGTGGCGGCGGCTCGAGGAGACCGCCGCGGCGGTGGCGTTCACCCGCGACCTCGTTTCCGAGCCGGCCAACATCATCTACCCCGAAACACTCGCCGATGAGGCCCGCACGCTGGTACAGTTTGGCGTCGAGGTCGAAGTGCTGGACGAGCCGGCACTGCGCAAGCTCGGGATGGGGGCATTGCTGGGCGTGGCACAGGGCAGTGCGCGTCCGCCGCGGCTCGTCGTCATGCAGTGGCACGGCGGCGGCAATTCCGGCGCACCGCTCGCCTTTATCGGCAAGGGGGTGACCTTCGACACCGGCGGTATCTCGATCAAGCCGGCTGCCGGCATGGGCGATATGAAATGGGACATGGCCGGCTCGGCGGTGGTCATCGGGCTGATGCGGCTGCTGGCGGCGCGCCGGGCCAGGATCGATGCGGTCGGCGTCGTCGGCCTCGTCGAGAACATGCCGTCCGGCACGGCACAGCGGCCGGGGGACATTGTCACCTCGATGTCGGGCCAGACGATCGAGGTGCTGAACACCGACGCCGAAGGCCGCCTCGTTCTGGCGGACGCCATGTGGTATTGCCAGGACCGCTTCAAGCCGCGGCTGATGGTCGATCTTGCGACCCTGACCGGGGCTGTGATCGTCGCCCTCGGCCATCACCGTGCCGGCCTGTTCGCCAATGACGACGAGCTCGCGGCGCGGCTGATCGAAGCCGGCAAATCGGTCGGTGAGGAGGTTTGGCGGCTGCCGCTCGCCGATAGCTACGACCGCGAGATGGATAGCGATGCCGCCGACGTGAAGAACATCGGCGGCGGGCGTGCGGCCGGCAGCATTACCGCCGCACAGTTTCTGCAGCGTTTTGTCAACAAGGTGCCGTGGGCGCATCTCGACATCGCCGGGGTGGCCTGGTCGAGCAAGGATGCCGCGACCGTGCCCAAGGGTGCCACCGCCTTTGGCGTGCGGCTGCTCGACCGGTTTGTCGCCGCGCATTACGAATCGACCTGACCTGCTTTGGCCGAGATCGGGTTCTATCATCTGCTCTCGACGCCGCTCGAACGGGCCTTGCCGCGGTTGCTCGAACGGGCGCGGGCAGAGGGCCATGTGATCGTCGTGCGGGCCGGCTCGGCCGAACGCGTGGCGCAGCTCGACGCATTGCTATGGACCTATGACGAGGCGAGCTTTTTGCCGCATGGCTCGGCCCGCGACGGCAATGCCGCGGGGCAGCCGATCTGGCTGACCGACGGTGATGAAAACCCGAATGGCGCCTCGATGGTGGTGCTGGTCGATGGCGTCGCGGCCGGAGATTTGTCGGCCTTTACGCGCTGCGCCGATCTGTTCGACGGTAACGATCCGGACGCGGTGGCGGCGGCACGCGAGCGCTGGCGCGGCGCCCGCGCTGCGGGGCACGCCCTGACCTACTGGCAGCAGACCGCCGCAGGTTGGGGACGGCGAGCATAGAACCACCGTGGGGCTGGCGTCGCATCTAGATGGATCGGGTTCGGGTCATGGTGGATCGGCTGCGCCAACAGCTCAGCTGAGGGTGGCGTCTTCCGCCAATGTCCGCGGGCGCGTCCCCCAGGCCCCGCCAAGGCCGCTGAAAATCGCCCCGAGCAACAGGGCGACAAAGGCCCAGATCGAGGCTTGCGAGAGCACGCCCGCCGCTTGGCCGGCCGCCTGCTTCGCGCCGTGCGCCACGTTCGACTTGGTCTGGTTGAACTGGCCGGCCCACTGATCGAACCGCTTGGCTGCGTCGTCCCGGCTGATGCCGAGCCGTGCCGCCATGATGCCGATGATCTCCTGGCGTGCCTGCGGCGCGCCGCTGCCGCCGCCGACGTAAACCGCCGCATCCTTGGCGATCACGGCGTCGGCTTGCTGGCTGCTCATCTTCGAGGGATCGGTTGGCTGCAGCAGCTCTTTCGCATGCTTCTGGATCTGGTCGGTCGAGAGTCCGGCAGCCTTTGCGACCTCGGGAGCTGCCGCGGTCAGTCCATGGCCGGCGGCCGACACCGCATTCCCGACCACTCCGAGCGCACCGCCGATGACACCCCCGACCGCGGTCGTCAAGAGATAGAACATGACCATCAGCGCAAACGCCCAGGTCACCAGCCCGTGCAGCACGCCGTCAAAGCGCAGCGCCACCCCGGCCAGCCGGGCAGCCGCATAGCTGCCGATAACGAGGGCGATGATATAGGTCACGACCCACCAGACCGCCGCTCCAATCCCGATCGCCCCGGCATTGGCCGTTCCGCCCGGGCTCGGCTGTACGATGCTGAGGCCGATCCCGATCCCCAGCATGCTCAGCAGCAGCTGGATCGCCAGCACCAGAAACAGCCCGGCAAACACGCCCCCCCAGGAGATGCGCCGGAACGAGCCGCGATGGATGATCAGGTCGCTCGGTCCCGAGATGGAAGGGCTGCGAGTGCCATAGACTTCGTCAGCCATTTCCCGCCCTTTCGACAAAGGTTGGCGGCGATGCGTCGGCGCCTCGGCGATCGCCGGCGGCACCGCGCAGCAACAACCAGCGCAGCACGATCCGGGTCGAGCCGCGTCTCACTGATACGTACCTGTCGAACATCGCCGTGCCCTGCTGCGTTCCGCAAATTTGCGCGCGGGCGGTGGTCGCGACCCGCCGCTGGTGCCGTCGCGGGCCGCCGACCCGATCGTCTCCCTGGTAGCGACCCTGGGAGTGCAGCTGGGTAGTGTCTCAGTTTGTTGCCGCCGCAGCGAGCGAGGGATATAACCCGGCCGCCGCAGCCGATATGAAGCGCCGATGCCAGTCGAACGCACGCTCTCGATTCTGAAGCCGGACGCTATCCGGCGCAATCTCACCGGAGCGATCAACGACCGCTTCGAGCGGCGCGGGCTGCGCATCGTCGCCCAGAAGCGCATCTGGTTGAGCCAGGCGCAGGCCGAGCAGTTCTACGCGGTTCATGCGCAGCGCCCGTTCTACCGCAGCCTGGTCGCGTTCATGACCTCGGGACCGGTCGTCGCGCAGGTGCTCGAAGGACCGGATGCGGTGGCGCTCAGCCGCGACATCATGGGGGCGACCAATCCGGCCGAGGCCGCGCCCGGAACCATCCGCAAGGATTTCGCCGAATCGATCGAAGCCAACTCGGTGCATGGCTCCGATTCGTCGGAGAACGCGGTGCAGGAGATCGCGTTCTTCTTTTCGGCGGTCGAAATCCTGTCGTAACGGTGGCAGCCCGTGCAGCGGGCGGGGGGACCGTTGCAAGCGAGGGCGAATCGGGCGCGCTCTGATCGGCTGAGACCGTCGACGGGCGCCTTGGCGCGCGGGTTCGAAGCCGGGCTCGGTGTTGCAACGCTGCTGTTTTTTCCGCTGCTGCTCGTGGTGCCGCGCGGGATCGCCGCATTGGCATCGGTCGCCGGATTATTTGCCGCGGGACTGCTGCTGATGCGCAGCCGGCCGGCTTTCGGCCGCGGTTTCGCCCTGCCGATCGGACTGGTCGCCGCGTTGTCGGTGTGGGGCGGCATCTCGATCTTCTGGTCGATCGACCCTTGGCGCTCACTCGAAATGACGGCCCGCCTCGCCGGCCTCTTCGCCGCCGGTTTCGCGCTCGCACTAGCGGCCGATCTCGTCGCCGCACCGGCGCGGCTTGGTGCCTGTGTCGTCGCCGGCTTCGCCCTGACGATCGGTTTGGCAGTGATCGATCTCGCCACCCACGGCGCACTGAGCCGGCCATTTTCGACCCGCTTTTATCAACCGAGCTGGCTCAACCAGGCGTCGGTGGCCTTTGCCATCCTGCTGCTGCCGGCGAGTGCGTTCCTGCTGGAGCGCGGCCGCAGGCTCGCGGCACTGCTGCTGGCGCTCGCCGCTGCCGCGACGATCTGCGCGCTCTCCGGGACCGCGGCCAAGGTGGCGCTCGGGGCGGGGCTGCCGGTGGCGCTATTGTGTTGGCGCTGGCGCGCGGCGACCGCGCGCGTCGGAGCATTGCTCGCGGTGCTGGTGATCCTGACCGCGCCGTTGACCTTCACCCGGCTCGATCGCGGCTCGGACCTGGTCGCAACGGCCGACGCGGTCAAGCTGTCGGCCGGCCATCGGCTGATGATCTGGTCCTTTGTCGGCGACCGGATCGCCGAGCACCCGCTCACCGGGTGGGGCCTCGACTCGTCGCGCGCAATCCCAGGCGGCAAGGACCCGATCCAACCGGGCGAGACCTGGCTGCCACTGCATCCGCACAATGCCGCCCTGCAGCTCTGGCTCGAGCTCGGCGTGCCGGGCGCGGTGCTGCTGGCGCTCGTGGTCGGCGCTCTTTGGCTGGCGCTCGCCGCGGCGCGCTGGCCGCCATGGTTCGCCGCGGCAGCCGGTGGCAGTCTCGCCACCGCCTTTGTCGCCACCTTCGCCACCTATGGGATCTGGGAAGAATGGTGGCAGGGCACCTTGTGGCTGTCGCTGTTTCTGGTCCGTGTGATGGCGCGAGCCGCGACGACCGGATCGGAGCTCTGAGGGGGTGCTCGCGGCATCGCTGCTGCCCGACCCGGTGCTCAATGCTGCTGGATCAGCACGATTCCCGCACCGATCAGTGCGATGCCGCCGATCTGCGGCCAGCCGAACGGCTCGCCCCATAGGATATGGGCGAGGACCGCGACGACCGCATAGCTGGCGGAGACCGACGGGAAGGCCAGCGACACCGGGAGCCGCTTCAGCGCGATGATGTAGCAGAGCGCGGCGATGATATAGATCGCAAAGCCGGCGCCGGTCAGCGGGCTGGTCAATTGCGCGGCGATGGTCGCCGCCCGCTCGGCCGCTGCCTTCAGCGCTATCTGGCCAAAGACGCCGAGCAGGATCGCTGCGGCGAGGCTCGCATAGTAGAACGACATCGGACCCATCCGGAAAACATCGCGGCAACCGGCGGATGCTGAGTGTGCAGCGGCAGCGGTGAAGATTTTGCCATCGTCCGCGCCGCGATAGCTCTGCCTTACAGACCGGCCGCGCCGACGAGCGCCTCCAGCACACGGTCGGCGGCGAAATGCTCGCGCGCCAACTCCCGCGCTGCCCGGCTGTGCGCCGCATAATCGACCTCGATCGCGTCGATCGCAGCCAGCGCCTCATCCGAGCTCGCATATTCGAACAACCCGCGCCCGACCGGGTAGAACTTGCCGAACCCGGTGCGCATCGTCACCACCGGCCGCCCGGCCGCCAGATAGCAGACGCTGCGATCGCTGAACCAGCCGCTGTTCGGCCGGACATAGATGTCCTTAGCGACGGTGAATTCGCCACGTGATCCGGTAATAAAATCGTGATAGGGCGCCAGCGCTGCCGAAATCGGCCCGGGATCGACGAGATGCCAGCCGGCTTCCTCGACCGCCTTTTGCACCGCCGCATCGGGCGGGCTCATCGCCAATGCAAAGGAGAGCTGACTGCGACGCCGCGGCAGGTCGAGAAAGCGCAGAAAATTCTGGTGCTTCGACCACAAATAGCGGGACCCGGCAAAATCGATGTCCTTGCCCTTGTTTTCCCAGGTGGCGATGGTCGTGAACGAGCGGGGCGTGCCGGCGGGTGCCGGCCACATTTCGAGCACCACCGGCGGCCGGGTCGGGCGCCAGGCGATCCCGCTGAGCGGCACGGGACAATCGGCGGCACCCAGATTCTCGCCATAGCTGAAGAAATCGGTGTGGGCGTCGAGATAGGCGCGCGCAGCGGTGTCCGCTCCGGCGTATTTGATCTGCTCAAAACCCGGGTCGGTGTCGATCATGATGCGCACCGGGCAAGCGAGGTGCTCCTCGCGCAGCCGGGTGGCGCCGCACAGATTGATCAGCGCGTCTGCCTCGGCAAGGAGGCGGCGCACCCGCTCGCGCGGCTGGCCGTGCCAGATATCGTTGATCGCGTCCCAATAGGCCCAGCGCTGGCCGAGCCCGTGGCATTCCATCGCGCGCCGCAGATAGGCGACGTTGTATGCGCAATCCATGACGACGCTGGCCGCCCGCGGATCGTAGGGGTTGGCGCCGCCATCCTCGACATACCAGACTTCGTAGCCGAGCTGACGCAGGCCGATCAGATAGTGCAGCGCCTGCCAGGCGATGCCGGCGAGCGGCATCTGGCCGACGAAATGGAGAAGGACGATCGTGCCGCGCTTGGCCAAGGGTCACCCAGTCACTACCCGCCGGCCACAACGGTGGGCGCGACGATTCATTTCGTGCTATCGGCTGGTCGTGCGTCAGGTCGGATGGCTCGCCGCGGCGTTTCATGGAGCACCGGCTCATGCCGGCAGCAGACCCCACCGGCAGCGGACCCCGCCGGCACCGGGCCCTGCCGGCACCGGGCAAGACCCCATGCCGGGTGGGGTTGCCCCTGCCGCGCCCCACATGCTAGGCAACCCGCCATGATCGAGAGCCTGATCAGCTGGCTGACCGGTGCCTCGCCCGGTGGTGCAGCGGGTGCGCCGGGCGAGCTTGAGCTCGCATTGGCGGCGCTGCTGGCCGAGGCCGCGCACGGCGACCACCGTTTCGACGAACGCGAGCGGGCGATCGTGGCGCGGTTGCTGGCGCGGCGTTTTGGCCTGTCGGCGGACGATGCCCGCGCGCTTCTCGCCGCCGGCGAACAGGAGGCCAACCGGTCGGCCGAGCTGTTCCACCTGACGCGGATCGTCAACGATCGGTTGTCGTTCGACCAGCGGGTCGAGCTGATCGAGATGCTGTGGGAAGTCGCCTATGCGGACGGTGTGCTCGATCAATACGAGGACAGCCTGCTGCGCCAGGTCGGCGGGCTGATCTATGTGCCCGACCATGAACGCGGCGCGGCGCGGCAGCGCGTTCTGAAACGGCTGGGGCTGGGCGCGGCGACCTGATCCGCACCGGTCGGCCCGCTCGTGCAAGTTCAGGAGCAGAAAGCGTCACCATGACCTACGTCGTCACCGAAGCCTGCATTCGCTGCAAATACATGGATTGCGTGGAGGTCTGCCCGGTCGATTGCTTCTACGAGGGCGAGAACATGCTGGTGATCCACCCCGACGAATGCATCGATTGCGGGGTGTGCGAGCCCGAGTGCCCGATCGACGCCATCATCCCGGACAGCGAGCCCGAAGCCGAGCAATGGGTCGGGCTCAATCGCGAGTATGCGGCAAGCTGGCCCAATATAACCCGCAAGAAAACCCCTCCCGAAGATGCCGACGAGTGGAAGGACGTTCCCGACAAGTTCGAGAAGGAGTTCAGCACCAATCCGGGGGGCAGCTAGCCCTTTCGAGTGATGGGGCGGCGGGTCATGTGCCGCAGGCATAGGTGACCCGCTGGCTTGCCAAGGCATTTGATGGTATTATGACACTGGTGCCTCGACGCGTGCTTTCCAGGTTCCGCGCGATTTCGCTGGGCTGAGGGCGGTCGCCGTCGCCACGTAGATGACGGTGCGAAGCATGCCGGCTTTGCCCTCGGGCCGATTTTGAGAGACGGACATGACGTCGGAAAAGCCTCTATTCTCCACAGGTGATCTCGTCGTCTATCCGACGCATGGGGTGGGCAAGATCGTCGGCATCGAGATCCAGGAGATCGCCGGCTATTCGCTCAGCGTCTTTGTCGTGGCGTTCGATAAGGATCGTATGACGCTGCGGGTGCCGCTGGCCAAGGCCAAGGTATCGGGTCTGCGCAAGCTCTCGAGCCGCAAGGAGATGGACGCAGCGTTGGCCAAGTTGCGCGGCCGCTCGCGCGCCAAGCGGACGATGTGGAGCCGGCGTGCCCAGGAATACCAGGCCAAGATCGCTTCCGGTGATCCGGCCTCGATCGCCGAGGTGGTGCGCGATCTCTACCGGAATATCGGCCAGCCGGAACAATCGTATAGCGAGCGCCAGATTTACCAGGCGGCCCTCGATCGCTTTGTGCGCGAATTTGCTGCGGTCGAACGGATCGACGAGACAACTGCGACGCAACGGGTCGAGCAGCTGCTGACCGCCTGAAGCCGGCGCGGCCGGCGGCCCAAGCGGGGCATCGGGTGAGCCGCAGCCAGTCCCGCCCGCGGCTCGCCCATCTGCGAACCGCACGGCGGGTGTGGGCGGTGGCCACGATCCACGCCGAGGCGCGGCTCCTGATCGCGCTGCACGACCGCCTCAGCGATTGCTTCCAAGCCGGCGACCGGGTCGTTTATCTTGGCAATTATTTGGGCTACGGCGAGGCGGTTCACGCCACGCTTGGCGAGCTGCTCGATTTCCGCCGGCGGATCATCGGGCGCTTGGCCGGGTTTGCCTGCGACGCGGTGTTTCTGCGGGGAGCGCAGGAAGAGATGTGGCAGAAGCTGCTGCAGCTGCAATTCGCGCCCAATCCCGGCGAAGTGCTGGAATGGTTGGCGCAGGCCGGTATCGAGCCGACGGTGCGCGCCTATGGCGGCGATCTGCGCCAGGGTTTTGCCGCCGCTCGCGGCGGACCGCACACGATCACGCGCTGGACCGCAGCACTGCGCGATGCGATGAACGCCGCCCCCGGGCACACGATGCTGTTATCGACGCTGCGTCACGCCGCCTTCACCGACCGCGGTGGTGTATTGTTCGTCCATGCGGCGGTCGCGCGGTCGCGGCCGTTTCAGGCGCAGGGCGATGCATTCTGGTGGGGCCGCGACGACATCCTCGCGCTCGATGCACCGTTCGACGGGTTTTGCCGGGTGGTCAGGGGCGTGGACCGCGATCGGCGCGGGCTGGTCGAGCGCCCGTTTGCGGTGTCGCTCGACAGCGGCGCCGGTTACGGCGGCCCGCTGAGTGCCGCGTGCTTCGACCGCGACGGCAGCATCATCGACCGGATCGACAGCTGAGGTGACAGGGCGAGCGACGACCCGTCAGATCGCGGTATAGCCGCCGTCGGCGAGGAGGTCGCTCCCAGTCACAAAGCTCGCATCGTCGCTGGCTAGAAACACCGCAGCGGTGGCGATTTCGCCCGGTTGCCCGAGCCGCTGCATCAGATGTTTCGGTCCGAGGGTCTCGCGTGCAGCCTCGAAGCTGCCATAGCGGCGCAGGATCCGCCCGGTCTCGACCGCACCGGGGGACAGGGTGTTGACCCGGACATTATCGCCGGCGTGGTCGATCGCCATGACCTTGGCCAGCTGGATCAGGGCGCCCTTGGTCGCGCAATAGGCGGCACGCCCGGCGCTGCCGACACGGCCGAGTTGCGAGGCGATCAGGATGATCGACCCGCCGCCGCCGGCGATCATCAGCGGCAGCACGGCGCGGCAAAGGAGATAGGAGCCGGTCAGATTGACCGCGACCACCCGCTGCCACTCGGCCGGCTCGACTTCGAGGATCGTGCCGCCCTTATCGTGCGGTGCCGCGCCGCTGACCAGGATGTCGAGACGCCCGAAGGCGGCATGCGCCGCTGCCGCGGCGGCGCGGGTCTCGGTTTCGATCGCAACGTCACAGCATTGTGCCAGGGCCCGGCCGCCCGCCTCTTCGATCAGCTTCGCCGTCTGCGCCGCCCCGTCGCGATCGATGTCGCAGCAGGTGATGGCCGCACCCGCCTCGGCAAAGGCCCGAGCGATCGCCCGGCCGATACCGCCCGCGGCACCGCTGACAAGAGCGGTCTTGCCGTGCAACCGCACCGCATGCGGGGCGGGTGCGCCCTCGCTCAAACCACGAGCTCGGTCTGTGGGTCGATCAGGTGCATCTGGTTCAGATCGGCAACCAGCGGCATCGCCTCGCCGGCCGCACTGGCGGCGGCGGGGTTGACCCGGCCGCAAACCTCGACCCCGTCCACCGTGAAATAGACCATCGTCTCCATGCCCATCGGTTCGACGACGTCGAGCCGCGCCGAAAACGGGACGATTCCGGGCGTCATGTCGCCGCGCGCCTCGGTGATGTGCTCGGGACGAAGACCAAACAGCAGCTGGTCGCCGACCCGCGGGCGGTACGTGACCTCACGCGCCGGGGGCACTGGGAACGACAGCGAGTCGGACAGCCGAACTGTCAGTCCGCTGCCGTTTTCGATCAGCCGGCAGGGCAGCAAATTCATTGTCGGCGAGCCGATAAAGCCGGCGACGAACCGGGTCTTTGGCGAATGATAGACTTCGTAGGGTGTGCCGATCTGGTCGATCCGGCCGGCGTTCATGACCACGACCCGATCGGCCAGCGTCATCGCCTCGATCTGGTCGTGGGTGACGTAGACGGTCGTTGTCGTGACCTTCTGATGGACCTTTTTGATCTCGGTGCGCATCTGCACCCGCAGCTTGGCGTCGAGGTTTGACAGCGGCTCGTCGAACAGGAACACCTTGGGGTTGCGGACGATTGCGCGGCCCATCGCCACCCGCTGGCGCTGCCCGCCCGAAAGCGCGCGTGGCCGGCGTTCGAGCAGCGCGGTGATGTCGAGAATGCGCGCCGCGGCCTCAACCCGCTCCTTGATCTCGGCTTTGGGAAACTTCTTCAGCCGCAGACCGAACGACATGTTCTCGAACACGGTCATGTGCGGATAGAGCGCGTAGTTCTGGAACACCATTGCGATGTCCCGATCCTTGGGCGGCACATCGTTGACCAGCTGGTCACCGATAAAGATCTCGCCCGCGGTGCACTCCTCGAGCCCGGCGATCATGCGCAGCGTCGTGCTCTTGCCGCACCCGGAGGGACCGACCAGGACGATGAATTCGCGGTCGGCAATGTCGAGATCGATGCCCTGAACCGCCGGGGTCTTGTCAAACATCTTGACAATGTTTCGAAGCGCGACCTGCGCCATGCTACTCAACCTTTCGTCTTACCGGCGCCGGGCCGGGATGGGGGTGATCCGACTGCAGCCCGAAGCCGGCCTTTCCCGGCCGCCCGTCCCACCACCAGCTTACGTCAAGCTTACGGCGCCGCCTGTCGGAGCGTTGCGTGCATTGTAGCCTAGCCATGCGAAATCGCGCCATCTATTTCGCTCGGAGTGCTGTGCCGGCGGAAGCGCCCGACGGAGCCGTGCCGCGGCTCCCGGCGCCGCCCAGATTCGATCGGTGATGCGCTCATCAGGCTCCCGTCGTCGCCGGCTATGGCTCGCCGATCCGTTGGCCGGGCGACGTGTCCCCGGCTGACGGGCTGAAAATGCCGGCATCGTCCTGGCGGGCGCCGCGATGGCGCTCGAGCTCGTGCGCGTAGCGGCGCAGCGCGTAGGCTTCGCTCAGATAGCCGAGCACGCGCCGCGCGTCGGCATTGTCGATGACCGGCAGCATCTCCTGCGCCGCTTCGCTGAAGCGGTCGAGCGCGGTGCGCAGATTATCCCCCGGCAGCAAAAACGAAGCCGGTTCCGACACGAGATCGCCGACTGTCTTCGCCTCGCCGCCGCGCTCGACAGCGCTCGCCTCGGTCGGGTCGATGATCCCGGATAACCGGCCTTCGCCATCGACAACAAAGACCTGCTTGGCGCTGCCGACCGGAAAGCGGCGGTGCAGCTCGTCGAGGGTCAGATCGGCGGCGATCACCGCCGGATCGCGGCGCATCATCGGGCCGATCAGCAATTCGTTGATCCAGCCGATATCCTCGGGGCTGCGGATCGCCAGCCCTTTGAGATGAAAGCGCCAGGTCGCAAAAGAGTAGCCGAACCAGTGGCGCACGCCGATGGCTGCGGTCACCACCCCCACCATGACCCCGATCGTCGCCGAGAAATCGCCGGTGGTTTCGAGCACCAGCATGATCATCGTCATCGGCGCGCCGACGATCGCGGCGGCGACCGAACCCATGCCGACCAGCGCATAGATCAGCGGATCGGCCGACACGCCCGGCCCGAGGCGAGCGACCACGGTGCCGATCAGGCTGCCAAACAGGCTGCCGAGAAACAGCGACGAGCTGAACAGCCCGCCGCGAAATCCGGAGCCGATCGATACCGCCGAGGCGACGATCTTGGCGATCACGAGCCCGGCGAGAAACGGCAGGTCGAAGCCGGAATGCAGCACCTGCAGAATGCCGCCATGGCCGCTGCCGAGCACTTCCGGGAAGGCCAGGGCGATCAGCCCGATCAACAGACCGCCGAGGGCCGGGCGGGCCCAGCGCGGCACCGCGCGGGTGCGAAACAGCGTCTCGGTCGAGGTCACCCCTTTCATGGTCAGGATGCCGAGCCAGGCGGAGGCCAGCCCGACGCCGAAGAACGCCACGTAATCCGGCGCCGACAGCGAGATGTCGTGCCACACGACAAAGATCGGGTTGGAACCGACCAGCCCGCGCACGACCAGCACCGCGGTCAATGCGGCGATCCCGACCGGCGCCAGAGCCTGCAAGGTGTAGGCGCCGATGATCAGCTCGAAGGCGTAAAAGGCGCCGGTCAGTGGCGCGTTGAACGCGGCGGCGATCGCGCCGGCGGCCCCGCATCCGACGAGGGTGCGCATGTCGTCGCGGCGCAGACCGACGCTGCGCCCGAGCCGCGAGGCCAGCGCAGAGCCGAGCTGGGTATAGGCCGCTTCGAGCCCGACCGAGGCGCCGAAGCCACCCGACAGGATCGTCACCCAGACAAGACCGAGGCTGTCGCCGAGCGACATCCGACCGCCAAACAGCGCGTTGGCCTCGATCGCATCGACCACCTCGCGCGGGCGCCAGCGGCGCAGCAGCGCCGAGCTGAGGCCGACCAGCATGCCGCCGACCACCGGTGCCGCCACCAGGCGGGCCGGTCCGAGATGCGCCGCATCGCTCAGATGCCCGCCAAACGGCAGGGCGAAGGCGAAATGCCGGACAAGATCGAGCAGCAGGTCGGTGGCGACGACGCCGAGACCGGAGGCGATGCCGGCGCCGAGCGCCAGCACCAGCAAAAACAGCTCGCTGTCGCGCAGCCGCGCCTCGGCGCGGCGCACGCCGGTGGCCGCTGACGCGGTCTCTTCTCTCCCGGCGGCAGGTGCGATCTCGGCCACGCGCCTGCGCATAGGCGAGTTCGCCGGAGCTGGCAAGGGGCAGCCTCGCGGCTAAAAGGTGTTGCAATTGCGACACCGCGGCCTTCCCGACCCGGAGACGCCCGGACGCGGTCAGTGGCGCACGAAATAGACGCGGTAGAGCTGGTCGCGAAAACTCGCGCTCGCCTCGATCGCCGATTGAAAATCGGACTTGCCGAGAATAAAGGTGTCGAGCGGTTCGGTGGCAAGGACGGTGGCGTTACGCGGCTCGCCGCTGATCAGCGCCACCTCGCCGAAGAAGTCGCCGCGCCCCAGCCGCGCCACCTCGTGGTCGGCGCGCATCACATCAACCTCTCCATCGGAGATCAGATAAAACTCCTCACCGGGCTCGCCTTCGCGAATGATCGTCTCGCCGGCGGCGAAACGGCGCTTTGTCATTTTCTCGGCGACATTCGTCAGCTGGATCGGGGTGAGGGCGCGGAACAGATCGACCGCGCGCAGAAACTCGCAGATCCGCAGCGCGTCGTGCAGCACCACATCGGAGACGATCCGGCCATCGACCATGTGCACCAGGCGGTCGGCGGACTCGATGATGCGATAGTCGTGGGTGACCATGATCACGGCGGCTTGGTGCTCGACCGTCGTCTCCTTGAGGAGATCGATCACCTTGCGCGCCGATTCGCGGTCGAGCGCGGCGGTCGGCTCGTCGGCGAGCACGAGGCGCGGGCGGTTGACCAGTGCGCGGCCAATGGCGACCCGCTGACGCTCGCCGCCCGACAGAAGCCGCGGCCGGTAATCGACCCGGTGGCCGAGCCCGAGCCGTTCGAGAATGGCGGTGCCGCGCCGGCGCATCTCATTGCCCGGCGTGCGGCCGAGCTGCATCGCCATCTTGACATTCTCATAGGCGCTGAGCGCGTCGAACAGATTGTGCATCTGAAAGACAAAGCCGATCTCGCGCCGGACCGCGACCAGATCACGCGGCGCCAGCGACGATAGGGCGCGGCCAAGCACCTCGACCCGTCCATCGTGGATCGAGCGCAGCGCCCCGATCAGGGTCAGCAGGGTGGTCTTGCCGGCGCCTGACGGGCCGGTCATCACTACCAGCTGGCCGGGCGGGACCTCGATGCGGTTGTCGAACAGGACCTGGTTGCGTCCGACCCCCTCGCCATACCAATGGTTCAAGCCGTCGACGACGACGCAAGGCGGGAGCGGAGCCGCGAGCGGGAGCGGAGCCAGCGGTTCGGCGACCATCGCATCACCCATCAGAACACCTCGGCCGGATCGGCCTTGACCACTCGGCGCACCGCGATGACCGCCGAAATCAAGCACATGCCAAGGGTTAGCCCGAGGCTGAGGAGCGTGATTTCGGCGGTCATCCGCAGCGGCAGCAGCGCGATCTCGCCAATCACCCGATAGAGCGCGAAGCCGAGCAGCCAGGCGGGCAGCCAGCCCGCAAACCCGTTCATCGCGGCCTGCCCGAGCACCACCCGCAAGAGATAGCGCGTCGGATAGCCGATCGCCTTTAGCGTCGCATATTGCGCCAGCTGATCGGCAATATCGGCATAGGTGACCTGGTATGAAATCAGCATGCCGACGACAAAGCCGACGATTGTCCCGATCGCGAAAATCGGCCCGGCCGACGACACATCGGCCTGATAGGCGCGCTCGAAAGCGAGCAGCTGAGATTTGGTCATGACTGCGATGTCGCGCGGCATCGCCTTGGCCAGCGCCTGCCGCACGCTCGCCAGGTCGGCGCCGGCGGCGAGCTTGATCACCCCGGCCTCGATGCCGGGCGGGTTCCCGGTGACGCCGCGCAGCACATCGGCAAAGGTGCGAGCACTCGTCACCACCGTGCCGTCGCTCTGAAAATCGGGCCCGAGCGCAAAGCTGCCGACGATCCTGGTCGCGACACCGTTCAGCTCGGACCGCTTCGCACCCTGGTCCATGCCGAGAAAGCGGCGCGAGCGGCGGTCGACCAGGACCGTGTCCGGTGAGGCGAGCCGCTCGCGTGCGGCATTGATGTCCGGGAACAGAAACACCGGCTGGGCGGGATCGAAAGCGAAGGCGCGCACCAGAAACACTTTGCCATCGATCGGATTTTTCCAGAATACGTCGTACCAGTCGGCGTAGAGCGGCCGGGCGCTGGCGACGCCGGTGACGCGTCGCGCGGTGGTCAGGAGGGCGAGCGGGATCGGGTCCTGGGTCGCGAACTGATATTTGTGCGCGCTCTGCAGAAAGAGATCGCCATCGAGACCGCGGATCACCTGCAGCGAGCTGGCAAAGAACCCCTGCTCGAAGCCGAGCTGCATCAGCATCAACAGCACGGCAAAACCAATCCCGGCGCTGGAACGCAATAGCCGGCGCCGGTTCGCCGCCAGGCTGCGCCAGGCGAGCGGCACCGATGCGGCACCGATGCCGGCCCAGCCGAAGCGCGCAGCGGTGATCGACAAGCCGGGCGCTCCCGCCTCAGAACAATTCGGCCGGGTCGACCCGGCGCAGGGCGCCAAGCGCCAGCAGCGCCGAGAGTGCCGCCAT
Source organism: Allostellaceae bacterium (assembly GCA_050729795.1). GTDB lineage: Bacteria > Pseudomonadota > Alphaproteobacteria > ATCC43930 > CGMCC-115725 > AP-15. The sequence continues at coordinate 56,803 of JBOHME010000007.1, read as the reverse complement.
CACCAGGGTTGCGACAAACACGACGGCGAGATGCGAAACCGTCATCGTCACCGGTAAGAGCGTGCGCTCGCGGATCAGGCGATAAATCCAGATCGAGGCGGCCGCCCCCGGAACAAAACCGGCGACCGCGACAAACAGCGACATGGCCGCGACCGTGCCGGCGAGCGCGCCGTCGCTGTGGCCGATCGCTTTCAGCGTGGCGAATTGCGGCAATTGCCGGCCGATTTGGGTGGCGACGATCTGGTAGACAACCATGATCCCGACCACGACCGCGATCACCAGCCCCGAGCCGAAGATCAATCCGACCGAGGTCCGCGTGGTCCAGTACGCGGCTTCGGCGCGGGCGAGCGCCGCGCGCGTGAAGATTCTGGTGCCGGTGCCGGCGAGCGTGGCGAGCTGGTTCGCGGCGGTGTCCGGATCGATCCCGGGTTTCAGCCGGATCGCGCCGAGATTCACCGCGTCGAGGCTGCGGCCCGCAAACAGTCGGGCGAAATTCGCCGTGCTCGCGAGTGCCACGCCGAGCCCCATAAAGCCGGTGCCGAGGCGATAACCGCCGCCGATCGTCTCGCGGCGGGCGCCGATCTCGACCACCCGCCCGGTGGTCAGCGGGCCAAAGATCGCCCGGCTGGCGCGATCGACAAGCACGGTGTCCGGCCGGCCGAGCACCGCGCGCTGCCGCTCGATACTGCGCGGCAAGAAAATGCCGGCGGCGGGATCGAAGCCGATCACGAAGAGGTCCGGCCAGACACCGCCGGCGCCGCCCTTCCATTTCGCAAGGCCGAAATAGAGCGGGGTTGCCCGGGCGACCCCGGAGGCGGTGCGCAGCCGGGTGAGGCGGTCGAGCGGGAATGCTCCGGGCTGCCCTTGGAACTCGTACTGGTCCGAGACCAGCAGCAGATCGAAACCCAGATTGTCGTAAAGCAGCATTCCTCCCTGCGGCACTGCGAAAAACAGGCCGAGCTGGATAAACACCAGCACGATCGCCATGAAGATTCCGACCAGCGCCAGCACCGTCCGGCCCTTTTGATAGACCAGGATTCGCCAGGCGAGCGCAATCGTCACTTCCCGCCATCCCCCGAGTGGCAGTTGCCAGGGGCGCAAACCCCGCTGCGGCGCCATAGCGACAATCGGTCGCCGATGCGCAGGCAGGCGCGCCCGGCGGTTGCCGCCGCCTCCAACATAATCGCCCTCGACCGGTGGCTCGGGTCAATCCGCTTGTTGCCAGAGCGCGGCAACTCGGCCTCGCCATTCCCGCCGCTCGCTTCCGGCCGATGCGGGTTTGACCCGCCGGCTTTCACGTATACGCCGCGAAGTGGCCCTCCGTTCTTGCGCGGGAGCGGGAATTCATGACGGATCGAGGTGCTCGCCGGCGCTAACAACCGGCGGAACCTCCGTGCTTACAAGGTGTTACGTCGATTGGCAGGTGTTACGTCGGTTGGCAGGATCGCGAAGGAGCCGGAAACATTGCGGCGGCGACTGGCGGTCACTCTCATCTTCGCTGTGGCGTGTGCGGCGGGGCTGGGGTGTTGGAAGCTGGGCGGTCTCGCCTTGGCGGGGCCACCGGCGCTGCCACCGCCGGCGGTTCCGGTCATTGCCGCGAGAGCCGAGAGCCGGGATGTTCCGGCGATCCTGCCGGCGCTTGGAACCGTCCTGTCGCAGGACACGGTCAATGTGACGCCGCGGGTCGATGGACGGATCGTGGCCGTCTATTTCCACCAGGGTGACCGGGTCGCCAAGGGACAGAAGCTGTTTCTGATCGATCCGCGTCCCTACCGGGATGCGCTTGCGCAAGCGCAAGGACAGCTCGCCCATGACCGCGCGGTGCTGGCCGAGGCCAAGATGGACTTCACGCGCTATCAGCGGCTAAGAGCGGAAAACTCGATCGCAACGCAAACCGAGCAGGATCAGGTGTACATCGTCGGGCAGGACGAAGGAACCGTCGCGCTCGACAAAGCCAATATCGCCGCCGCCGAGCTCAACCTTGGCTATTGCCACATCGATGCACCGATCGCCGGCCGGACCGGCGCGTTGCAGGTTGACCTCGGCAACTACGTGCAGGCGGCGGGCGACCCCGCGTCGTCGAGCAGTGTGCAGCCAACCGCGAGCGGGTCGCCGGTGACGAGCGGCGCATCGCCCGCTGTCGGTGCCAGCCCGCTGGTGACGATCACCCGGATGCACCCGATTCTGGTCAGCTTCAGCGTGCCCGAGAACACGCTCGACGCGATCCGCCAACACCAGGCCAAAGCCCCGCTCACCGTCGCGGTCTATTCGCCGGCCGGCAAGCTGCTGGCCCGCGGCAGGCTGACCCTGATCGACAACCAGATCGCGGCGACCACCGGGACGATCATGCTCGAAGGAACCTTCGCCAACCGGCACGAGCGATTGTGGCCGGGCGAATTCGTGGCGGTGCGTCTCGTCGAATTCGTTCGGCATAACGCGGTCACGATCCCGGCCGACGCGGTCATGACCGGCCCGGACGGCTCCTATGTCTATATCATCGGCGCTGGCAGCAAGGTCAGCCGCGTCAACGTCCAGGTGACGGCGACGCAGAACAAGATCGCGGTCATCGGCGAAGGTCTCAAAGCGGGCGAAGAGGTCGTCACCAACGGACAATACCGGCTCGACAACGGTGTTGTAGTCAGCATAGCGGCGCCAAAGCTAGCGCGCGCCGGCTGACTTCCCGATGTCGATTTCCGAGCCCTTCATCCGCCGACCGATCGCGACCGCGCTGCTGATGGCGGCGCTGCTCGGCTTCGGCTTGATCTGCTACATGCTGCTGCCGGTTTCGGCGCTGCCCGATGTGCAATTTCCAACGATTTCCGTCTCGGCGCAGCTGCCCGGCGCGAGCCCCCAGACGATGGCCGATACCGTGGCGACCCCGCTCGAGGAGGAGTTCACGGCGATCCCGGGCATGTCGTTCATGTCGTCCACCAGCGGACTTGGCTCGACCTCGATTACCTTGCAGTTCGCATTGAACAGCAGCATCAGCGCCGACGCCCAATTCGTGCAGACCGCGATCAACGAGGCCGGCGGTCTCCTGCCCAAAAACCTGCCGACCCCGCCAAACTATCGCGAAACCAACCCGGCGCAGTCGCCGGTGCTGATCTACGCGATCCATTCCGGTGCCATGCCGCTCTATCAGATCGACCAATATGCAAACGTGATGCTGGCGGAGCAGCTTTCGACCGTGAGCGGGGTCGGGCAGGTGATCATCGCCGGCCAGCAGCAGCCCGCTGTGCATATCGAGGTGAACCCACAGGCGCTCGCAGCGCGCGGCCTGAGCCTCACCCAAATCGCCACGTCATTAAGCAACACCACGCTTGATACGGCAAAGGGCAACCTCGAAGGGGTGCAGACCCAATATCCGCTGACCACCAACGACCAGCTGTTCGATGCGCAGCAGTTCGCGCATGTCGTGGTCGCGTACAGCAGCGGCGCGCCGGTCGAGCTGAAGGACATCGGCAAGGTCGTCGATTCCTCGGTCAACCCGCGCACCGGCAGCTGGCTTGGAACGACACCTTGCGAGTTGTTGCTGATCGAGCTGCAGCCTGGGGCCAACACAATCGAGGTCGTCGGCCGGATCACGGCGATGCTGCCGCGGCTCGAAGCGTCGATCCCGCGCGCAGTGCATGTCGATCTCGTCTCCGACCGCTCCGCCAACATCCGCGCCTCGGTTGCCGATGTCGAGTTCACGCTGCTCTTGACGGTCGGGCTCGTCGTCCTGGTCATTTTCGGCTTTTTGCGCAAGCTGTGGGCCACTCTGATCCCGAGCCTCACGCTGCCGCTGGTCATCATCGCCACGTTCAGCGGCATGTATTTTCTCGGCTACAGCATCGACAATTTGTCGCTGATGGCGCTGACCGTCGCGGTCGGTTTTCTGGTGGATGATGCGATCGTCATGATCGAGAACATCGTCCGCCATATCGAGGCGGGCGATCCGCCGCTCGACGCCGCGCTCAAGGGTGCCGCAGAGATCGGCTTTACGATCGTCTCGATGACCCTGTCGCTGATCGCGGTCTTTATCCCGCTGCTGTTCATGTCCGGTGTCGTGGGTCTGCTGTTTCACGAATTCGCGATGACCGTGACATTGACGTTGCTGTTTTCGGCACTCGTCTCGCTGACCTTGACGCCGATGATGTGCGCGCTGTTTTTGACCGGCGACGATCCGGCAAAAAAACGCCGCAGCCGGTTCGAGCGCGGTTTCGAGCGGCTCCGCAACGGTTACGACCGCGGGCTGCAATGGGCTTTTTGCCACCGTCTGCCGATGCTGCTGCTGACGCTCGCTCTGATGGTGTTGACCGCGGTCCTTTATGTGCTGATTCCGAAGGGATTTCTGCCGGAGCAGGATACCGGGTTCATCTTTGCCGCGGTGCAGGCGCGACAGGACAGCTCGTTCGCCACGATCGCGCGGATCGAGAACGAGTGCGCCAAAATCTTTTTGCACGATCCGGCGGTATCCGGCGTGGTCGGCTTTGCCGGCGCCACGTCCTTCAATCCGAGCGAGAGCACCGCGCGGATCTTCATCCAGCTGAAGCCGTTTGATCAGCGGCCGCCGGTGCAGCAGGTCATGGCCCGTCTGCGCCCCCGCCTTGCCTCCGTCATCGGCGCCAAAATCTTCATGCAGGCTGGGCAGGACATCAATATCGGCGGCAGGCTCGAGCAGGCGCAATACCAATACACCCTGACCGACGCCAATTCGACCGAGCTCGATCATTGGTCGCCGATCCTGCTCGCGCAAATGCGAAAGCTGTCGATCCTGACCGACGTGGCCTCCGATCTTCAAATCGCGGCACCCAACGTAGCGGTCGAGGTCGACCGCGACACCGCATCGCAGCTCGGGCTGTCACTGTCGGCGATCGATGCGACGCTCGACGATGCATTCGGCCAGGCCCAGGTCGCGACGATCTATTCTCCGACCTATCAGTCAAAGGTGATCCTTCAGGTCGAGCCGCGCTTTCAGACCGGGCCTGCGGCTTTATCGGACCTCTATGTGCGGAACGGCGCCGGGGCCGAGGTGCCGTTGTCGGCGGTGGCGCATTTCGTCACCAAGGCCGAGCCGGTCACGGTCAATCATCAGGGATTGTTCCCGGCCGTGACCTTGTCGTTCAACCTGGCGCCGGGTGCCGCCCTGAGCCAGGCGGTGGCCGCGATCGATGCGTTGCGGGCGAAGATCGGCGCGCCGGCGACATTGCACGGCGCTTTCGAGGGGACTGCGCAGGCCTATCAACAGTCGTTGGTCACAATCCCGCTGTTGATCCTCGCTGCGGTTGCCGCGATCTACGTGATCATGGGGGTGTTGTACGAAAGCTTTGTGCACCCGATCACGATCCTGTCGTCATTGCCGGCGGCCGGGGTCGGCGCGCTGGCGATCCTGATGCTGTTCGGCTACGAGCTGACGCTGATCGCGATCATCGGCATCATCCTCTTGATGGGCATCGTCAAGAAGAACGCGATCATGATGATCGATTTCGCGATCGAAGCCGAACGCAGAGAGGGCAAGAGCGCGCAGGAGGCGATCCACCAGGCTTGCCTGCTGCGGTTTCGCCCGATCCTGATGACGACGGTGTGCGCGCTCGTCGCCGGCCTGCCACTGGCGCTCGAAACGGGTGCGGGCTCCGAATTGCGCCGGCCGCTCGGCGTCGCCATTGTCGGCGGGCTTCTCGTCTCGCAGTGGTTGACGCTGTACACGACCCCGATCGTCTATCTCTATCTCGACGGTCTGGCGCAAAGACTCGGCCGCCATCGGTCGGCTGTCGTAACCGCCGATCAGCACCATGCCTGAGCGTGTATTTCCGGACGATCAGGGCGGCGACGTTCAGGGCCAGGGCGGCAGGCGACACTCGTAGATCGGCGGGACCCGCCCGTAGAGGCGGCGGGTCAACAGGCGGGGGACCCCGGTCGGCGCGCCGACATAGATCGTCGCTCCGGTGCCGGTATTGGCGACCGCCTTTGTGCAATTGCGGAAGAACGATCTCTGGCAGGGATAGGGGCCGGCGATCTGGTAGCCGGAAGGCGAGTTTTGCGGGCTGGCGACGGTGATCGGACAGGAGCAGATGATCTGGTTTTTGGCCAGGGGCGTGGCGAACCCCGGGAACGATTCGCCCTTGCTGCTGGTGAAGCATATGCCGCCATCGCACTGAGCGTAGGCACCGTTCGAGGTGCCGGCGGGACAGTCGTAGAGCGCCTGGTCGCCGATCGGCGCCACGACCGAGGGCGGCAGGCTATAGGTGCTGACCATATAGCCGTTTTTCTTGCCCTCGGCATTGACCGTGCAGACGTTCTGGTTGCGGCCGAACTGCAGCGGCAGGCTGATGCTGTCGCCCGATTTGACATCGCACCGGCAGTAGGACACGCCGTCGAACACAAAGCAGCTGGCGACGGCGCAGAGTGCGTAAGTCTGGTCGGTGCAAATTTTGAAAAGCCGCGGCGCGGTCGAAAGCAGCGCATTCGCAGCATTATCGGCGTGCGCATGCCCGGCCATCAGCAACACCGCACCGAGCAACACCGTCAGCAGCCGCCTTCTCATCGCATACCTCTCCCGGCACCTACCCGCGATGCTGCAGGTAGGGCCGTCAGCAAGGCGTCCCCGCGGCAGCCCGCGGTCCCGGCCAGCCTTTTGCGCTAAAATCGTGTAGATCGCGTTACCGGCGTCGTGCGGGACACGCGGCCGCTTCCGGGCGGGCGTTGACAAGCTTCGGCCCGGACGGTCTGATCGGCACCGGATTTGATCAATTCGGGAGGGGACGGTGGCCAAGTTCAGGATTGCGACGCCGGCGGGGGCGAGCTTCACCGTCGCTGGTGGCGGCTATGGCTACGAGATGGAGGCGCTGAGCCCGATCGATGCCGAGATTTTTGAAATCCCGGCCGGCTCCGAGGATGAGTTCGTCGCTGCGGCGCGAACCGCAGACGCGCTCTACGCCAAGGGCAGGCGGATCACCAGGAAGATGATCGACGGGCTCGAGCGGTGCAAGATCATCTCGCTCGGCAGCGTCGGGGTCGACAGCGTCGATGTCGATGCGGCGACCGCCAAGGGCATCCCGGTCACCAACTGTCCGGATACCTTTATCGAGGAGGTTGCCGACCATGCGATGACCTTGATCCTCGCGACCCATCGACGCCTCCTGGTGCAGGATCGCATGGTGCGTGACGGCAGATGGGCCGAGGGTCGGCCGGCTCTGTTGAAGGTCCCGCGGCTGCGCGGCATGACGCTCGGTCTGATCGCCTTTGGTCATGTCGCCCGCGCCGTCGCCGAGCGGGCCAAACCGTTCGGGCTGCATGTCATCGCCTACGATCCGTTTATCGAGGAGATGGCGATGATCGAGCGCGGTGTCGATCCAGTCAGCCTGCCCGAGCTGCTGGCCCGCGCCGATATCGTTTCGATGCACACGCCGGCGACAGAGAGCGCCAACCGCCTCATCCGCGAGGAGCATTTCCGGCAGATGAAGAAGACGGCGATCTATGTCTCGACCGGACGCGGCCCGACCACCGACGAGGCGGCGCTGATCAAGGCCTTGGATGAGGGCATGATCGCCGGGGCCGGGCTCGACGTGCTCGAGCAGGAGCCGCCCGGCGGCAACAACCCGCTCTTGAAGATGGAAGACAAGGTGACCCTGACCGCGCATGTCGCCTCGGCCACCGCAAGGTTCGATCCGGCACGCCGCCGCCGAGTCGGGCTCGAACTGTCGCTGGCGCTCAGCGGCAAATGGCCGATGTCCTGCGTCAACCCGTCGGCGCTGGCAAATAGCGGGCTGAGGCGCTGGCAGCCGGTATCGATGGAGCGCGGCCCAAACTCATAAGCCCGCTATCCTCTTGGAGGTCGTTCCGGTTGGAGGTCGTTCCGGGACGTCGCTATGCGGCGGGCCCGGGATCTTCCGGAAGCCCGTGCCGATGGGTCCCGGGTTCCCGATGCTTGGTCGGGCCCCTTGGGACGGCACCTGTTGACCAGTGGGGAGACCATGCCCGACGAGCCGACCCGCTACCCCGACCCGCGCATCAAGGTCCTTGACGCGCGGTTTCAATCGCTTGTGCTCGGCAATGCTGCGATCGAGCGGATCGCGACCGGTTGCCGCTTTAACGAAGGCCCAGTGTGGTTCGGCGACGGGCGGTTCCTCCTATGGAGCGACATCCCGAACGACCGGATCATGAAATGGGAGGAGGAAACGGGTGCGGTCAGCGTTTACCGCAAACCGTCGCACTATGCCAACGGCAACACCCGCGATCGCCAGGGCCGTCTTGTCACCTGCGAGATGGATGCCCAGCGGCTGACCCGCACCGAATACGATGGCACCATCACGGTGCTGGCCGATGCGTTCGAGGGCAAGAAGCTGACCGCGCCCAACGACGTGGTCGTCAAGTCCGACGGCTCGATCTGGTTCAGCGACAATGGTGCCGGCACCCGCGGCAATTATCTCGGCCATGTCGCGCCCTGGGAATTGCCGCTGCGCGTCTACCGGCTCGATCCGGCGAGCGGGGCGGTAACGATCGTGGTCGACGACATGAAGCGGCCGAACGGGCTCGCTTTCTCACCCGACGAAAGGCTCCTTTACGTGATCGACACGCCGGGCCCGGGGCAGCGCACGATCCAGGTCTATGACGTCGTCGAAAACGGCACCCGGACCGCCAACCGGCGCCAGTTCAACGCGGCCGAGCCGGGCGGCAGCGACGGCATGCGTGTCGATATCCACGGCAATCTGTGGTGCGCGTGGTCGGGCGGCGAAGCCGAGGACGGGGTCGCGGTCTTCGCTCCCGATGGCACGATGATCGGTCGCATCATGCTGCCGGAGCGCTGCGCCAATCTCTGTTTCGGCGGATTGAAGCGCAACCGTCTGTTTATGGCGGCGAGCCAGTCGGTCTATGCCCTCTATGTCGAAACCCAGGGGGCGGTTGGCGGCTGAGGCGGGGTCATTGCCGGAGCGCAGCGACGAAGCGTTCGCTGCGCTCGCAATGACAATTTCGCTCAGTACGGGCTGGAACTGCCGGCCCGCGCCGGGCTGGCCGGCGCCGAGCCGCGCATTTCGGCGACCGCCGCTGCCGCACCCATCGTCACAAAGCGGGTATCACCGCCAACCGTGACAAACATAAAGCCCATCTCGATCATCTGCTTTGCATAGGCGGGCGCACCGCAATGAATGCCGGGCTTGACGCCGTGCTTCTTGCAGGCGGCGAGGATCTTGCCGAGCGCATCCATCATCCATGCGTCGGGCTTGTCGCCGCCCGGCGCATAACCGTGCGAAATCGATAGATCGCTGGGACCGACATAAATCGCGTCGAGACCTTTGACCGACATGATCTCGTCGAGGTTCGCCATCGCCTCCTTGGTTTCGATCATGCCAAAGGCGACGACGATGTCGTTGGCTTTGGCGTGGTAATCGGAGCCGCCATAGAGCGACGCGCGGATCGGCCCCGAGCTGCGGTGACCGAGCGGCGCATAGCGCATCGAATCGGCGAGCCTCTCGGCCTCGGCGCGGGTGTTGATCATCGGGCAGATGATGCCGTAGGCGCCGGCGTCGAGCGCCTTCTGGATATAGGCCGGGTCGTTCCACGGCACCCGCACCAGCGGCACCGTCTCGGTGGTCGAGATGCCCTGCAGCATCGTCACCATCATCTGGTAGTCGATCATGCCATGCTGCATATCGACGACCAGCGAATCCCAGCCGGCATGGGCCATGACCTCGGCCGAAAAGCTCGACGGGACGCCGAGCCAGCTGTTGATGACGGGCTTGCCCGCCTGCCACAATTCCCGCACCCGGTTCGCCCGCGCCATCCAACCCTCCTTGAGCAACGCAAGGCCGCGATCCCGCCATCTTGCCGGCCGCCTGTCAAGCGCGAGCACCTCTCTTCCCGTTTCTGCCAGGGAATACGGGCGCTGGTGGTTATATTAGATTTATCGGATTTATTTGACGCATCCTCTGTGTATCAGACACGCTAGATAGCGACGAAACCACGGCCTTCGCATACGGCGCATACGGGCCGATGTAGCGTCGGCAGATCGAAGGTCGGATCCCCCCGATCTTCAATCAAATGGTACCCTTCGCCACACCTTGGGCACATTAGCCAGTGCTCAACCAAGCCATAAGTGATGTTTCTTCCATTATCGAAGTGAACAGCGTGTTGGCATTCGGTCGTTCCCAGACAGTGCTGGCACTCGATCCCGACACGATCGTTGATGCGCTCCAGATGCATCACCAGAATATATCGGAAAAGTTGCCAATAAAGAGTTAAACTGATCTTATTGAGTCAAGGGTAAGTCGGAAACCAGGAGGGCGCGCCGCCGGGGGAGGCCTCTCCCCGGTCCTTCCAGCTGCCCTATTCCGCGGCGATGGCGGGGCGCTCGCCGAGATGGTGGAGGCAGCGGTCGATCCACAATTTCGTCAGCTTTTCTTGGACGCCGTTTTGCGACAGGCGGCGATGCAGTGCTGCGAAATCGACCTGGTCCATCTCCTGGTCCTGGTTGTAGCAGGAGAACACCACGGTCTCAGTGCCGGTTAAGGGATCGCGATGCATCTGCAGGCATTGCGCGCAGATCTCCTTCATCATGCACTGCATCGGCGAGTTGATCGACGCGATGGCGCGGTGGTCCGGGCGGAAATAGCGTTCGAGCGAGGCCCGTCGCGCCTCGGCGACCGCGTTCATCATGCCGTCCGAGCCGATCGCGATGATCCGGTCGACTTCGGAGAGCGGGATCGCGGCCGGACCCAACGCACCCGAACCGTAGGCGGCGATCGCCGCGACGATGTTGCCGACAAAGGCACGGTCCTGCGGCCGGCTGGCGGTGAAGCCGGGTGCCTCGTCGCAGCACCACACGACGCAGTCGGCCGACCGCTCGATATCCGCGATCTTGTAGCGATCCGCGATCGTCTTGTAGCCGGCGAAATAAAGGACGCGCGAGCCCTGTGTCCTGAGTGCCGCGGCGATCGAGAACAGGACCGCGTTGCCGAGCCCGCCGCCGACCAGCAAAACCGTCTCGCCCGAGGGCGTCTCGGTCGGGGTGCCGGTCGGCCCCATCAGGATCACCGGCTCCCCCGTCTTCAAAAGCGCGCACAGATCCGACGACCCGCCCATTTCCAGCACGATCGTCGACAAGAGGCCCTGCTCGCGATCGACCCCGGCGCCGGTCAGCGCCAAGCCCTCCATCGCCAGGGTCGTGCCGTCGACCCGCGGCGCCAGAGTCTCGTAATTCTGCAGCCGGTAGAACTGGCCGGGCTCGAACGCGCGCGCCGCCATCGGCGCCTTGACGACGATCTCGACGATCTTTGGCGTCAGGCGGATGACCTCATGCACGCGCGCCCGCAATTCGTCGTCGAGACGGCCGGCGAGCGCAGCCGGGGTCGGGGTTGCGGGAGCGAGCCTTGCCAGCATCCGGCTGACCACCGGATAGCCCAGAGTGGCGCCGCCCATCGCCTTGACCACGTTCCCCGAAAAGCTCGGATGCAGATCGCCGAAAAAGCTCACCGCGCGGCCGTCGGGGCGCAGGTGGGTCAGCACCCGCACCGCATCGGGCTTGGCCACCCGCTGCGGCGTCGCCGGGTTGCCCGCCTCGTCGAGCGCGCGAAAATGGCGGCCGTCGAGCACGATGTTTGCCGGATCCTCGCGGCCGAGCACGGTGTTTGGCTGGGTCCCGGCGGCGACGAGGATCGTCCGTGCCGGCAGCACGACGGGTTCCGGCCGGGCATCCGGTTGCTTTGCCGGCCGGGTCAACCGCAGCGCCGCCGCCTGGCCGAACCGATCGACCTCGACGGCGGCCGGGGTCAGCCCCTCGGCAAAGCGGATCCCTTCCTCCAGCGCCTTTGCCACTTCCTCATGATTGAGCGTGTAGCCCGGCGCATCGACCAGGCGACGGCGATAGGCGATCGTGACCCCGCCCCAGCGGTCGAGCATCTGCGCGAGCCGCGGCTCGCGGCCCTCGCGGCGGGCCATCGCACGCTCGGCGCGGATTGCCCGGCCATGCGCGATGAACTCGGCCGCCGCCTCGGCTTCGGCAGCACTCCAGCCGGCGCGCACCGCCTCTTCGCCGCGCTCGGCGGCGAGCGTCTCGTAGCGCGACAGGAACTTCTCCACCTGAACCGGGTAATAGGCGAGCGACTCGGTCGCGGTGTCGATCGCGGTGAGCCCGCCGCCGATCACGACCACCGGCAGCCGCACCATCAGATTGGCGATGCTCTGCGTCTTGGCGGCGCCGGTCAGCTGCAGCGCCATCAGAAAATCGGAGGCTTGGCGCACCCCGGGGGCGAGACCGTTGACCATCGGGATCACGGTCGGCCGCCCGGCCCCGGCGCACAGCGCCACATGATCAAAGCCGAGACCAAAGGCGCCGTCGATTGTCAATGTGCCGCCAAAACGAACCCCGCCATACATCGCGAATTGGGCGCGGCGTTCGAGCAAGAGGCGCACGATCTTCAGGAAGTTCTTGTCCCAGCGCACGGTGATGCCGTACTCGGCGACCCCGCCGAACCCGGCCATGACCCGGTCGTCGAGCCCATCCACCAGACTCGCCACGTCGCGGATCGGCCGGAACGGAATGCGGCTGCCGTCGGGCTTTACACCGCAGATATCGGCCGGCAACGGCTCGATCTTCAGCCCGTCGATTGCGGCGACGAAATGCCCGTCATTGACGAGGTGATGGGCGAGCGTGAACCCGGCCGGGCCGAGCCCGACCACCAGCACCTTGTAGCCGCTCGCCGGCTTGGGCAACGGTCGGCGCAGATTGAGCGGGTTCCACCGGGTCAAGAGCGAATAGATTTCGAAGCCCCAGGGCAGGCCCAACACATCCTTTAAGGTGCGGGTCTCGATCTGCGGGATATCAACCGGCTCCTGGCGCTGATAGATGCAGGCCTTCATGCAGTCGTTGCAGATGCGGTGCCCGGTCGCCGCACAGATCGGGTTGTCCACGGTGACGATCGCCAAGGCTCCGAGGCTGTTGCCGCGTGCCTTAACCAGGTTCATCTCGGAAATCTTCTCTTCGAGCGGGCAGCCGGCGAGGGTCACGCCGAACACGCTCTTCTTGAACGCGCCATCCTTTTCCCTGAGGCCCTTTGAGCAGCTGTCCTTGCCCTGGTTGTGGCACCAGATGCAGTAATTCGCCTGGTCGAGCGCGCCCACCAAATCGGTACCGTGGTCGGTCAGTGCGAACCCTTCGCGGCGGCGCCATTCATCCTTGGGCAGCCGCAGCATCGTCACCCCGTCGCGCTCGATGGTTTCGGCCGCTACCAGATGCTGCATGTCGGGCCGCTGCGGCACCTGGAACAGCACGCCGTCGCGGTGCTTGTCGCGGCCCTCGGGCGACAGCGTCGCCCAGGTGGCGTAGCGCTGCGCGAGATCGAGTGCTGCGCTGTTGCCCGCGTCGTCATCGAGCCAGCGCGCGACATGCCCGGCATAGCGCCGCTCCCACGCGGCGATATCGTCAGCCGTGCCGTCGATCAGCATATCGAGCTCGCGGGCAAGCGCCGGCCCGTCGATCGCCGCCGCGTCGGCTTCCTTGATCCCTTTGACGGCGCGGCGCTGCACAAAGAGGCGCTTGACCGAATAGAGCGGCGCCAACTCGTGATGGCGCGTCTGCAAATCCTGCACTTCGGCTGCGATGCCGAACAGCCGCGCGAGGAAATCCTCGACATGCGGCGCCAGTTCGACGAGCAGATCCGATTCGGCCCCGTGTCCGAGCGCCTCCGGATCGCGCCGCGCCGTCATCAGCCGGCTGTGCAGCGCCACATCGGTTTCGGCGAGGTGGCCGACAAACGCCCGATCGACGCGCACCAGCCCGTCGCGGTCATAGAGATCGGTGAAAGAAAGTCCGTGTTCGAGAACGAGCCCGCTCATGTCGTTTAGTTAGGGGAGGTGGCCCAGGGAAACCAGCCGGCAATTCGCCGCGACAGGGTTGCACTGCCCTCGCGGCTCAGCCAGCCCGGGCAGAACGGGGTGCGCCTTCCCTGGTCGGGGCGTGGTTCTGCCCCTTGGGCTGTAACGGAAAGGGACTAGGCAACCTCGGTGGCGGGTATGTCGCGTGCGGAGCTCAGGAGGAAAAGGATGACCGCGGGTTTCCGCGATTTATTAAAACAGGCTTGACAGCAACTCGGCTGAAGGAGGTAGGAGATAGAACCTTAAGACCCTGTCGCGATCGGGTTTCTCCGCCGATTCTCATCAAATTCACGCGAGTTGTGGGCTGGTTCTCCGGTCAGCGTACACTCGGTGTGTACGCCAAGTGACGGAGCTATCGAATGACTACGGACCTTCCTGCGATCAGCCTCGTCGCCGTGCCGGGGCGGCGGCGGCAAACGTTGGAGATCGCTCGCGAGATCGAGCGGCGCGGCTTTTCCGGCATCTACATGCCGAGCCGCTGGAGCAACATGGCGCAATGCACCGCGCTGGCTCTGGCGACCGAGCATATCCGGTTCGGCACGGCGATTGCTCCGATCTACGCCGAGACCACCGAAGAATTCGCGATGGCGGCGGCCTATATCCACGAGATCTCCGGCGGGCGTTTCCGCTTCGGCATCGGCGTGGCACACGGACCGACGCATCTGCGCCTCGGCATCACCGCCGGCAAGCCGCTTGCCGACATCCGCGCCTTTGTCGCAAAGCTCAAATCATTCGAAGGCATCGGTACGCTGCCGCCGATCGTGCTTGCGGCCCTGCGCAAGGGCATGGTGGCGCTTGCGCCCGAAATCGCCGAGGGTGTCTTGTTCGCCAATGCCAGCCTGTCGCACCTGCCGCAATCGCTGTCGGCGCTCTCCCTGGCCACGCGCTCCGATCCGGATTTCCTGATCGGCAACATGCTGCCGGTCTGCGTCACCGATGACGAGAGCGCCGCACTGGCGCTGCATCGCCACCATCTGGTGCGCTACACGCTGCTGCCGAACTACCGGAACTATTGGAAGGAAGCCGGTTACACCGACGAGATAAATGCGGTCGAGCGGGCGATTGCCGAGAATCGCCGCGACGATATTCCAAAATACCTGACCGATCGCTGGGTCGCCGACAACACATTGTACGGTCCGGCGACCAAGGTGCGCGACCGGCTGGCGGAATGGCACGCCGCTGGGCTGAACACCGCCGTGCTCGTGCCGAGCTCGGTCAACGGTGACCAGTTGATCGCGTTGCAGGAAATCTTCGCTGCCTTTAGCGCGTGAGCGCGCCGCGCCGCGCTGCGGAGCCGGGTCAGGGTTGCGCGAAGGGCTCCGTTGCAAAGAAGGGTGCTGGCGCGGCCGCAGGCGCCCCATATGATGCGCGCGTCGGCAGGGAGAAGCGTGTGCCCGAATTTACAGCCTTGACGAGCGGAGAACCCGACGGCGGGGGGCGGCCCTGGTGAGCACCGCGCATGATCTCGGCAAGGCGATCACTGCGTTGCGCCGCGGCGAACCGGTGCTGATCCGCGACGATGTGCTGAGCGTGCTGGCGGTCGCCGCCGAGCTCGTCAGCGAAGACAATTTACGGCGGCTGCGCCAGACCTCGGCGACCGCGCCCCGAGTGGTGCTGACCCGGCGTCGCGCCGTCGCGCTCGGCTTTGCTGCACGCCAAGACCTGTCGGGCGCACTGACGATCTCGGTGTCGCCAGAGATGCCGGCGGCGGTGATCCGCAATCTGGCGGAGCCTGGCGCGTCGCTTGGTGCCGAGCCGCCCGGGTTTGGCGCGGAGCCGGTTGTCGCCAGGGGCGGGGCGCTGGCCGCGGTGGCGCTGGCCAAGCTCGCCTCGCTGTTGCCGGCAGCGCTGGTGCTGCGCATCGGTGCGGCCGAGTCGGCGCTGCTGGCACGGCGTGGCGACGTCGCCTCGATCGATGCGGTGTGCGTCTTCAAACGCAACGCCGCGACCGCTTCTCTGACCCGCGTCGCCGAGGCACGGGTGCCGCTCGCCGACGCCGAGCACGCCCGGCTGATCGCGTTCCGGCCGGGCGATGGCGGGGTCGAGCATCTGGCGATCGTGATCGGCAAACCCGATCCGGCCGATCCGGTGCTGGTGCGGCTTCACTCCGAATGTTTTACCGGCGACCTGCTGGCGAGCCTGCGCTGCGATTGCGGTGATCAGCTGCGCGGTGCGATCGCCACGATCGCCAAGGCCGGCGGCGGCGTGCTGCTGTACCTGGCCCAGGAGGGGCGCGGCATCGGGCTCGTCAACAAGCTCCGGGCCTATCAGCTGCAGGATGCCGGTTTTGACACGCTCGACGCCAACGAGCAGCTCGGCTTCGACGCCGATGAGCGCGTCTATCTGCCGGCCGCGGACATGCTGCGCCAGCTCGGTTTCGCAACGATCCGCCTTTTGACCAATAACCCGGACAAGATGGCAGCGCTGCAGCGTTACGGCATTCGCGTCAGCGAGCGGGTGCCGCATGTCTTCCCGGCAAACGGGCATAACGAGCGCTACTTGCGCACCAAGGCGACGCGCAGCGGCCATCTCCTCTGAGGCACCCCGCCCGATCCGCCAGATTTCGATCGGCGCATCGCGCTGGGTGCTGATCGCAATCGGGCGGGCGGTGACGGGACGGGACGGCACGCCTCCCGCTGATCAGCGTGGTCTGCGAGGGCTGGTGCCCAGGGGCGGAATTGAACCACCGACACACGGATTTTCAGTCCGTTGCTCTACCAACTGAGCTACCTGGGCGCTCCGGCGAGGGAGCGCTTATAGAAGAAGCAGGACCGTCCTGTCCAGCGCTTGAGCGAAGGCCGCTGTCAGTCGGAACCTTCACTCGAAGACGATGACGCCGCGCGCGACCGCCCCGTCCAGCATCAGCCGGAAGCCTTCGTTGATCTCGTCGAACCGGTAGGTCCGGCTGATCAGGCTGTCGAGGTCGATCCTCTTGTCCATGTCAAGATCGGCGAGGATCGGAAAGTCCATATTGGGCCGCACCGAACCGTAGTATGTGCCGCTGATTACTTTTTCGCCATAGACGAGCTGCGACGGGTTGATCGCAGCCCGCGTCGCGAAGGCCGGGATGCCGACCAGAACGGCCCGCCCGCCCGGAGCGGTGGCGTCGATGGCCTGCAGCGCTGTCGTCTCGCCACCGATTGCATCGAACGCGGTATCGACACCGAGCCCGTCGGTCAATTCCCGTACTTGCCGGACGAGATCGACTGCGCTGGCATTGACGATATGCGTGGCGCCAAAGCTGCGGGCGTAGTCGAGCTTGTTGTCGCGCAGGTCGCAGGCAATGATCGGGCTCGCACCGCAGAGTCGTGCGCCCTGCACGATATTGAGCCCGACGCCGCCGCAGCCGATCACCAGCACGCTCGACCCAGCCGGCACCCGGGCATGCCGGATGACCGCGCCAATGCCGGTGGCCACACTGCAGCCGATGATCGCGGCATGAGTGAACGGAAGGTCGGGGCGGATTTTTACGACCTGCTCCGCCGGACAAACGACCTCTTCGGCGAAGGTGCCGATGCGGGCCATCTGGTTGACCGGCTCGCCATCGAGATGGAGGCGGGCAGTGCCATCATGCATCAGCCAGCGCGGCGAATCATTGTGGCCGATGCACAGCACCGTTTGTCCGGACGAGCAATAGCGGCAATGCCCGCAATGTGGGCGGAACGAGAAGATCACATGGTCGCCGGGTGCTACCGCAGCGACCCCCGGCCCACACTCGGCGACGATTCCGGCCGCCTCGTGCCCCAGCACCATCGGCAATGGCAGCGGCCAATCGCCATTGATGATGTGCCAGTCGCTCATGCACACGCCGGCAGCCTTGACCCGCACCCGAACTTCGCCGGCCCTCGGTGGTTCCTGCGCGAGATCGAGGATCTGCAGCGGCCGGTTGATCTCCCGCAAAACTGCGGCGCGCATTCCGCGTTCCTCCCATCGCCGACGCGGAGACCCGATCGGGCAGTCTATTCCTCGACCGCCGTATCTCCGGGTGCGGCCATCATCGCCTCGGCCACGAGCCCGGCATTGGCGCGGATTGCGCGCTCGATCGCCTCGCTGACCTCGGCGTGGTCGCGCAGGTAGGCTTTGGCGTTTTCGCGGCCCTGGCCGACGCGCTGGCCCTCATAGGAGAACCAGGAGCCCGATTTCTCGACGACCCCAGCCTGAACCCCGAGATCGATCAGCTCACCGCGCTTCGACACGCCCTCGCCATACATGATGTCGAAATCGACGACTTTGAACGGCGGCGCCATCTTGTTTTTGACGACCTTGACCCGAGTCTGGTTGCCGATCACCTGATCGCGTTCCTTGATCGCACCGATGCGGCGGATGTCGAGCCGCACGGAGGCGTAGAATTTGAGCGCGACCCCGCCGGTCGTCGTCTCCGGGTTGCCAAACATGACGCCGATCTTCATGCGCAGCTGGTTGATGAAGATCACCATGGCCCGCGACCGCGAGATCGAGCCGGTCAATTTGCGCAGCGCCTGGCTCATCAGCCGGGCATGCAGCCCCATATGGCTGTCGCCCATCTCGCCCTCGAGTTCGGCGCGCGGCACCAGGGCGGCGACCGAATCGATCACCAGCACATCGATCGCCCCGGAGCGCACCAGCGTATCGGTAATTTCGAGCGCCTGCTCGCCGGCGTCGGGCTGCGAGATCAGCAGATCATCAACATTGCACCCGAGCTTACGGGCATAGCCCGGATCGAGCGCGTGCTCGGCATCGATAAAGGCGCAGGTGCCGCCGGCGCGTTGCGCCTCGGCGACGACATGCAATGCCAAGGTGGTCTTGCCCGAGCCTTCCGGACCATAGATTTCGATCACTCGTCCGCGCGGCAGGCCGCCAATGCCGAGGGCGATGTCGAGGCCGAGCGAGCCGGTCGAGATCACCTCGATATCGGCGGCGGCCTCGTGCGACCCGAGCTTCATGATCGAGCCCTTGCCAAACGCCCGTTCGATCTGGCCGAGCGCCGCGTCCAAAGCCCGCTGCCTGTCCATCACTTCCTTGTCCAACAGCCGCAACGCCGTCTGCATGATTGCGCCTCCCGTTATTTCACAGCCGGCGGTGTCGCGCAACGCGGGCTGACGGCGGCATTGTACCCGTTTTGTTCGAAAAGGCAAGCGCCCTCTGCGCTCAGTCGGGGACGTTCCCAAGAACCTCCTTAACCTTGATGGCGAGTTGTCGCAAGCTGAACGGCTTGGCCAAAAAATGAATCCCGGCATCGCGGTCCAGCCGCTGGCGGAACGCATCCTCGGTATAGCCGGAAATAAAGATGATCTTGATCCCGGGATCGATCAGGCGCACCTCGCGAATCAGCGCCGGCCCGTCCATCTGCGGCATCACCACATCGGTGATCAGCAGATCGAATTTCTGCGCCGCCGCCCGGATCAGCTCGAGCGCGGCCTCGCCGCTCCTGGCCTCGGTAATCCGGTAGCCCTTGTTGTGCAGCGCCCGCGCGCCGAACATCCGGACCGCATCGTCGTCCTCGACCAGCATCACAGCCGCGGTTCCGGTCAGGTCTTTTGGGGGGGCAGGCTCCATCGTCGCGGCGCGGGCCAATGGTGCTGGTGTCGCAGCCTGGTGCCGGGGCAAAAGGATCTCAAATCTGGCGCCGCGACCGGGGGTGCTGTCGGCGGAGATGAACCCGCCCGTCTGCTTGACGATGCCGTACACCGTGGATAGCCCGAGACCGGTCCCCGAGCCGACCTCCTTGGTCGAAAAGAATGGCTCGAAAATGCGCGCCAGATTGGCCGGCGCGATCCCGACCCCGGTATCCGCCACTTCGATCCGTACATAATCGCCGGCGGGCACGATTTCCGAGCTGCGTCGCAGCGGCGTCGCCTGATGCCGGTTCGCGGTTCGAATCGTCAGCCGGCCACCCTCCGGCATCGCGTCACGGGCGTTGACCGCAAGATTGATCACGACCTGCTCGAGCTGACCCTGATCGACCTTGACGAGGCCGAGGTCGCGCCCGTGCTCGACATCGAGCACGACGTTCTCTCCGATCAGCCGGCGCAGCAGATGTGACAGCTCGACGAGCACATCCGTGATGTCGAGAACCCGCGGCTGCAGCGCCTGCTGTCGCGAGAAAGCCAGCAATTGACGCACCAGATTGGCCGCGCGGTTGGCGTTTTGCCTGATCTGCATGATGTCGGCGAAGGCCGGATCGCCCGGCCGCGAGCGCAACAGCAGCAGATCGCAGAACCCGATCATCGCCGTCAGCAGATTGTTGAAATCATGGGCGACGCCACCGGCGAGCTGACCGACCGCCTGCATCTTCTGCGACTGGCTGAACTGGGCCTCGAGGGCTTTCCGCTCGGTGACGTCGATGAAATAGAGGGTGAGCTCGCCACCCGGCTCGCCTGCGATGATCGGCCTGCGCGCGACACCGGCCTCGCCGGTCTCGCCAGCACCCGCCGGTGCCGGTGATGCCGCCGACAGTTCGTCGATCCGGCTGTGCAGCAAGACCAAGGTCTTGTCGCGCGGGTTCGCCAGCCGGACCTCGGTCGGGTCGCAATCGGTTCGACCATCCGCGGCGGCATCGAATTTGGCGGTGATCGCGTCGCGGTCCGCGGCGCTCACCCAATCGGTCAGCTGATGTCCGATCAGTTCCTGTGGCCCGGCGCCGAACAGCTCGCCGAGAGCCCGGTTTGCAGCGAGAAAGCGACCCCGCCGGTCGACCACGGCGATGCCGACCGGTGCATCGCCAAAAAACCGCAGGGCCGATTCGTCAGGCTCGACAGCATTCGCACTCGCGGCCAGCGTGGGTTTGGTGCCAGGCTCGCCGGTGCCGGGCTCGCCGGTGCCGGGCTCGGACGTGGCGGAAGGGTGCCCCGGGTCCGCCACCGCGCTGCAATCCCCGGCTCCGGGGGCCGTCGGATCCTGCGGCACCCGTGCCATCGATCTACCTGGCCCATCGGCGAAGCCCGCAGCTCTATCATTGCGGGCGGCCCCGATCCGTCCGGCTGCAAAGGCGGCTGCGCAGGCCGCCAGCCCGGCGGCATCGATTGCCACGACCCGCAGCGGCGATGTCGGGAGGAGGCAGGTGACGAGCAATGCCATCAGCGCGGCAGCGGCGAGCGCGGCCGGGACCGCGGGAATCTGGGGCCACGGTTTTGGCGGTGCTGCGCCCGATCGGGGCTGTACTCGCCGCCCGACAACAGACCTTGCCGGTCCGGTGTCCGACGCTTCCGCTCCGACCGTCATAGGCTGCGTCCTAAGCGGGTTAACATCGCTTAGGATACTATCAGAAAGGTCTACAGCGCAATCTTAAATCGATATTGTAAAGGAAATTTTATCGTTCAGACTGTATCCGGGTTGGTTCAATCATCGCGGTGGGTCCGCTCCATCCGCTCGTGCCGCTCCTGCGCCTCGATGCTGAGGGTGGCAATCGGGCGGGCTTCGAGACGGCGGATGCCGATCGGCTCCTCGGTTTCTTCGCAATAACCATAAGTGCCGTCCTTGATCCGACCGAGCGCTGCGTCGATTTTCGAGATCAGCCGGCGCTCGCGCGCGCGGGTGCGCAATTCGAGCGCCTGCTCGGCCTCGAGCGAGGCCCGATCGGTCAAATCGGGTTTCAGCAAGCTTTCTTCCTTCAAATGCTGCAGTGCATCCGACGACTCGGTCAGCAGCGCGGCCCGCCATTGCAACAGCTTCTGCCGGAAATATTCGACCTGCAACGGGCTCATGAACTCTTCGTCGTCAGTCGGGCGATAGTCTGGCGGAAGCGGCGGACGCATCGTGTTCCCCGAAACCCGTGAAGGACGCGGCGGAGTATATGAATCGCCCCGGCTCGCTTCAAGCACCAGAGAACCTGTCGAGCCTGTTGATTCCATGAGAGTTTCGACGGCGCTGCCGGACCCCAGCCAGGGCGAGGAGGGGGCGCGGGTAGCCCGCCGGATGGGCCTCCATCACCGCATATCGTGCCGTCCTCGGCAGCATCCGACACCCCGCCACCGTTCACGCTCGGCTGCGGCACTTCCATCGGTGCGATGTAGGGATTCTTTAAGGCGTGCGCGGCTAGCCTAATGTGATGGACGACAACAAATCCAAGCGCGGCAGCGCCCCGGAATCGGTCTTGCCGGCCGTCGACACCAAGCGGTGGGTTGCCCGGCGCAAGGCGGTGATCGTCAACGCGGTGCGCAACGGGGCGCTGAGCCTCGACGAGGCGTGCCGCCGCTATCAGCTGTCGGTCGAGGAGTTTCACGCCTGGCAGCGGGCGATCGAGGCGCACGGGGTCGCTGGTCTGCGGGTCACCCGGCTGCAGATTTACCGAGATGCGCCGCCGGTGCGCCCGGCAAAGCCGCGCTACTGACGAGGCCGCCGAGCAAAGGGCGGCCGGCGCCGCGACTGTGCTGCCGAGCTTCGGGTCGGCCTGCAGCCATGGACCTTGCTGCGCCAGGTCAGAGCCCTGGCCGTCCGGGCATTGCCCGATCGCTGACGGGTCCGCCCTGTC
The DNA here is from genome assembly GCA_050729795.1 of Allostellaceae bacterium. Taxonomy (GTDB): domain Bacteria; phylum Pseudomonadota; class Alphaproteobacteria; order ATCC43930; family CGMCC-115725; genus AP-15. Next base: position 34,503 of record JBOHME010000007.1, on the reverse strand, counting down.
GCTGAACGATCTGTCAAATTGCGCCGCTAATGGTTCCAGAAATCGGCCGGGAGCCGGTCTGAGGCGTCGCTCTGATCCGGAGAGGTCGGGCAATATGCAGAGGTGATGGGTCGGTCGGTGGTCGCACAGACTGTCGGTGGTGCTGCGGTAAGCGCGTGTCTGTTCGGCGATGGCGGGTTGTCGCTGATCGCGGCACTGATGGCGCGCGAGACCGGGTCGAGTGAGCGCCTTCTCGATCGGCTTCGCGGGCGATGCCGATGGGTCGATCAAAGCTATGAGGCGGCCGAGATGGCGGCGCCCCGACCTCTTGATCGCATGGAGCGTTTCGGTTGCCGGCTGGACCAGCCGCGTGTCGATAGGCTGAACGGCTATCCCACCAGCTGTGCGGCGGCCGAGGGCGCGACCGTAGCCGCGTCGGGATCGGCGGCGACGAGATGTTTATCGGTTATTCGTCGTTCGCTCGGATCGGTCGCGGGTTCAGCGCCGGGCCGCTGACCGTCCGCGGCGGAGCCGATCGGCGTCCGGCAAGATGGAAAGTGCCGTCGCTGCGCCGGCCAGAGTGCGATCGACGGTAAAGTTTCGCCTTGCCACGCAACACCGTCCCGATCATCCTGACCCGAAGTGGCGGGCGGCAGTCGATCTACGAATTCCACTGCCGGCGGTTGTACCGCCCGGTGCGAGCAGCCTTCGCCTCCCGCAGCACGAAGCGGCGTGCCCCGGTCTCGGTCCGGGAACATAATCTCGAGATCCGTGATGGTTGGTTCCGATATCAGCGCCAATGCGATCCGGAGCAAAGGCCGTGCCGGAATTGTGCCGTGCCCAAATTGTTCCTTGCCGGGGCCGACGACTGCCGAAGGCCCGGTTCGCGGCGGGCTGTTGAGCCCATACGGGCCGCCGGCCTTCCGGTTTGCCCTCGATCGACAGCTGGCCTTTGCCCGGGTGGCTTAGGCGCGGCGCGGCGGTGGCCGGGAGCACGACGTCGTGAACCTGTCGGCTCCGTTCATTAACCGTCCGGTTGCGACGACGTTGCTGACGATCGCGCTCATATTGGCGGGTCTCGTTGCTTATCTCAAGCTGCCGGTGGCGCCGCTGCCGCAGGTGGACTTTCCCACCATCTCGGTCTTCGCCACGATGCCTGGTGCGAGCCCTGAAACGATGGCCGCGACTGTGGCGACGCCCTTGGAGCGCCATCTCGGCTTTATCGCCGACGTAACCGAAATGACCTCGCAGAGCACGGTCGGCCAGACCCGCATCGCGCTGCAATTCGGGCTTGCGCGGAGCATCAACGGCGCCGCGCGCGACGTCCAGGCAGCAATCAATGCGGCGCGGGCCGATCTGCCGACAAGCCTGCGCCAGAACCCGAGTTATCGCAAGGTGAACCCGGCCGATGCGCCGATCGTGATCCTGGCGCTGACCTCCAAGACACTGACCCCAGGGCAGATTTATGATAGCGCATCGACAACGGTGCAACAGGCGTTGTCGCAGATCGGAGGCATCGGCCAAGTGGTGGTCAGCGGCAGCTCGCTGCCGGCGGTGCGCGTCGAACTGAACCCTCTTGCGCTGTTCAAATACGGGATCGGGCTCGAAGACGTGCGCGCCGCCCTGGCCTCGGCCAACGCCCACAGCCCCAAGGGGGCGCTCCAAATTGGCGATCGTCGGCTCCAGATTTATACCAATGATCAGGCCGATCGCGCGACCGATTACCGCCCGTTGATTGTCGCCTATCGCAACGGCGCACCGGTGCGGCTCGCCGATGTCGCCGAGGTGCACGATTCGGTCGAGAACGTGCGAAATGAGGGGCTTTCAAACGGGCAGCCAGCGGTTCTGGTGTTTCTCTACCCGCAGCCGGGCGCCAACATCATCCAGACGGTCGATCGCGTCAAAGCCGTTTTGCCGCAGCTCGAAGCCTCGATTCCGCGTGCGATCCGGGTCGAGTTAACGATGGATCGGAGCAAGACGATCAAAGCTTCAGTTCACGATGTGCAACAAACTTTGGTGATCGCCACGGTTCTCGTGATCCTGGTGGTTTTTCTGTTTTTGCGAAATTTTCGTGCTGCTTCGATCCCAACAGTCGTGGTGCCAGTCTCTATTATCGGGACTTTCGGCGCAATGCACCTTCTGGGGTATAGCCTCGACAACCTGTCGCTGATGGCGCTAACAATCTCGACCGGGTTTGTCGTCGATGATGCGATCGTCGTGCTTGAAAACGTCACGCGGCACATCGAAGCCGGGATGAGCCGCAGACAGGCGGCGCTGCAAGGCTCCCGCGAAGTCGGCTTCACCGTGCTGGCGATGAGCTTGTCATTGATCGCCGTCTTCGCTCCGATATTGCTGATGGGAGGCGTCCTGGGGCGGCTGCTGCGTGAGTTTGCGGCCACCTTGTCCATCGCGATCGCGATTTCGCTCGTGGTCTCGCTGACCACGACGCCAATGATGTGCGCGTGCGTGCTTCACGATGACCGCAGCGGTGCGCCCGGTACGCTAAATCGGATCGGCGGGCGGGCGTTCGGCGCAATGTTGTGGCTCTATGATCAGTCGCTGCGCCAGGCGTTGCGATGGCCGGCGCTGATCATGTTGAGCCTGATCGGAACGCTGGCCTTTGCCGGCTACCAGTTCGTGATCATTCCAAAAGGATTTATCCCGGCGCAGGACAACGGGTTGCTGGCCGGCCGCATCCAGGCCGATCAAAGCATCTCGTTCCAGGCAATGCGGCAAAAGCTGGTTCAGTTTGCCAAAATCCTGCAGCAAGACCCGGCAGTCGAGACAGTCGACGCCTTTACCGGCGGCATCCAGACCAATTCCGGATTTATTTTCGTGGTGCTGAAGCCGCTATCCGAGCGCAAGGTGTCGATGGATCAGGTGATGCGCCGGCTGAAGCCGGTCCTCGACAAGGTGGCGGGCGCTGAACTCTACTTCGACGCGGTGACCGACCTTCACGTCGGCGCACGCGTCAGCAACGCCACCTATCAATATACCTTGCTCGCCGACGATACCGCCGAGCTCTACGAATGGGCCCCTAAGGTCGAGGCGACGCTGCGCAAGATCCCTCTGATAACCGATGTCAACCTCGATCAGCAGCAGAATGGACTGGAGAGCGATCTCGTCATCGACCGGAACACGGCGGCTCGCCTCGGATTGAACGTCAGCGAAATCGACAACACGCTCTATGACGCCTTCGGTCAGCGCCAAGTCTCGGTGATTTACGCCGCGCAAAACCAATACCATGTCGTGATGGAGGTGGCGCCTCGCTTTTGGCAAACCCCGGAAATTCTGAAAGATATTTATGTCAGCACCAGCGGCGGAACCGTCAGCGGCACCCAATCGACCAACGCGGTGGTCGGGACAGTGATGGCGGCGTCGAGCAACAACAACGCGGCCAGCACGCCTTCCGACAATCCCGGGACCACGATCGGCAACGACGGCACCGCGGCCGGCGTCAACCACGCCGCGACCACGGCCGACGTCAACCACGCCGCGACCACGGCCGCCGGCAGCCCGGCGACCAACACCGGTCCCAGCGCCAGCGCAATCGCAAGCGACACCGCACGCAATCAGGCGAACAACTCGCTCGCCAACACCGGACGCGGCGCCACCTCGACCGGTGCGGCGGTCAGCACTGCGGCAGAGACCATGGTGCCGCTTTCCGCTGTCGCCAATTTTGCCGCGAGCAATACGCCGCTCGCGGTCAATCACCAGAATCTTTCCGTTGCCGCGACGATTTCGTTCAACCTGGCGCCGGGCGCCTCGCTCGGCGAAGCGACTGCGGCAATCTCAACCCAGGTGCGCCAGCTTGGGCTGCCCGCATCGATCCATGGGGGCTTCCAAGGTACTGCGAGGGCGTTTCGCGATGCTCTCGGCAACGAGCTGTACCTGATAGCCGCCGCCGTGCTGACGGTTTACATCGTATTGGGGGTGCTTTACGAGAGCTGCCTGCACCCGATCACAATCCTATCCACATTGCCGTCAGCGGGGGCCGGCGCCGTGCTGGCGCTTGTCGCAACCCACAGCGAGTTCAACATCATCGCGCTGATCGGCGTGATATTGCTGATCGGGATCGTGATGAAGAACGCGATCATCATGATCGATTTTGCGCTCGACGCCGAGCGCAACCTGGGCCTCGGTTCGCGCGAGGCGATTTATCAGGCGTGCCTGAAGCGGTTTCGGCCGATCATGATGACGACACTGGCCGCGATGTTTGGTGCCGTACCGTTGGCGATCGCGTTTGGCGAGGGCGCCGAGTTGCGCCGACCGCTCGGCATCTCGATTGTCGGCGGGTTGATCGTCAGCCAGGTGCTGACGCTCTATACGACCCCGGTGATCTATCTTTATCTCGATCGGTTCCGGTTGTCGGCGCAACGCCGCCGGCAATACCGCCCCGGGTGAGCTTGCCCCGCCGGTGTCTCAGCCGCCGGCAAAAAGTGCAGGCGTGGGCGGGTCGGCGCCGGCACCCACATTCCTTCCGGCGCTCGATCGGGAAAAATCGCATCACGCGAGCGATGCTCTTTTCGCTGGGCTGAGGCTCCGAAGTTAGCGGCGAGCGCATGGTTGGAATGATTAATCCGAGAGCACCGCTTGATCCGAATACCCACCGCTACCGGAAGGCGAACCTGGGGCACGACCGCAATGCGAATTTTGACCATAAGCGCGCCGCAGCATGCATCACCGAGCGTCAGCCTCCGGGCCGGCCACGCCGCATCGACATGGCAATCCTGCTAGCCGATGGATCGATAGAACGGGGCGCTAGCCGACTGCCGGTCGATTGTGCGGGGTCGCGCTTGCTCAACACGATATAAACCGCGCTGTTCTGCGCCCGAAACTAGGGGTGCAAAGGTTAATCAGTGACGCGCGTTTGACGAGTTGACGTTTATCTACGATTTATGGCAACTTGAAAATATCGGCGCAACCCTGGAGCGGGGAATAGGCCTCCGCTTCGTTCATGACATCCGCTCCTGGCAACGGAACGGCTCAAGGAGGCTACAATGGGATTTGGAGTTGCCGTCCTGAACTTGCCTGGACTGATCGAAGCTTCCACGGCGATCGCCGCAAGTCAGGCCGGAGGACTCGGGATCCTCGATCTTGAATATGCAAAAGATCAGTGGAAAGCGTGGCAGGCGCTGAGCCGATTGGCGCGCACCGCCAACTCCGATTTTGGCGTCAAGATCGACGGCGCACCGTCGGATCTGGCGGCCAAGCTGATAGCGGAGCTGCCCGCTCAGTTAAAGCTCGCGATACTCACATCGACAAATTCTCAGATTTTACGGTCTTTGGTTGGCGTCTTTCACGACAAAGGCGTCTCGGTTCTGTTGGAGGCCAATTGCCTGGAGCAGGCGCTAACAGCGCAGGACATCGGGGCCGATGGTGTGATCGCGAAGGGGCACGAGGCCGGCGGACGGGTGTCTGAAGAGACTACATTTATTTTGGTCCAGCATTTCTTGGCGCAACTGCGTCTGCCGATTTGGGCACAGGGTGGCATTGGGCCGCACACTGCTGCGGCCTGCGCTGCGGCCGGGGCGGCGGGCGTGGTCCTCGACAGCCAAGTGGCATTGACCCCGGAATCGCCGCTCAGTGACGCGGTAAGAGCCAGGATCGCCGGCATGGACGGCAGCGACACGGTCTGCTTGGGCACACCCCTCGGCCAGGCCTACCGCGTCTATTTCAGGCCGAGCAGCCGGGCAGTGGAAGAACTGCGCAAGGTCGAGCACCGTCTCGCCGCGCTGGAGGGGCCTCGCGCAGGCATCTTGGCCGATTGGCGGCGGGCAATAGCCGCCAGAATTGGTTGGGATGACGCCGATCAGGATCTATTGGTTCTGGGGCAGGACGCAGCTCTTGCCGCGCCGCTTGCCAAAAATAGCAGCACAGTGGGCGGCATCCTCAGGACCATCCGCCAGGCCGTCGAGGCTCATTGTCGGGTGGCCTACAATCTGCGGCCCCTGGATGCAGAGGCGCCGCTGGCGCGGTCCCACGGCACCCGCTATCCCATCCTTCAGGGGCCGATGACGCGCGTCAGCGATGTGCCTGAATTCGCCGCCCGCGTCGCCGCGGGAGGCGCGCTCCCGTTCCTGGCGCTGGCGCTAATGCGCGGGCCCGAGGTCAATACGCTGCTTGCTGAAACCCGGGAGCGGCTTGGCTCGCAGCCCTGGGGCGTCGGTATCCTCGGCTTTGTGCCTCCGGAACTTCGGCAAGAGCAATTAGCGGCAATCCTGAACCACCGACCGCCCTTTGCCTTGATCGCCGGAGGCAGACCGGACCAGGCGCGCGCTTTGCTGCAGCACGGGATTCCAACCTATCTGCACGTGCCGTCACCGGGATTGCTGAAAATCTTCCTGGAACAGGGTGCGAGCCGGTTTGTCTTTGAGGGCCGCGAATGCGGCGGGCATGTCGGGCCGCGCACCAGCTTTGTGCTGTGGGAGCAGATGATCGACATGCTGCTCGAAGCCGTTCGCGGCGCTCTGCCCGGCGCTCTGAAGACGCAGGACTATCATGTCGTGTTTGCCGGGGGCATTCACGATGCCGCGTCGGCCGCAATGGTTGCGGCAATGGCAGCGCCGTTGGCGGAGCAGGGAGTTCGCATTGGCGTGCTGCTCGGCACCGCTTATCTGTTTACCGAGGAGGCAGTGGCTGCTGGAGCCATCGTGAAAGGCTTTCAGGAGCAAGCCCTGAAATGTGCGCGCACGGTTCTTCTGGAAAGCGGTGTCGGGCACGCGACGCGATGCGCCGACACGGGCTTTGCCGCGACATTCATGCAGGAGAAGCGCCGGCTCTCGGCATTGGGACGGTCCGCGGAAGAGACGCGCTTTACTTTGGAGGAGCTCAACCTGGGCCGGCTGCGGGTCGCGTCCAAAGGCATCGTTCGCGACCCGAAGACCGCAGCCGAGCTCGACGCACGCAGGTTCGTCAGCTTAGCCGAGGATCAGCAGGCCGCGCAGGGCATGTACATGATCGGCCAGGTCGCGACGATGCGGAGCCAGACCTGCACGATCGAGGCATTGCACCATGACGTGGCGGTGGCCGGTTCGAGCCGGCTGCCGGCGCCTTCGCAGCAGCCCGCACGGGTCAGGGTTGCCGAAGAGGTAGCTGCGCCTGCGGATATCGCCATCGTTGGCATGGCGTGTCTGCTGCCAAAAGCCGGGGACTTGCAGGAATATTGGGAGAACATCCTCGACAAGGTGGACGCAATCACCGAGATCCCAAAGGATCGATGGAATTGGGAACTCTATTTTGACGCCGATCCAAAGGCGCGGGACAAGATCTACTCCAAATGGGGTGGCTTTATCGGCGAAATCCCGTTTGATCCGATGCAATACGGGATGCCCCCGGCGAGCTTGCGCTCGATTGAGCCGGCGCAGCTTCTGACCCTCGAAGTCGTGCGCGCGGCGCTCGAGGATGCCGGCTATGCCGATCGTCCGTTCCCGCGCGAGCGGACCTCGGTGATCCTCGGCTCGGGCGGCGGTGCCGCCGATCTCGGGCTGGGGTACGGCAGCCGCGCCTTTCTTCCCAACCTCGAACGCCTGCCCGAGCTCCGCGGACGTACTCCGGCTCTGGTGGACCGGTTGGACGACGCGCTCCCGGAATGGACCGAAGATTCATTCGCGGGAATTCTGACCAACGTCTCGGCCGGACGGGTTGCCAACCGCTTTGATTTGGGCGGAACCAACTATACCGTCGATGCCGCCTGCGCTTCTTCACTCGCCGCGGTGTCTCTCGCGGTCAACGAGCTCGAGGCGCGGACCAGCGACATGGTGATCGTCGGCGGCGTCGACACCATGCAGAACCCTTTCACTTATTTGTGTTTCAGCAAGACCAAGGCATTGTCGCCGCGCGGCCGATGCCGCACCTTTGATGACAGCGCCGATGGCATCGTCATCAGCGAGGGCCTGGCGATCCTGGTCTTGAAACGGCTGGCGGATGCGGAGCGCGACGGCGATCGCATTTACGCCCTGATCAAGGGGATCGGCAGCTCTAGCGACGGCAGAGATAAGGGATTGACGGCACCGCGCCCGGAGGGTCAGGCACGGGCGTTGCGGCGGGCTTATGCCAAGGCCAATTTCTCACCGGCGACGGTCGGATTGATCGAAGCCCACGGAACCGGAACCGTGGCGGGCGACCGGGCCGAGGTGCGCGCACTGACGGACGTGTTCACCGAAGCCGAGGCCCAGCCCCAGCGCTGCGCCATCGGCTCCGTAAAGTCGATGATCGGGCATACGAAATGCACCGCCGGGGCGGCCGGCCTCGTCAAGGCGGCGCTGGCGCTGTACCACAGGGTGTTGCCGCCGACGTTGGGCGTCGAAAGACCAAACCAGAGCGTCAAGTTTTCAACGACGCCGTTTTTTGTCAACGCGGAGCCGCGGCCGTGGCTGAACGGCGGCGAGGGTCATCCACGGCGGGCCGGGGTCAGCGCCTTTGGTTTTGGCGGCACCAACTTCCACGTCGCCCTTGAAGAATATTTTGCGGACCGGATCCCGTCGCGGCCAGGGCCCTATCAGCGCTGGCCGAGCGAGCTTTTCCTGTGGCAGGGGCCTTCTCGTCAGGCGGTGCTCGCGGCGATCGAGCCGTGCGAGAAGGTCCTCACCTCCGGCGCACGACTGAGGCTTTGTGACCTTGCCTTTACGGTATCGCAAACGAGCGGGCTGAAATCCGCGGGAAATGGCGCTGTGCCACTGCGGCTGGCCGTGATCGCAACGTCTTTGGACGATCTCAAGCACAAACTCTCCTCGGCGCGGCGAGCACTGGGCAATCCCGAGACGCGCCTGATCAACGATCCCAGAGGCGTTTACTTTTCAGAGCATCCGCTGGCTCGACAGGAGCACCAACCCGCCAAGCTGGCGTTCCTCTTTTCCGGTCAGGGCGCGCAATACCCTCACATGGTGCGCGACCTCGCGATCCAATTTCACGAGGCGCGCGAACTGTTCGATCTCGGCGATCAGGTTCTCACCGGCAAACTGGCCAGAGCTTTGAGCTCGTATATCTTCCCGCCGTCCAGCTTCACCCCGGAAGAAGCACGTGCGCAGCAGCAGGCGCTGACCCAGACCAATATCGCCCAGCCGGCTATTGGAGTGGCGGATCTGGCGATCTTCCGCACATTGCAATCATTGGGTTTGCAGCCGGATTTTGTCGCCGGACACAGTTATGGAGAATACGTCGCTCTCGCCGCGGCAGGAGCATTCAGCGATAAGGTGCTGATCGCGCTGTCCGAGGCAAGAGGCCGTTTTATCGTCGAGGCGGCAGGCGACGAGCCAGGCATGATGGCGGCGGTCGAGGCCGAGGCGAAAACCGTATCGCAGAGCCTTGCCGGCATCACCGGCGTGCAAGTGGCGAACGCTAACGCCCCCAAGCAGACCGTCATTTCCGGGTCGCGCGCGGCCATCGAGAGGGCAGTTGAGCATATTTCCGCTCAGGGATTGACGGCGCGCGTTATCCCGGTCGCCTGCGCCTTCCACTCCCCGATCGTAGCTCCCGCCCAAAAACGTCTGGCCGAGTTTCTTTCCACGGTCGAGCTTGCTGAACCTCGGATCACGGTTTTCTCCAATACGACAGCGAGCCCTTATCCGGCCGACCCTGCCGCGATTGCAGCACAGCTGGTCGAGCACCTGGTGCGCCCGGTTGAGTTTATGAGAGAAATCGAGGCGATGTATGCCGCCGGCGCGCGGATCTTTGTCGAGGTAGGGCCGCGGAATATCCTCACCGGGCTCGTCGATCAAATATTGGGGGACCGCCCCAAGCTGGCGGTCGCCTCGGACCAGAGCGGGCGTTCCGGTCTGGTGCAGCTAGTCCATCTGCTGGGACAGCTTGCCGTGCACGGCGTGTCGGTTAACCTCGACCGGCTCTATCGGGGCAGGTCGGTCGATAGCTTGGACCTCGACGCTCTGGCTGGCGAGACGCAGCCAAAGCAGCTTCCCCCGACGGTGTGGCTCGTCAATGGCGGCCGCGCCAAGCCCGTGGACGAGACCAAAAAGCCGGTCTCCATCAATCCGGTCTCCATCAATCCGACCCCCATCAATCCGGCCGCCATCAATAATCAAGGGATCGTTTCAGCCTTGCCATCGCAGAAGTTCGACCAACCGAACGGGTCGCCGGTCACGCTCTCCGCTGCACGACCTGCCCCTGGCAATGGGGAATTGCCGACGCGGCGCGGGTTCGACGAGCTCCCGGCGGCGCTGCCGAGCGCCCCGGTGCCTCCAATCGACGCGCTAAGCGCTGTCCCGAGCGGTCAGATCCCTGCGGCTATGGCCCAGTTTCAACAGCTGATGGCGCGTTTTCTCGATGTTCAAAAGAGTGTCATGCTGAGCTACCTGCGGAGTGTCTCGGGCGATGCCGCGTTCGATCCGCTGCCTGCCGCCGCTCTGTCGAGGCCCGATCCCTTCTTTGCCGAACCATTCGTTTACCAGCCGACTTCGGCAGCTGCCGCTTTCCCGAATGCTGAGCACGGGTCGGGTGCGCCCGACCGGAAGCCGGTGACTTCCGATCCGCAGCAGGTCGGCTCGGCGCTCCTCGTTCGTCCGCTTCCGGTCGAAGAACCGCCGATCGGGACGCCGATAGCTTCGGACGCGACCCAGATCACCTCGCGCCTGCTCGACATCGTCAGCGAACGCACCGGATATCCGGCTGACATGCTGGATTTGGACCTCGATCTCGAAGCCGATCTCGGCATCGACTCGATCAAGCGGGTGGAAATCCTTAGCAATTTCCAGCAATCCGTGATCGGCGCCGACCCCGACCGCGGCGACGGGCTGATGGAAAAGATCGCCGGGGCCAAGACCTTGAGCGGGATCATCGATCGGATCGTCGAGGAATTGAGCCGTGATGCGCAGCCAGAACGATCGGTTGCCCAGCTCACGGATGTGGATCCGGGCGAGCGGTCCGCCGCCTCGATCGCCCGGCCCGTGCCGGATGAAAACCTTGCCGATCCGGAGCAAATCACCGCACGCCTCCTCGCCATTGTCAGCGAGCGCACCGGCTATCCTTCCGAAATGCTGGATTTGGACCTCGATCTCGAAGCCGATCTCGGGATCGACTCGATCAAACGGGTGGAAATTCTCGGCAATCTGCAGCAATCGCTCAGCGAGGCGGGGCCCGGGCTCAATGAAGGATCGATGGAGCAGCTGGCGGGCGTAAAAACCTTGCGCGGCGTTGTCGGCCTCATTGTGCAGCAAATGGAGCCCGCCAACGCGGCGGATGAGGCCGGCGCCACGACGGCGGACAAGGAGCCAATCGGGCAGGCCGCCGCGCCAACCACGGCGTCGGCCCCGGCCGATCGCATCACGGACATTGCAGCAGAGAGCCGGATAAAGCGCTTTACCCTGGCCGCGGTAGACGCCCCTTTGCGCAAGACGGTCAGCACGCGGGCGACCCGCCGCGTGATACTGCTCACCGAGGACGAGCTCGGCGTCGCGAAAGCCCTTTCCGCCAGCCTGGTCGCCGAAGACCATCAAGTTGCGATGCTGCGCGCAGGCCGCGGCGCTCGAATCCTCGAGCAAGGCAGCTATGAAGCGGACCTCGGCTCGCCGCAGGCAGTCGGGGAGCTGGTCGAGGCGATTCACCAGGCGCAAGGGCCGCTGGGCGGGATCGTTCATCTGCTTGCTTTGCATAAGGCGGCCGACGCGCCGACGATGGACCTCGGGCGTTGGAGGGAAAGCCTGAGGCTCGAGACCAAAGGCCTGTTCCATCTGGCGAAAGCGGCGAGCGCGGACCTCCAGCAGGCGGCCCGGGACGGTGGTGCTTGCCTGATCGCCGCAACCCAAATGGGGGGTGCTTTTGGCATTACCATGCCGTCGGATATGGACGGGTATTTTGCCGGGCAGGGGGGTGTCGTCGGTCTGACCAAAACGATCGCGCTGGAATGGCCGAGTGTGCGGGTCAAAGTGGTCGATCTCAATCCGCGGGAGCCTGCAGCGGCGCTCGCTGGTCACTTATTGAGCGAGTGCATGGCAGCGGACGACCGGGTCGAGGTCGGCTACAACGGCGATCGTCGTGTTGTCATCGAGCCGCAACACGCGCCGCTGCTTGCAACGGAGCCGACAGCTCTTGATCTCGGTCCGTCGTCGGTGCTGCTGATCACGGGCGGTGCGCGCGGCATCACCGCGCGAGTCGGTGGCGAGCTGGCCGCGCAATTCCAGCCCACGCTCGTATTGGCCGGTCGCTCGCCGTTGCCGCAACACGAGGAGGCAACCGAGACCGCGGGACTGACCTCGCCCAAAGAAATCAAGGCGGCGCTGATCGAGCAGCTCCGCGCGCAAGGGCAGGCGGTCACGCCTGCGCGTGTCGAGGACGCCTACGCCCGGCTGCGCGCACAGCGCGAGATCAAAAACAACCTCGCCGCGCTGCGGCGTGCAGGCGCCAAAGCCCATTATTACTCGGTCGATGTGCGCGACGAGGCCGCGTTTGGCGGCCTGATCGATGAGATCTACCGCTCGTTTGGCCGGTTGGACGGTGTCATCCACGGCGCCGGTGTGATCGAGGACAAGCTGATCCGGGATAAGACTCCGGAATCGTTCGACCGCGTTTTTGACACCAAAGCGGACAGCGCCTTTATCCTGAGCCAGAAGCTGCGCCCGGAGCAATTGAAGTTTCTGGTATTCTTCGGGTCCATGGCAGGGCGGTTCGGCAACCCGGGACAGGGTGATTATGCGGCCGCCAATGAGGTGCTCAACAAATTGGCGGCGCAGTTGGATGGTCGATGGCCGGGCCGGGTGGTCTCGATCAACTGGGGGCCGTGGGACGCCGAGGGCATGGTTCTGCCCGAGATACGCCAACAATTCGCGGCGCGCGGTGTCGAGTTGATCCCGGAGCCGGTTGGTCTGCACCATTTCGGGCAAGAACTGCATCGCGGCCGCAAGGGTGAGGCCGAAGTGGTGATCGGCGGGGTGACTTGGCAACCATCCAAGACCGAGCTGACAAGGCCGCTGCAAATTTTCCCGCTTCTCAAACGGTTGCAGGTATCTCGCACGAACGGCAGCGTTGAGCTGGTCCGAAAATTGGAGATTACTTATGACCGCTATCTAGACGACCATCGCCTGGACGGGCGCCCGGTCTTCCCCCTGGTCATGGCGACCGAGTTGATGGCCGAGGTGGCCGCGCAAGGCTGGCCCGACTTCCAGGTCGCCCGGGTCCGAGATTTGTTCGTGCTGCAGGGCATCGTGCTCCAGGACGAGGCAGCAACTGTGCGCGTCCTCGGCAAACTCCTGCCGCCAGCAGGCGACGACTCGCTGAGCCTTGCGGTCGAAATCGTGGCGACAGAGCGTCCGCACCGGGCTCATTATCGCGCCGTCGTCGATTTGGTGAGACATCTGCCCGAGCCGCCGCCGTTCGAGCCCTTGTCGCGGACCGACGGGCACCCCCTCGCCATGGGTCTGTCGGAGATGTACGAACAATGGCTATTTCATGGCCCGCTCTTCCAGGGTCTGCGCCGGATCGATCACATCTCCGAGCACGGGGTTACCGCTGCGCTGGCTTCGTCCTCCCCGATGGGGTGGATCTCGGACGCTTCGGGAGAGAGCTGGCTGATCGATCCATTGATGCTGGATGGCGGGTTTCAGCTGATCATCCTGTGGACGCGTGAACATTGGGACATGACGACTCTACCGTCGCGCTTCGGCGCTTATCGGCGCTTTGCGACCGAGCCGACCAAAACGGTTCGTTGCGAGGTCCGCATCAGGCCGAATTCCGGCAGCCAGACCGTCCATGCGGATATGGTGTTCATCAACACCCAGGGCCGCGTCATCGGCATTATGGAGGATGCCGAGGGGAGTTGCACCAGGGCGCTGAACCGTCTGGTAGGCAACCATCCGGACGTGATGTTTGACCGATCGCAGCCCTGAGAGAGCGCCGGTCACGCCAGCGATGACGGAAAATCACCCTGTGCCGCCGGATGCGGTGGCGATTACCGGGATGGCGTGCATCTTTCCGGGTGCGCCCGATCTTGCCAGCTACTGGCGCAATATCCTTTCGCAGATCGACGCGATCACCGAACCACCCCCTGGCTCCTGGGACCCCCAGGTCTTCTATGACCCGACCTCTCGGGCCAACGATCGAACCTATTGCAAGCGCGGCGGCTATATTGGCGATTTGGCACAGTTTCAGCCGCTCGACTTTGGCATCATGCCGGCCAATGTCGATGGCGGTGAGCCGGACCAGTGGCTGGCGCTGCAAGTGGCCCGCGCCGCCCTGGCGGATGCGGGGTATTCGGGATCCCCCGGCGAGTATGTCCGCGCCGAGGTCATCCTCGGCAAGGGCACCTATATCAACCGCGGCAACATGACCGTGGGCTATCATGGTTTTATTGTCGAGCAGGTGCTGCAGGTCCTGAAAAACCTGCACCCCGAATATTCCGCGGCGGACATCGACGCCATCAAACAGGAGATGAAGGCCGGACTGCCGCCGTTCAGCGCCGACACCGCGCCCGCCCTCATTGGCAATATCATCGCCGGTCGGATTGCGAACCGACTGGATCTGATGGGTCCGGCATTCACCGTGGACGCCGCTTGCGCCTCGGCTCTGGTCGCCGCCGACATTGCAATACACGACCTGCTCAGCCGCAAATGCGATCTGGCACTGGTCGGCGGAGTAAATGTCCACACGCCATTGCCGACCTTCATTCTGTTCTGCCAATTGGGTGCCCTGTCGCGACGCGAGCAGATCCGGCCATTTGATAAGGATGCCGACGGCACGATCCTTGGCGAAGGGCTGGGGATGGTGGTGCTGAAGCGGCTCGAGGATGCCGAGCGGGATCAAGACCGGATTTATGCTGTCATCCGGGGGGTGGGGACCGCCAGCGACGGTCGGGCGCTGCATGTCATGGCCCCGCGCGTCGAAGGCGAGGAGATGGCGCTACGCCTCGCCTACGAGATGGCTGGCGTCCCGCCAAGCAGCGTCGGTCTGATCGAGGCGCACGGCACTGCAACGCCGGTTGGCGATGCGGTCGAAATCCAGGCGCTGAGCCGTGTGTTTGGCGAACGCTGCGGCTTATTGCCGAGCTGCGCCATCGGCTCGGTCAAGTCCATGATCGGCCACACGATGCCGGCGGCCGGCATTGCCGGGATGATCAAGACGGCGCTGGCGCTGTATCACCGGGTATTGCCGCCGACGCTCCATTGCGACGAGCCCAATCCGGCACTTGAGCTCGAGAAAACCCCTTTTTACGTGAACGCACAGACCCGTCCCTGGATCCATGGCGCGGCCACCCCGCGCCGCGCCGGCGTAAACGCCTTCGGCTTCGGCGGCATCAACGGTCACGTGCTGCTCGAAGAATATTCCGGCAATGAACAGGCAGGCGGTGGTGAGCCGCTGCCTTGGGAAACCGAAGTCTGCATCCTGGAGGGGGCGTCCCGCCGGGACCTGCTCGAGCAAGCAGAGCGGGTTCAAGGCTATCTGCAGCACGTCGGACAAGGCTCTCTAAAGAATCTGGCGTATACGTTGAGCGAAGAGCTCCAGGGCAAGAGTTATCGTTTGGCAATCGTCGCCGCGTCCCTTGAGGATTTGGGACAGAAGCTGACTCGCGCCCAATCCCGCCTCGCGGGTCCTCAGTGCCAACAGATCAAGGATAACCGGGGCATCTATTTTTTCGAAGAGCCGCTGGCTCGTCTCGGCAAACTTGCTTTCTTGTTTCCCGGTGAGGGTGCCCAGTATGAGAACATGCTGCTAGACCTGTGCTTATATTTTCCAGAGGTTAGGAGATGCTTTGATCTCCATGACCGTGCTTTTGCCGGCCATCCTCGCGACTATGTGCCGAGCGATTATATCTTCCCGCGGTCCATCGCATCCGAGGCCGAGCGGCGCGTGGTGCAGCACCGGCTCTGGCAGATCGACGGCGCCATCGAAGCGGTGTTGATTGCCAACCGGGCGATGTGGGCGTTGATGAGCGGGCTGCAGATCCGCGCAGACGCGATGCTCGGCCACAGCACCGGTGAATATTCGGCGATGTTTGCGTCGGGGATGATCCGCCTGGATGACGAATCGAGCTATATCAGGGCCATTCTGGCATCGCATGCCACGCATGCCCGCCTGGGAGCCGAATACCCGGTCGCGGAGGCGGCATTGGTCGCCATCGCCGCCGACGCCGCCACCGTGCGGTCAATTGTCCAGCAGACGGACACCGAGCTCCATATCGCGATGGAGAATTGTCCGCACCAAAACATCGTCGTCGGATCGCGGCCGGCGGTCGAGCAGGTTGTCGAGCAGCTTCGCCAGCGCGGGCTGATCTATGAATTTCTGCCCTTTGACCGCCCTTACCATACCCCGATGTTCGCGCCCTATGCCGAACGTGCCGGTCGCGAGTTTTTGTCCCGGCACCCGCTGTCCGCGCCAAACATCGAGGTCTATTCCTGCACGACCGCGGCGCCATACCCGACAAGCCCGGCTGAGATCGAGGAGATCTTTGTCGCTCATTGGGTTCGTCCTGTTCTGTTCCAGCAGACGATTGAGCGAATGTACGCCGATGGGGTGCGGATCTTCGTCGAGGTGGGACCGCGCGGCAATCTCACCGCGTTTGTCGACGATATCCTTCGCGGCTCACCCCATCTGGCGATGCCGTCCAATGTCGCGCGGCGGTCCGGCATCACCCAGCTCAACCATCTCGTAGGCGTGCTCGCGGCGCAGGGAATTCCGGTAAACCTGCAGCATCTCTATGCCCGCCGCAATCCTCGGCGTGTGCGCTGGGACTTTGACGGGCCCGAGGACAAGGCCAAGCACAGCGTGCCGCCACGCAAAATCCTCCTCGGGACCCCTGAGCTGCGCGTCGCGCCGCGTCACCCAGGAGCCGTTCCGCCGCAGCCACAGCCGGTCGCTTCGCGGTTGCTGCGGAGCCGGGAAGACCGCGACCCCCCGCCCGCCATCATCGCCGCAACTGTCGAGCACCGGCCAAACGGGACGCCGCATACCGGTGCAGTTGAAGCCAGCTTGGTGATGCAGGAATACGCCAGAGGCATGGAGAGCTTTCTGGAGCTTCAGCAGCTGGTTATGCAGACATTCCTCAGTAATCACCGAGGGCCGCAGCAGCGGAAGAACGGTGATACTGGGACCGCCTTCTCAGCGCCCCGCTTTCCGATGCTTGGGAACGTGATCTCGTTGGTTCCGAACCAGGAGCTGGTGGCGCGACGCAGGCTTGACCAGAACGAAGACACGTTCTTGCTCGAGCACGCATTGGGCGGCCCGCTGTCGACAACGGACCCCGGGCTCAAGCCGCTTATGGTGGTTCCGCTGACCATCAGCATGGAGATGCTGGCCGAGGCCGCGGCCGTGCTGATGCCGGGTAAGGTCCTGATCGGGATGCGCGATATCCAGGCGCGTCAGTGGATCGAGGTGGATGAGCCGGTCACTCTGCAGATCTCCGCCCGACGGCTTGCCGAGGCTCCCGATGAAGTGGAAGTCCAGGTGCAAAACCTGGGGGGCGAGGCGGCCGCCGATCCGTCGCCGGCAGCGCTGCCGGTGCTTCTCGGCACCATGATTTTTGCCGAGGCGCATCCGCCAGCGCCACCGATAGGCCTCTTGTCGCTTGCGGGCGAACGGCCATCTCGGCTCTCCTCGGCCGACCTTTATGGTTCGGGGATCATGTTTCATGGCCCGTGCTTTCAGGGGGTGGCCGCCATCCAACAGTCCGGGCAGAACGGTCTGCTCGCGACGCTCAAGGTCCTATCCCCCGAAGGTCTGTTTCGGTCTGATGCAACCCCGCGCTTTATCACCGATCCGGTTGTGCTGGATGCTGCCGGTCAGCTCGTCGGGTTCTGGGCGGCGGAGTATCTGGATCGCGGTTTTGTCGTGTTCCCCTACCGTCTCGAATCGCTAAACCTCTATGCGCATAATCAGGCGGTCGGAGAGCGCATCACCTGCCGCCTGAAGCTCGAGCTGGTCGGCGACAACCGGATCCGCTCCGACGTCGAAATTTGCGGCGCCGACGGCAGGCTCTGGATGCGGCTGAATGGCTGGGAGGACCGGCGCTTCGATCCCCCGCAACGCTTTCATCGATTTTGGATTTCGCCGCGCGCGGCGCCGATGAGCGTGCCATGGCGACGCCCCCTCGAACCCCTTCCCGAAAGCGGCGGTTTTGAATGCTGGCGCCTCGAAATGGGACGGAAGCCGGGCAACGCGCTTTGGCAGGACCTCTGGGCCTCGCTTGTGCTCGGTCGCCGGGAGCGCCAGGCATTCCGGCGCCTCAAGGCCCCGCCAATCCGCCAGCAAGAATGGCTGAGTGGTCGGACGGCTGCGAAGGACGCGGTCCGCAGTTTTCTAAAAGAGCACTATCAGTTGGATTTATTTCCCGCAGATATCGAAATTGTACAGGACGAGCACGGCCGTCCGACCGCAGAAGGGCCGTGGATCCGGGAACTGCCGGCGGCGCCGCGGCTGTCATTGACGCACTCAAACGGAGTGGCCATCGCCGTAGCCGGCCACGGGCACAACAATGCTCATCTCGGTATCGACCTCGAGATGATCCGCCAACTGCCAGTAAGCTTTGAACGGGTCGCCTTTGACAGCGCCGAGCGAGATTTGTTGGCGGCGATCCCCGAACCGGCCCGGACCGAGTGGATCTTGCGCCTCTGGTGCGCGAAAGAGGCGGTCGCGAAGGCGCTTGGTCGAGGTCTTGTGGATGGGCCGCGCAGCATCCGAATCCAGACGTTCGAGCCGGGCACGGGCCTCGTCGCGGTGGCTCTGCAAGGGCAGCTCGCCGCCGCATTCACAGACTTTGTCGATGCTGATTTGTTGGCCTATACCGTGACCGATGGGGATTACGTGATCGCGGCCACTCTTTGCGAAAGGAAAGCGTCGTGACAGCGATCGATCGTCAATCCATCATGGACGAGGTTTTAAATCTGCTGAACGAATTGGCTCGCGACTGGGAGTATTCCGGCGAAATCTCGCCCGAGACATTTTTGTTCGCGGATCTGGGCTTCGAGTCGATCGATGCCGTGGTGCTGGCCTCGCATGTGCAAGATCACTACCAACGCCAGCTGCCGTTCCCCGAGCTTCTGGCGGAACTGGGACACCGGGAGGTCAAGGACATCACGATCGGCGAGCTGGTCGAGTTCATTTATCATCATCTCAATGCGGGTGCCGGCTGATGCGCCGCCGCGCCCTGCTGATCGGTTTGGACGGGGCAACTTTTACGATCCTCGATCGGCTGATCGAGCAGGGCATCATGCCGTTTCTGCAAAACCTGCTGGGCGCCGGAACCCGCGCCGAGCTGATCTCGGTGGTGCCACCGTTGACGCCGCCCGCCTGGACCTCGCTGACGACCGGTCGCAGACCAGGCAATCACGGCATCTTCGATTTTATGCGTTTGGAATCGCGCGCTGACGGGCGTTATCTCCAGGTATCGGATTCCCGCGCCGTCTCTTGCGAGACGATCTGGTCGATCGCGACCCGCCATGGGTTGCGGGCGACGGTGCTGAATTTTCCCCTGACCTACCCGGCGCCCCCGATCTCCGGCTACGTCGTCCCCGGATGGGTGCCGTGGCGGCATCTGCGGCTCGCCTGCCATCCCGCCGATCTCTACGATAGGATCAGGCAGCTTCCGGGATTTGATGCGCGCGAGCTGGCGATGGACATGTCGCTGGAAGGCAGGGCGCTTGAAGGCCCGCTCCAGGCGGACGATTACGAGCACCTGATCAACCTCCATATTCGCCGCGAACGGCAGTGGCTCACTGTCCTGCGCCATCTGATGAAAGAGCAGCCCTGCGAGCTGACTGCGATCCTATTCGACGGGGTTGATAAGCTGCAGCATTTCTGTTGGCGGTTTCTGGATCCGGCGCTGTACCCGGCTTCGCCGTCGCCGATGGAGGCCAAGATCCGGAACTTGTGTCTCGAATACTTTCGTGAAATCGATCGGTTCTTGGAGGAGATCGTCACCCGCAGCGGCTCCGAAGCGACGGTCGTCATCGCCTCCGACCATGGGTTTGGAGCGACGACCGAAATCTTTTATGTCAATGCGTGGCTGCATCAGCAAGGCTATCTCCACTGGATCGATGCGGCCCAACCGGAACGCAACCACCGCGAAACCCTGGGATTGGAGACGATGGCGCGGCGGTTTTACGCGGTCGATTGGGACCGCACCGTCGCCTATTGCCCGACCCCGAGCAGCAACGGGATTTATTTCTCGCTGCCGAAACAGGCCGGCGCGGTCACGGCCCAGTATCAGGAGCTGCGCCGGACACTTATCGCATCCTTGCTCGGCTTTACCGATCCGGCAACCGGCCGGCCGGTGGTGACGCGGGTCTGGACCCGCGAGGAAGCCTTTGCTGGAACACATATGGGCGCGGCCCCAGACCTGACCCTGAGGTTGCGGGATGGTGGGTTCGTTTCGATCCTCCCCTCTGATGTCGTGCTCAAACCGCGATCCGAGCCCGCCGGCACGCATCGCCCGCAGGGCATCTTTGTCGCGATGGGACCGGGCATCCGTCGAGGCGCCTCGGTACCTGCGCTGTCGATCCTCGATATCGCCCCGACGCTGCTTTACGCGTTGGGGCTTCCGGTTCCGGCGGATTTCGAGGGTCGTGTACCGCAACACATATTTGAGAGGTCATACATCGAGGCAAATCCCGTTGTGCGAGCGGCGCCGACGCGGGTGCTGGATGACACCGAGCGCGCCGTTGGGACAATGGACACCGAATTGGAGACCGAGGTCATCAAGCAGCTCAAAGCCCTCGGTTACCTGGAATAGACCCCTCGGTTACCTTGAATAGACAAGGATAGAAATGCCAAAAGCCCTGATCAACGGCATTCATCTTCATTATCAACAGGTTGGGCGCGGGCCCGATGTCGGGATGATTCACGGTATTACCGGAAACCAGGCAATATGGCATCTTCAGATCCTGCCAGCGCTGATGCACGAGCACAGGTTCACCACTTACGATTTGCGCGGCCATGGTTACAGCGAGATGCCGCCCAAGGGTTACACCACCGCGGATCACGCATCGGATTTTTGTCATCTGTTGGACAAGCTCGGCATCGAGCGGTCGCATGTGGTCGGGCACAGCTTTGGTGCTGATGTCGCCTTGCATTGTGCCCTTCTTTATCCCGAGCGCATCGATCGTCTCGTGCTGGTAGAGCCGGCGATCGCCGCGCTGCAGTTTTTGCGGGAGCACAAAGACTGGATTGGCTGGAAGTATTGGCGCGACAAATTGCGTGCGGCCGGTGTTTCGGTCCCCCCTGACCAGTGGTACGATGCCGAATATCTGGTGCGCGCCAGTATCCGGATCCCCAAGCAGTTCGGCTTCAGAAAAGGCCGGGACCGGCGCGCCGCGCCCCTCATCAGGCTGATGCAGACGACCACCGTGGCCGTCGATTACAGTGACGTGGCCGGAATGACGCTGGCTCGCATCGCCGAGGTCGGTCACCCGTCGCTGCTGGTCTATGGGGCCAACTCGGTGTTCATGGGGACCTGCGAATACCTGCAAGCCCATCTCCCCAACTGCACTGCGGTGATCATTCCCGGGGGCGAGCATTTCGGACCATTGGAAGAGCCCGAGGTACTGATCGATCATGTCCGCAAGTTCTTCAGTGACGAAGCACCGCCTCGGGCTAAGCCTTGAGCAAGGACAGCATTCTCGTCACGGGCAGCTCGACCGGGCTCGGAAAAGAGACTGCCCTGCATCTGGCTGAGCGCGGTTTTCGGGTCTATGCGACCGTGCGCGACGTCCGGCAGGCAGAGGGTCTGCTCGGTGCGGCTCGTGATCGCCACACCGATCTGCAGGTCCTGCCGATGGATGTCACCGACAGCACGAGCATCCGAAGGGCGATCGAGACAATCGTCGCGGAAGCGGGCGGCATCTATGGGGTGATCAACAATGCCGGCATCGGATTACGCGGCTATTTTGAAGATCTGGCCGAGGACGAGGTCCGCCAGGTCTTTGAAGCGAACGTATTCGGAACGATGGCGGTCACCCGGGCCGTGCTTCCCCATATGCGGGCGGCGGGGCGCGGCCGCATCATCTTGCTCAGCTCGATCGGCGGACGGATCGGCTCGCTCGCGGTGAGCGCATATTGTGCGACCAAGTTTGCCGTCGAGGGCTTCGGCGAATCACTGTATCAAGAGCTCGCCCCGTTGGGTCTGAAGGTGGTGCTGATCGAGCCGGGGATTATCAAGACCGAGCGGTGGTCGACCAATCGCGGTATCGCCCAAGGAGCTCATAATCGAAACAGCCCGTACTATTCTTGGTTTTCCCAGGCTGAAAGGGAATCGGATCAGCTCGTGCAGGCATCGACGGCGTCGCCGGCCGATGTGGCGGCAGTCATATATCGGGCGTTGACGTCGCAACGGCCTAGGCTGCGCTATATGGTTGGGCGCAAGGCAAAGCTCGCCGTCGCCCTCAGGCGCTGGCTGCCGGGAGAGGCGTTTGAGCGGCTTTATTTCGGCATTGTCATGCGACGCGTGACCGGGCGACGCGTGACCGGGCCGGCCTCGCGGGCGCGATCCCGGCCCGCGATCCGGTGATCGTCGCAGCCGGCAGCAGGATAGTCAGCTCTCGTTGGTCGGGATCGATCAATCGCCGGGCACGGCTCCTAGCCGCTGTCGATAGAGCGAGCGATCGACGACGCTCAGCATCTCCGGCAGATCGAGCCGGCAACCGAGGAATTGCGCGATCCCGCCGACGATATTTTCGGGATCGTGCAGCACATCGTCGTAATTGACCTTGTGCAGCGCAAAATTGTCTTGCCCACTCAGCCACAACTCTAGTTTTTGCAGATCATTGCGAAACGCGCTCTCCAATAGCTGATCAGGCAGAGCGCTCCCCTCGGTTCCGCGCCGCCCGAGCATCGCCTTTTGCGACGCGATGACCTCCGCCAGCTTTCGCTCCATGAAGATCACCTTGTAAAAATGAAATCTCGGCAAGTCGTATAGAAGACGATAAATGACCTTTACGGCCTTGTCATGCGCGCTGTCCAGCCAGGATGCGTCGATCCCCAATCGTTTCGCCGGCTCAAACTCGTAATAGCCGAGCGGGTTGTCGTCGTCCGCGGTCCTGATATTGTCGGTGATCAGCGTCATCCCGCCAGCCGCGAGCATTTGCATCATCATCGACGTGCCTGACCGCGGCAGTCCCGAAACGACGACGATGAACTTGCGCCCATTGAGAGCCATGGTGCCTTCCGTCCTCGAGTGAGAGGGAGCAGTGCACGATCGTAAATCATAAAGGATGCGTCGGGGCGAAATCGCCAGCCACGATGATTGCGGGCCACCCCAATATGTGCAGGACGCCCGGTCGCTGCCACGGCAAATCGTAAACATCGTAAGATCGCGTTTCAGCGATCGGGAGAGCCGGTCGCCCCGGCGAATTTGCCAGGATCGGGCGCACCCCCGTTGTTCCTGATTAGAACGCTTCGAGGATTTTGACACCCGAGCGACCGGACGGCTCGCAGATCCTTTGACGATCGTCGCCGCCGCTTGCTCCACCGGCAACGCGCCTTGCCGGGCGGCGGATCTGTTCATCTGGTCGGTTAATAAACGGGGAGGCCTGGCGATCATGAACCGGACGGATTTGAAGTTCGCGGCGGCCCATGACGCAAGCCCTTCGGCAGCAGACTTTGCCGCGACATAGTGCGGCCATTCCGCCGGCAGAGAGCGAACCGCACTCGATGAGATCAATACGCAACAACCCGACCGGGCTGACAGCGGCTCAAGTGCTGACAGCGGCTCAAGTAATGTCGCCAGCGGCGCGCTGACCAGATCCAAGGGACGCGGCGGCAAATGCACGAAACCGCCGCATCCCGCCGGGCGTCAGGGCCACGGGACGAACCGCCGGCGACGCATTGCACACCAGTGATAAAGATCGGCGATGTCGTTCAACGTGTGCATGCGAAAGACGTTTTTGCTGTCGATCGTTGCTGCGTAGCGGTCGAGCACCGCCGCAGCGATGGCGACTTGTCCGAGGGAACCCCATTCAGCACAATTCTCGCTGCTCGGTAGCGCTGGAGCTTCGCCGGGAGTGAGCTGAAGCACCTCGATCACGAGTTCGCGGAGGGCTGCGATCGAGACCGCTCGTAGGCTGCTGGTCATCGGCTGCGAGGTATCTGGAGCCCGCGTGGCGCCGGAGCGGAAGCCACTTGCCGCGGCAAGGGGTGAGGAATGTCGCCGGCATTTCGCTTGTGCAAAAACGAAGCGGGGTCGCCGCCCCAGACCTCGCCTGCGGGGATTTGAGTAAATGGCGCCGCGACCGCACGCGGCTCGAGGACGGCATCGTCGCCAATGATGCAGCCGAGGGCGACATAGTATTTGCGGTCATCAGGGCAGCGCTTGGTGTGATGTGGCATTGGGGTTGTCTGCGCGGCCGATCTTGCGTTGAGAACGCCCCGGCCCTGGTTCCCCCGAGGTGCCGGGCAGGATAAAACCATTTTTGCGCGCTGCGCGCCGCGCAATTCCGATCTCCCTCTCGGAGAGGCCCAATGCCTGACGATCATTCTCCCGACGACATCCACGCCTTTGTCCCTGGCCCGCGGGTCCGGATCGAAGGTCGGCCGGGCGGCCCGCTTGCCGGGCTGAGCTTTGCTGCCAAGGATCTGTTCGATGTCGCCGGCCATCCGACCGGCGGCGGCAACCCCGATTGGGCGGCGTACAACCCGGTCCCGACACGGCATTCCTGGGCCGTGCAGACGCTGCTCGACGCCGGGGCGAACCTCGTCGGCAAGACCATCACCGACGAGGTTTCGCTCGGCATCGTCGGCGAGAATGCGTTTTACGGCACGCCCACCAATGTGCGCGCCCCCGGACGGGTGCCGGGCGGCTCGTCCTCAGGCTCGGCTGCGGCGGTCGCCGCGGGGTTGTGTGACATCGCGATCGGCACCGATACCGGCGGCTCGGTGCGGGTGCCGGCGAGCTTTTGCGGGCTCTATGGCATCCGTCCGACGCATGGCCGGATCGATGTCACCGGCATGATGCCGCAGGCGCCGAGCTCGGACACGACGGGCTGGTTCGCTCGCGACGCGGCGAGATTTGCGCTTGTGTCGAGCGTCATGCTCGGCGAGGGCATCCCGGCGGCGCTGCCGCGGCGGCTGATCGTTGCGGCCGACGCCTTTGCCTTCGCCGACCCGGACGTCGCCGACGCGCTTCAGCCGATGGTCGCTCGGCTAAAGGCGCTGATCGGCGACGCGCGCGAGGAGATCATGGCGCCGGCGGGAATCGTGCAATGGGCCCGCGCTCAGCGCACGTTGCAGCCGGCGGAAGCGTGGCTGACCTTCAAGGACTGGATCGAGCGCTGCAACCCGCGGCTCGCCTACAATGTCGCGCGCAACATCTATACCGGCTCGCAGATCCCGGAGAGCGAGCGGCACTGGGCCAACCTCACGCGGCAGGAGGCGCGCGGGCGCATGCGCCAGCTGCTGCCGCCGGGCACGATCCTCGCCCTGCCGACGACACCCTTTGCGGCGCCAAAGCGGGGCGAGCCGCTATCGGTGGCGAGCCTGCAGCGCGACCGCATTCTGTGCCTCTGCGCGCATGGCGGGCTGACCGGGGTGCCGCAGGTCAGCATCCCCGGCGCGACCGTCGATGGCCTGCCGGTCGGGCTGTCGGTTCTCGGTCCGCGCGACGGCGACGCCGTGCTCGTGGCGGTAGCCCGGGCGCTCGACGCCGCCCGTTAAGGAACTGCCGGTCGAATATGGATGGGCTTTGCGATAGCCCGGTATGGTTAAAAAGATGTGATATGCACAGTGCATTCTCTTAAAGCGGGCAACATCAGGGGCTCATGGCAACTGACCCTGTGCGTGGGCCAATGAAACCGTCGCGACCTTCGCAATCGCGGTGCGCCGATGCTGGCTCGCACAGCATCACCCATCGCGCCGCGGCACTGATCTGCTGGGGGATTAGGCGCCGGACCGTTGGCTCATCGCAGCATCGAGCAGCCGACAATTCGCTTTTCGGCACAGGGCCCGAAGGCTAGGGTGTCGCACCCGCGTTCACCGAGCGCCCCGAGCGCGCGACAGGGGAGGACCGATGCTGCAGCTTTCCGATATCCAGTCTTCGCAAGAAGAGCTCGAAAGCTACTATGCACAACTTCGCGCGCAGCATGTGACCCCGGCCTGGATCGGCGGCGGCATCAGCGTCGAGCCGCGCAGCACCGCCATGCCGCATCTGTGGCGCTGGCGCGATCTGCGGCCGCAGGTGATGCGGGCGGCCGAGCTTGTGGGCACCGAGCAGGCCGAGCGGCGGGTACTGCGGTTGACCAACCCCGAGCTGCCCGGGGTGGCCAGCAACACGCTGGTGGCCAACATCCAGATCGTGATGCCCGGAGAGATCGCCCGCGCCCATCGCCATTCGGCGGCCGCTCTTCGTCTGATCATCGAGAGCCGGGGCGGCTACACGGTCGTCAATGGTGAGCGGGTTTCGATGTTCCCCGGAGATCTCGTCCTCACCCCCAACTGGTCATGGCACGACCATGCCAATGATACCGATGCGCCGATGATCTGGCTCGACGGTTTGGATACCCCGCTGGTGCGGATGCTGGAAGCCGGGTTTTTCGAGGAATACCACGAGGAGCGGCAAGAGCACGCAGCAGCTACCGGCTCGTCGCGCTGGCATTATCCGATGTCGGAGGTGCGCGCCGCTCTCGAACGCCTGGCCGCGGTCGATCCGGGCGATGCCCGTGACGGCATCATCCTCGAATACCAGAACCGGGTTACCGGCGGTCCGGTGATGCCGACGATCGCCTGCCATCTGCAGCTGCTGCGCCCCGGCGAGAGGACGCGCCCCCGGCGCCGCGTTTGCTGCGCAAACTACCATGTGGTGGAGGGATCGGGCTTCTCGATCGTGGGCGGAAGGCAGCTCGACTGGGAAGACAAGGACGTGTTCACGGTGCCGACCTGGACCTTCGAGGAGCACGTCAACAACACCGACCGTCCGGCATTCCTGTTCCACTTCAGCGACGCGCCGGTCATGCAGGCGCTGAACCTCTACCGCGAGGAGGCTCGGGCGTAGCCGCGGGTTCGCCGGGAATACGGCAGACGGGAGCGAGGACCAACCGGATGCGCTACGGTTTCTACCTGCCGACCCGCGGCCCGACCGCAACGCGCGACGGCATCCTGGCGCTCGCCCGCGAAGGTGAGCGGCTGGGCCTCAATTCTGCGATGATCGCCGACCATGTCGTCTTGCCGGTCGAGAGCGGGTCCACCTACCCGTACACACTGGACGGCAAGCACCCGAGCGAGGGCGACGCGCTCGAGACGTTCTCGATCCTCGGCGTGGTCGCGGGGGCAACCGAGCGGCTGCGGCTCGTCACCTCGGTGCTGGTCTTGCCGTACCGCAACCCGGTGCTGACAGCGAAGATGGCGGCCTCGCTCGATGTCCTGTCTGGCGGCCGGCTGACCTTGGGTGTCGGCGCTGGCTGGCTCGAGGAAGAATTCACGGCGCTCGGCAGTCCACCCTTCGCGGCACGCGGTGCCGTAACCGACGAGTGGATCACGATCTTCAAGCAGCTCTGGTCCCGGTCGCCGGCCAGCTTCGAGGGCCGTTTCTACCGCTACGCGGAGATCCGCTGCGAACCTTTCCCGCTGCAGAAACCGCACCCGCCGATCTGGGTCGGCGGGCATTCGCGCGCCGCACTCAGACGCGCCGCCCGGCATGGTGACGGCTGGCACCCGGTCGGGGCCGTCGCCGCCTCGCCGTTGCCGCCGCAACAGATGCGCGCCCATCTCGACACATTGCAGCGGCTGACCGCGGCCGAGGGGCGCGATTTTTCAGCGCTGACGATCTCCTACAAGGCGCCGCTCTACGATATCGGCATGCCGTCGCCAGACGGCTCCCGCCGCCCTTTCTCCGGCGAACCGGGACAGATCGCCGACGACATTCGCACTTTCGCGGCGATCGGTGTCCACGAGCTGGTCTTCGATTGCCGCGGCCGGTCCATCGCCGAGAGCGTCGAGCGCCTGCAATGGTTCGCCGGCGATGTCATCCCGTTTGTCACCGGCTAGGCGCACAAGGGAGAGGTGCCACCCTCAACGGCCGGTGGTCGCGATGCGGCGGCAATGATCGAGCGCCGCGCCGATCAGGTTGTCGCTCGCTTCCGGGGTACGGAACGCGGAATGCGCGGAGAGTGTGACGTTTTCGAATGTGCTCAACACATGGCCCGGTGGCAGCGGCTCGACGGCGAAGACATCGAGGCCAGCGTGGCGGATCAGGCCGCGGCGCAGCGCCTCGATCATCGCCGCCTCGTCAACCAGTCCGCCGCGCGCCGTATTGACCAGGATGACCCCCGGCTTCATCGCGGCGATGCGCTCGCGCGACAGAAAGCCCCTGGTTTCGTCAGTCAACAGCAGGTGCAGCGAGACGATTTCGCTGCGCGCCAGCACCTCTTCGAGCGTCGCGAATTCGACGCCCGGATAGGTCCGCGGGCTGCGGTTCCAGGCGACCACCTTGATGCCGCAGCCGAGCGCCAGGCGCGCGACCTCGGCAGCCACACCGCCAAAACCAATGAGCCCCAGCGTCTTGCCGGTGAGCTGGACAGCATCGATGCGCAGCCACTGCCCGCTGCGCATGCCGTGGTCCATTCGCGCGAGGCTCCGGGCCGAGGCCCACATCAGCGCGATCGCACATTCGGCCACCGCGGTGTCGCCATAGCCCTTGATGATGTGAACCGCAATGCCGAGCCCGGCGAGCTCCTCCGGGTTCATATAGCTGCGCGCCCCGGTGCCGAGGAACACGACATGTTCCAGCCCCTGGCACCTGGCGGCGAGTGGTGTGGGCAAGGAGGTGTGGTCGATGATCGCGATCGCGGCGCCACCGAGCACGCCGGGGAGCTGGTCCGGGGTGATATCGGGATCGCGGTTGATCGCGACCGGCGGGTCGTCCTCGCGCCGCAGCTTTTCTGTGATCGCAGCAAGACTGTCGTTGGCATCGACAAAGACGGCCCGCATCGCGCTTTCGCCCTTCATGGCCGGATCGCCGAACCGCGGCGAACGAGCGTCGAACGCCGCATCACATTTCTCCTTCACCGCCGTTCGGCGAGAATGTGCCAGTGCCAGGAGCCCCCACGACGCTGCTCCTCGTGGCTCAGCGAGAGAAGCTCGAAGCCGGCGAGGAGCGCGGCAAGTCCGGTCAAGTCGCAATAATAGTGGGGGTGGCCTTCGGATCGCTGCCGCGGATAAAGGTGTCGGGGGCGACCTTGTGGCCGCGCCCGAATTGCCCGTCGCGCTTTGACAGCATCGTGCCCTGATAGAGCCCACCTGGTCTGAGCACACGCCAGATCTCGGCGAGGCGGCGACCGACATCGCCCATCGTGCCGTGAAAAATCACGTTCCACGACAGCACATGGTCAAAGCTCTCGTTGGGAAAGGGCAGCGCGTCGGCATTGCCCTGGCGCAGGCTCAGCCGCAGACCGCGCGCGTCTGCCTCGCGGCGCGCAAAGTCGAGACCGGCGGGGGCACCGTCGATCGCCTCGACGGCAAAGCCATGCTCGGCGAAATAGAGCGCGTGCCGGCCCACGCCGCAGCCGAGGTCGAGCACATGCAGCGCGCCGCGCGCCTTCAGCACCGGCATCAGCGCTGTCACGGCCGGGTGCGGCGCGAGCCAATCGGCGCGCCCCTGCGGCATCGCCCACCGCTCATCCCATGCCTCGACCGCCGTGGCTGCCATTTTGCACCTCCTTGCGTCTCGCGACCCCTTGGGTCAGTCATCATAGGCGGGGAAGTGCGAGTGTGTGCACACGTAATCGTCCCTCGATGTAAAAGGTGCTCGAGCATGCGCCGGGTCGAGATTGTCGTGGCATTTGCGGACGCGCTGGCGTGGCCGCGGCATGCGCAATAACATATGGAAGGCTGGCAAGGAGGAAACGTCGATGGCGACGGCGCGCGCAGGGTATCGACCAGGCTTGGTCGATCTCGACCGAGGGCGGATCAGCCGCGAGATTTTTGTCAACGACGAGATTTATGCGCAGGAACAGGAGCGGCTGTTTGCGCGCGCCTGGCTCTTTGTCGGCCATGAAAGCCAGATCCCGAGCCCGGGCGATTTCTTTGTCTCCGGGATGGGCGAGGAATCGGTGATCCTGTGCCGCGACCGCGCCGGGCAGATCCATGTGTTCCTCAATTCCTGCCGGCATCGCGGCATGAAGGTGTGCCGCTATGACGAGGGCAACACGCCCGTATTCACCTGCCCCTATCACGGCTGGAGCTACGCGACCGACGGCAAATTGGTCGGCGTACCGTATTTCCGCGAGGCCTATCACTCGAACCTCGACCGCGCGCAATGGGGTCTCGTCGAAGTGGCGCAGCTCGCCAATTACAAGGGCTCGATCTGGGCCAGCTGGGACCCATCGGCACCGTCCTTTGAGGAATATCTCGGCGAGTTCGCGCGCTATCTCGACCTGACCGTGGAGAGCTGGGATGGCGGCGAGGGCGGTATCGAAGTCCTGGGCGGCATCCAGAAATGGCTCATTCCGTGCAACTGGAAATTCCCGGCCGAGAATTTCTGTGGCGACAGCTATCACAACATTTCGCATCGCTCGGTCGATCTCGCCGGCATCGGTCCCTCGGGCAGCGGCCGGCGCGACATGCAGGAGCGGCTGATGGCGCGTCGGCTGCAGGTGTCGCTTTACGAGCGCGGCCATCAGACCGGCATCTATGTGATGCCGCAAGGCGATCTGACCCCACCCGCCTATGCGCAGTCGCCGATCGTTGCCGAATATTTCCGCGAGTGCGAGGCGCGACGGCGGCGCCGGCATGGCGAATGGGGCCGGGTGATCGGCAGCCCCGGCGAGGTCTTTCCCAATATCGCGCTCCATCCGCGCCAGCCGCGCACGATCGCGGTGTGGCACCCGCGCGGCGCCCACCAGACCGAATGCTGGCGCTGGTATTTTGTGGACAAGGCAGCGCCGCAGGAGGTCAAGGATTTTCTGCGCGACTACTACATCCGCTATTCCGGTCCCGGCGGCATGACCGAGCAGGACGACATGGAAAACTGGAACTACGCGCATGCCGCGAGTCGCGGCGTGATCGCGCGCCGCCACCCCTACAGCTATGAGCAGGGGCAGGGCCACGAGACCGCGAATTACGAATGGCAGGGGCTGCGCATCCCCGGCACGGTCATGGACATCACCGAGGCCAAATCGAGCGAGCACAATCTCAGAAACCTTTACCGCCGCTGGGCCGAGTTCATGGAGGCGCCGGGCTGGGACCAGCTCGCAACCTGGCGCCAGGCCGCGGCGGACATTGTCCGGGCCGCCGAATGAGCGAACTCGTCAATGCCAGGCTCTTGGTGCCGGGCACGCGGATCGTGCTGGTCGATGGCGCAGTCGTCGAGGTGGTGTCGAACCCGCAGGACGGTGTCTGGGTTTTCGCGCGCTATCTCACCTCACCGACGGATCCCTCGGTCGTCGGCAGCGAAGCGATGATCTTTGCCCAGGATATCGCCGCGATCGCCGCTTCCCGGTAAGCCCTTATGGGAGGGCGCCGAGCCCGTCCCGCTCCCAAGCCGAGGAGAGGGACGGGTCATTCTATGCGAAGCTCGATCAGGGAGGCTCGAGCGGCTCAAGCCTGCTTGAAAAAGCGCGCTGCATTCCCCCACAGCAACTTCTTTCTGGTTTCGTCTTTGAGGGTTTGCCAAGCCAAGATGTTGTCCACCGAATTCGGGAACTGACACTCCGAATGCGGATAATCGGAGGCGTACATCAGCACCTGATCACCGAGGAACTGGGTGACGTGGGTATACATGTCCTCGCCTTCGTGGTGCTCGATGCTGCAGAAGAAGCGACCGCTCTGCATGTATTCACTGGGCTTCATCTTCAAATCGGCGGTGCCGCCGACGTAGACGGCCTGCTCGTCGAGACGCCGCGCCCAGAACGGAAGCCAGCCGAACCCACCTTCGAGCACGCCCATGCGCAAGCTCGGGAAGCGGTCGAACAGGCCGCCACCAATAAACGAGGCGACAAAACGCATAGCACCCCAGGGATGCGCCGCCGCGCGGCCGATAAAGATGTTTTCCCACAGATCGAGATAGCCTGGATAATAAGGCGGGTTCCAGGTGAAGCTGTGATTGGCGATCGGCAGGTCGTGCTCGGCGGCGGCTTCCCAGATCGGGTAGAGATCGGGGTGGTCGGCCGGCATGTCCTTGGCGAGCAACGGCAGCACCGCCACCGCCCATTTCGACTTGCCCCATTCGCGGATTTCCCGCACCGCCTCGGGCACGACCCGAGACGAGGCAACGATCAGGCTCTTGAGCCGATCGGGATGATCGGCGGTGAAATCGGCCATGTGGCGGTGGTAGGCGCGGATCATCCCGACTTCGAGCGCCGGATCGTCGAGACCGACAACGCTGAGCCACGAGGTCGGGATCAGGAAATGGGTGTCAACGCCCTCCTCATTCATGTCGGCGACGCGGTTGGCCGGCTGATCGTCCTGGATCCCCGGGCGCGGCAATTTCGTCCCCCGCCAACGCGTCTCGCGCCCGGTGAAGGCCTCGGCCGGCGCCTTCTCGCCCAAGACCCGCCGGTAATATTTGGTCCCGACGCGGTACTGGTGCACCGGGCTACCGCCCTCGACCGACTGCCCGCTCGGCAGGCGGTACGGCGCCAATTCCGGCAGCCGGGCACGAAAGCCCGGATCGACATAACGGTCCAGCACCTCGGCCGCCGGGTTGACATGGGTGTCGGAATCGTAAGCACGGTAGCCGTTTCTCATCCTGCCTCTCCTTCCCCTCGACGCTCGCCGGCGCGTTCGTTCTTTGACCATCCCATCATAGAAGTGGCGCCGAGGGTTGTCGATGGTCGGCGGCCGACCGGGAACGGCAACGGGCGGGACCGGACCATCCGCTGGCGCTAGCGAACGGAATGATCGGTGCAGCGATGGGCTCTCCTTGGTCCGGTGCCGCTGGCCGCGAGATATACGGCCTTGTTTGTTTCGATATTATAGGCGAGCGGCTGCTGGCGCGGTGGATATTGCCGACGGGCGACGATGCGAGCGGCCAACTCCAGGTGATTACCGATATCGAAGTATTCGATCGCGTTCTTGTGATAGCGGCCGAATTGCAAAAAGGTGTGGGTGCGCGAGGCAATGACCCGGCTGCCGAGCTCGAGCGCTTGCGAGATCGGGCCCGACGAAGACTGCCCAACCTCAAGATAAGGGAACACGACGGTATCACAAATCGCCATGCCCGAGAGAAATTCAGCGTCGCTGGTGGCACCCAGAAAATGGATTCTTTCCGACAGATCTTTTGGATGACCGATCAGGAGATCGCGCATCGACGCGTCGACGGCAACCGAAACCGTCGGGGCGGCACGCCCGGCGCCGGCTCGCACCCGCTCGGCGATGTTGGTGTCGACATAACCGGCGTCGAACAACAACGAGAGCACCGGGTTGATCGGCTGGTGCGGCTTGATTTCATTTGGATGCACCCCGCCAAAGATCAGGAGATGATAATCCTTCGGCAAATGGTGCAGTGCCCGGATTACCGTATCGAAACCTTTGTATCGCCCGAGAAAGCCAAAAATGCCTACCAGCTTGGCATCTCTCGGTACCCCGTCCAGCAACGGAAACTGATCACGCGAAGCGGTTCGCCGGATCTCCCCGGCTTCGTCTTCGCCGAGAAAGGACAGCGGATGATCATAGACGTTGCGCAATCCGTGCACATATCTCATGTGCCACTGTTCGCGGCGAGTGTGCACGATAACCGCGACCGGCTTCAGCCGCTGGGCGCGGCGCAGATGGGTGGCGACACCGGCGGACAACAGATGCGCGCGATTGTAGGCAGCGCGCAAGCTTATCGCCTTGCCAAGATTGAGCCTGAACAGCTCGCGACAGAAAGCTTTGAAGTCGAACTCGTCTGCCTCGAATACGGTGTGGAACGTGACCGAAAGCCGCGGAGCGGAGCGGGCGAGCCAGGTAAAGCGACGAAAAATATCGCGGCAGTTGCGGCCGAGAGTGCCATGCTCGAGTTGCAGATTGACGGCGTCGAACTCCCTGATTTCGCGGCAGATCTCCAGGATGTGGCGGTCGGCGAAGCGGCGCACCCGGGCGTGGGCCGAGCGCAGCAGGAATTGGTTCAAATCGAAAACCGTGATGTCGAATGCGGCCGCCAGCTGCTTTTCGAGACTGCGCGAATAAGCGGCTATCCCGCATAAATCGCTGTACGTCGAAACCAGAGCAAGCCGCGGACGGGCGGCACCGCGCAGCGCGACAAACGGCGGTGCCCGGACAGAGGCGCCAGGGAACAGCAAGGGGCTGCTCGTCTCGAACTCGACACTGGCCATGTTCGTCTCGCTCCCGACGGCGGTGCCTGCGCCACCGCCGTCTACAAGAGGTGATCCCGCACCGAGCGGACGGTCAACCCGCCGATTGCCCAGATGGTGAAGGCGATCAGAAACGTGACGCCGAGCGCGCGCCAGCGTTGCGGGTAGAGCGCTTCCTCGGGCAGCCTCGGTGGGACAAAATCGGCAACATAGATCTGCTGGCGGTCGGCGGCGATCCGGGCATGATCGAGCCCCTCGAGCGCATGCTGATAGGCGTTCTCGGCAAAGCGTCGCTCATCTTCGAGCTCGTCGTAGGAGCCCATGACCTGAGAGAGGGCTTGCGCGCCGGTCGCCGGGGTCTCGGTAACTTCCC